>PLRW01000222.1 GCA_003164955.1 Actinomycetota bacterium
CCTCCGGCCAGCAACAGCCCGTGCTGCTCGAAGACGCTCAGGCCATCCAGCAGCACGCGCACGTGGCCAGCAGGCAGCCCGTCCAGGCTCACTGCCGGGGCGCCGGGATCAGTTCCTTTTCCCACGCCCGCCGCGCATGCGGGCCCAGTAGCCGCCGCAACTGCGGCCACATCCTCACCAGCGACTCCGAGTGCAGGAACCGCTCAAGATCCTCGCGCTGGGCCTCCGCAAGCAGCAGCGCGTAAAGCATGAGACGCTGGCGCTCATCACTCACGTCGTATGCCCGCCGGCCTGACCAGGCCACATGCAACGGCAGCACGACTATCCCCGCAGCTGGCCCACTCAGGTCTTTGAGGGAAGACGGCAGGCGACGCGCGTAGTCGCTCCAGCGCGACGGCAGTTCGCGAGTCTCCATGACTCAATTATTGCCCTCACGGACACCGCAGGAAGCAGGCACGCCGCGGCCCACCGACAGCACCACGACTGGCCGGCCCACCGAAGGAGCAACGTGCGAATGCGGCCATAATCCACCGAGGTTGTGATAACCACACAGGTTGTCCAGGCGGCTCCTCTGGGTCGGCGGGGGCGCGTAGAACTGCGCGTTCTGTTGCTGTCGGCCGTCGTTGGCCGGCGCGTCAGTGAGTGCCCGTTCACATGCTGAGCATTCGACGGAGCAGCTGCGTGGCTTGTTCTAAGGGCCGGGAGATACCGGGCGTGCAGGTGCCTCGCTTCTGCCGCCGGCCAGGACGCTGTGCAGCTGGTTGCGTGAGCTGATGGCGAGCTTGGCGAAGATTTTGTGCAGGTGGTATTCGACGGTGTGGGGGCTGATGAAGAGCTGGGCGGCGATTTCGCGGTTGGGCTGGCCGTTTCCGGCCAGCCGGGCGATCTGGGTCTCCCGGGCGGTGAGCTGGACGGGGCTACCGGTGGTGCGGTTGCGGAGCCGCTCGCCGGTGGCTCGCAGCTCGCGGGCGGCTCGTTCAGCGAAGCCGTCGGCTCCCATGGTGGCGAGCATCTGGTGGGCGGTGCGCAGCTGCTCGCGGGCGTCGGCGCGCCGGTTCTCGCGGCGCAGCCATTCTCCGTAGATGAGATGGGCTCGGGCGAGGTGGACCGTCATCCTGCTGCGGCCGAGCTGGCTGATCGCCTCCTGGTAGAGGTCCTCGGCTGCCTGCCCGTCGGTCATGAGGGCACGGGAGCGGGCTTCGATGCCGTGTGCCCATTGGCTGGCGCTGAGGCTGGTTCGTTCGGACAGCTGGTGCAGGGCGACCGCCGCGGCCTCATTTTCCCCGCTTCGTACCGCTGCCTCGATCAGCTCGGGCAGGACCCAGACGCCGAAGCCGAGCTCGTCGTGCGTGCAAGCCTGTCGCGCGGCGTTGAGCGCGGCCTGGTACTGGCCCAGGCCGTTGTGGAGCACGGCGGACGCGAACTCGGCGCTGGCCATCGCCAGCCCCTCGCCTCGGGCAGCCGCATCCTGCATCCCGGCTTCGAACTCGCCGGATGCCCGGCCGCGCCAGGCCGCCAGCAGCAGCGAGAAGTCCGCCATCCGCACGTTCCCGGTCGCCGCTGTGATTGTGTCCGCTTCGTCGAGCAGGTCCGCGGCTGCGGTGAACTCGCCGGCGAAGATGTGATGTGCGGCGACGTAGTTGAGGGCGAACGGGAGCATGGTCAGGGCCCCGGCTTCCCGGGCTTGCTGGACGTGCCGGGCGGCCAATGTGCGGCACGCCTCGTCGTCCCACAAGTCCATGGCGGTGTGGCAGCCAAGCCATAGCCAGCGTGTGTCGTCGTCGCCGTTCCCGGCGCGTAGCGCACTGAGTGCGCGCTGGAGGGCGGGTACGCCCGCCGTGTAGCCCTCGGTAGATCGGGCGGCCAGGCCATCCAGCAGGAGGTCAACTGCCCGCGGCGGGTCGGCTGCGAGTGGCGCGGCCAGGGCGGCTTCGGCCACTTCACGTGCTGTGTGACCGCTGCCGGACCGGCCGGTACGGATCGCCGCCCACAGCGCCTCCAGGTAGGTCTCGCGGGCCAGGGCGGCGTCCCGGGGGCCCAGCCGCCGGGCCGCCTGGAGCAGGAGCTGGGGAGCGCCGCTGCCCCGCAGCCGGGTGAACGCGATCTGTGCGTGCAGCCGCTCCAGCCGGGCGCGGTCCAGCTCGCTGAGCGGTCCTGTCGCGGCGACGGCCAGCTGTTCCACTGCCGCGTCTGGCATCCCGGCCCCGTATTGCGCTTGCGCGGCGGCGAGTGCGCGTGCCGCGCGCGTGGGCGCGGCCGGGGTCAGCGCGGCGGCGCGTACGAGGAAGGCGGCCGCTGCGGCTAGGCCGCCGCGTGCGTGCGCCCGGCCGGCCGAACGCTCGAGCTCGGCGGCGATGTCCTCATCTGGCTCGGCTGCTGCCTGGGCCTGGTGCCACGCCCGGCGATCGGGATCGGATCCCGGTTCGGTGGCCTCGGCGAGGGCGTGGTGGACCCGGCGGCGCTCCCCTGCCGGCGCCGCCTGGTAGACGGCGGAGCGGACCAGCGGGTGGCGGAAGGTCACCCTGGCGGTCACGGTGAGCAGTCCGTCTGCCTCCGCCGGGCCGGCGGCGTCCGCGCTGATGCCCAGGTGCCTCGCAGCAGACCACAGCAGCGCCGGGTCGCCCAAGGGCTCGGCAGCAGCCAGCAGCAGGAGGCACCGGGTCATCTCCGGAAGCGGCGCGATCCGCCGCTGGAAGCTCTGCTCGATCCGGCCAGCCAGCGTCGGCGGGCCGGCCACGCCGAACCCGCCGGCCAGGTCCGCGGCGGTTACCCCCCGGGGCAGCTCAAGCAGGGCCAGAGGGTTGCCGCTGGCTTCAGCGACAATGCGGTCGCGGACTCGCTCATCGAGCCGGCCGGGGATGACCGAGGCGAGCAGGGCCCGGGCGTCAGTATCGGGCAGTCCTTCCAGTGTCAGCTCGGGAAGGCGGGTGAGGCCAGGCGCCGTGCCGGGGTCGCGGGTGCCGAACATCATGGCGACCGATTCGGTGTCCAGCCGGCGGGCAACGAAGGCCAGGACTTGGGCGGAGGTCTGGTCCAGCCACTGTGCATCGTCGATCAGGCACAGCAGCGGCTGGTCGGCGGCTACGTCAGACAGCAGGGTCAAGATGGCGAGTCCGACCAGGAAGCGGTCCGGCGCAGTGCCGGAACGCAGGCCGAACGCGACGCCGAGCGCGTTGCGCTGCGGCCCGGGCAGCGAACTGCTGCGATTCAGCATCCGGCCACAGAGCTGGTGCAGCCCCGCGAAGGGCAATTCCATCTCCGATTCGACGCCCTCAGCGCGTGCCACCTGGAAGTCGGGTGCCGTGTCGGCGGCGTAGCTGAGCAGCGCGGTCTTGCCGATACCGGCCTCACCGCGCACCACCAGCGCCCGGCTGCGCCCTGACCGGACGTTCGCGAGGAGCCCGTCAAGGGCTAGGCACTGGTTTGCGCGGCCGCGAAGGATCACCATCCCAATTGGTGGCTCGCTCACCACAGTAGAACTGGCTCTGCCCGGTGAACAGCCCCATGGAGCCCGGGTGCGATGCCATGGTGCCAACTAGGGATCCCATAGATGCGAGTGCGCTCGTCCGGGGCGGATGCTTCTGGCACGGGCGATCCACGCCCCGCCCCTGCATGCGCGGGGATCACCGCCCGTGGAGGGCACGTCATGCCGCTGGTTACCGTCAAGGTCATCGAGGGAGTCTTCACCGAAAAGCAAAAGCATGACCTGGCCGCGAAGATCACCGACACGATAGTCGCCTTCGAGGGTTCGGAGGCCTTCCGCGAGGTGGTCTGGGTGCTCATCGAAGAACTCGGCCGCGACAGCTGGCACATCGGCGGTCAGCCGTTCTTCGGGCCATCCACGCTGATGGGCACCCTCGGCCGCTCGAAAGCCGCGTATGAGGCTATCGACGGCACTCCGACCACCCGGGACGACCTGGCCGCCCAGGCCCCGGTCCGGCACCGATGACTAGCCGCGGCGGGCCCGGGTCGCGCGCCAATCCGCAGGCTCAGCGCACTCGCTGCCAGGCCACCAGCTGGAGAGCTCAATGAGCATCACCGACTACGTGATCGACATCCTGCTAATCCTGGTTATCTTCCGTCAGGTGCGCCCGCACGAGCTGAGCCCCCGGGCGGCGCTGCTCCCGCTGGCCCTGCTGATCCTGGCCGGGATCGTCTACCTGCGCCCGTTCACCCTGCGCGGCAATGACCTGATCCTCATTGTCATCCTGGCCGCCGCCGGGATCGTGCTCGGCGCGCTCAGCGGCGCCGCCGACGGCATCTGGCGGGACGACCAGCGGCGGCTGATGTTCCGGGCCGGCGCCGTCTCGGTCATCACATGGATTGCCGGCATGGGATTCCGGTTCGGGTTTGCCTATTACGCCTACCATGGCGGCGGCTCCTCGGTCGCATCCTTCTCGGCCCGTCATGACATCACCGGCGCAAGTATCTGGACAACCGCGCTGGTGCTGATGGCCTTCGGCCAGGTGCTGGCCCGGCTGGGCGTCCTGCAGGGCCGCCGGATCCGTGCCATCAGCCAGTCGGCTGCCTCCCGGCAAGGGCCGGCAAACCAGCCCGAACGGGACGCCAGCCGGCGCCCCCGACTGTGAAGGAGTTCGCCGATGCCTGCCCAAAGTCGGTTCCTGCAAGGCTCGTTCGCCCCGGTCCCCAGCGAGACCACGGCCTTCGACCTGCCGGTCACCGGCCGGGTGCCTGCCGGGCTCAACGGGCGTTACCTGCGGAACGGCCCCAACCCGCTGGGCCTGGACGACCCCAACTATCACTGGTTCCTGGGCGCGGGCATGGTGCATGGCGTGCGGCTGCGGGATGGCCGCGCCGAGTGGTACCGCAACCGCTGGGTCCGCTCCAAGGCCGTCACCGGCGCCCTCGGCGAGAAATGGCCAGCCGGCCCGGTGCATGAGAACATGGACTTCGCCGCGAACACGCACATCATCAGGCACGCCGGCCGCATCCTGGCCACCGTGGAGGCCGGCCCGCTGCCATACCAGCTCTCCGATGAGCTCGAGACCCAGGGCCCGCATGATTTCGGCGGGACGCTGCCCGGCGGGTTCGCCGCGCACACCAAGCTCGACCAGCGGACCGGCGAACTGCACGCCATCGCGTACTACTGGGCCTGGGACCACGTCCAGCACGTGGTCGTCGGCGCCGCCGGCCAGGTGAGCCGCACCACCGACATCCCGGTCCCCGACGGGCCGATGATGCACGATTTCGCGCTCACCGACAGATATGTGGTCTTCTTCGACCTGCCCGTCACGTTCAGCATGGACGCAGTCTCCGCCGGGAAGGAACTGCCCTACACGTGGAACCCCGCGCACCAGGCCCGCGTCGGCCTGCTGCCCCGGGACGGCAGCGCCACCGGTGTCCGCTGGCTGCAGATCAGCCCCTGCTGGGTGTTCCACACGCTCAACGCCTACGACGACGGCGCGCGGGTCGTGGTCGACCTGTGCCAGTACCCGCAGCCGTTCGATGTGGCCACGCTGTGGGACGGGCACGGGCCGGCCACTCTCGACCGGTGGATCATCGACCCGGCCGCGGGCAAGGTGAGCCAGCAGACCTTGAACGACCGGGCGCAGGAGTTCCCGCGGGTCGATGACCGGGTCATCTCGCGCCCGCACCGGTACGGCTACAGCGCGATGATCGGCGAAGTCGGCCAGCTTATCTCGCCGCTGACCGGTGATTTCGCCGACGAGGCCTTCACCAACGCGCTGCTCAAGCACGACCTGGCGCACGGCACCGCCGAAGCGCACGACTTCGGCCGGGACGCCACCGCCGGCGAAGCCGTGTTCACCCCCACCACCCCGGAGGCCGCCGAAGACGACGGCTACGTCCTCGCCTTCGTGCACAACCCCGACCGTGGCGCGTCTGACCTGGTCATCCTCGCCGCGCAGGACTTCACCGCGGAGCCCGTCGCCCGTGTTCACCTGCCCGCCCGGATCCCGCTCGGATTCCACGGCAGCTGGCTCGCCGACCAGTAGATCCAATCCCCCGCAAACCAAGGAGAAATGTGATGGGAACCATCACCACCACGGACGGCACCGAGATTTTCTACAAGGACTGGGGCAGCGGCCAGCCGGTCGTGTTCAGCCACGGCTGGCCGCTCACCGCTGATGCCTGGGATGACCAGTTGTTCCTGGTGGCCTCGAACGGTTACCGGGCGATCGCCCATGACCGCCGTGGCGGCGGGCGGTCCGGCCAGCCCTGGACCGGTAACGACCTGGACACCTACGCTGACGACCTGGCCGCGCACCCGCGAAACAAGCAGGAGGAGCAGGACGACCGGTCGGCTTGGCCGTGGCTGCCGGGTTCGATTCTAGAGCAGTGCGGCCCAGATGAGTGGCGTGTGCGTGGAGGCCCGCGAGCTAGCATGCTGGACGGCCGGCACCGGACAGGGCAGATGACCATAGCCGACCTTGCCCGCCATCTGTCCCGGGCGGCTGATGATCGGACGCGGTGGAAGCTGGTCTGGGAGTTCCTGGAGGAGTACCGGTGGGAGCCCGGTGACGTCCAGCCTTCGCTGCTGGTAGATGAGCCGCTGCTCGTGGGTGACGAACGGTGGGATGCGCTGCTGGCGGCACTGGCGGAACATCTTGCGGCGCAGCATGACCTAGCCCCGCCAGCCTGGACTGAGCTGCGGGTTCTGCGGCAGCCGTGGTTCCCCGCCGAAACTCAGGTTCAGCGCGCCGATGCCTTGGCCCGGGCTCCGGCTGCGTTCCGCAAGCACGGGGCCTACTTGTCGGCCACCGACCTTGAAGCCGCGTGACTGAGCCCGGCAACGTCAGGTCGCTGAGTAGAGATCAGTTAGTCGTGGGGAGCCAGGGGTTGCCGCGGGTGAGCATGACGAGGACTTTGATGCGGGGTGCGGTAAGGCCGACCGCGAGAGTTCCGCGGTCCGGGCCAGCCCCATGCGATGTCGTCGACCGCGAGAAAGGGCTCGTTGACCACGGTCGCGGGGGTCAACCCGGTGAACGCCACGACGTCGCGGTGCAGGTGGGACTGATCGGTGTAACCGCCGTCGGCGGCGACTCCGGCCGCGTCCTGGCCCGCGACCAGGCTGTGTACGGCATGGTCGAAGCGGACCAGCTTCGCGGCGCGCTTGGGCGGCAGGCCGATCTGCGAATGGAACCGGGACCACAGGCGTTTGCGGCTCCAGCCGAGTTCGGCCGCCAGGTGCTCGATCCGGACCATGCCACGGCCGGCGACGATGCCATGCCAGGCCCAGGCGACCTCCGGGGCTACCTGCGACCCCGCCGCGCACCGGCGGGCGAGCCACGCGTCGGTCAGCGCGAAGCGATCCTCCCAGGAGGAGAGATCACCCAAGTGCTCACTGATCCGTGCCGCCTCCCGGCCCCACAGATCATCGAGGGTCACCACAGCGCCGCCCAGGTCGGCCACTGCGGCACCCAGCACCACTTGTGCGACCAGCGGTGACAGACGCACCTGCAGGCACTCAAAGGCCTCCGCCCGCAGCGCGCGGAGGACTTCGCCGAACCCGAGCCCGGTAACGAAACTGCCCTGCTGCCGCCGCCCGGCGGCATCTTCCACGGCAATCGTGCCGCCGAACACCAGAATCAGGGTCACGGCCGGGTGCGGGATCAGCCGGAGGCCGGGCGGGGTGATGCCGCGGTCACGAAACCCGGCCATGGTGACCCCAGGCACGCGACGGGGCTGGGCCGGGCATGCGATGTCCCACAACACCCCGTCGTCCCGTTCGGACCCGCCGGACCACATTCCTTCATGCTACGCACGCCGGCCGACCGGAACATTTGTCCAAGCCGCCGGCGCGCACCGGCGGCGACAATCCACCCATGACTGTTTCCAGCGATAAGTCGCGTCTGCACGCCCCGGCCACCGAGGAGTCGACCTTGCCTCTGGACGGCGGCGAGATCCACGTGTGCCAGGACGGCCCGTGCGACGCCCCCGCACTCCTGCTCATCCATGGGACCGCCGCATCGGCCCGCTCGTGGGAGCCGATGGTTCCGCTGCTGACCGGGTCCCATCGCGTCATCCGGATCGATCTGCTCGGATGCGGCCAGTCAGCCAAACCGGACCGCGCGAGCTACGCGATCCCGGACCAGGCGCGCCGGGCCGGCGCGGCACTGGACCGGCTCGGCGTCGAGCACACCATCGTGGCCGGCCATTCGAGCGGCGTGGCGGTTGCCACCGCCCTTGCCGAGCAACGACCCGACCTGGTGACCGCCCTCGTGTTCATCAACTTCGGCCCCAACATGGCCGCCTACATCGGGGAAGAGGCCGCCATCGACCCGGAACAGTGGCCGGATTTCACAGACGAACAGCTCCGCCAGGCCGTCAGCTCCGGGTTCGCCCCGGGATATCAGATCCCCCAGCCGTTCCTGGACCAGGTACGCGACATGGACCTCCACGTGTTCGCCGCGACCTCACTGGGGGTCCGCGCGTACCTGAACGAACAGGGACTGCCAGAACGGCTGGCGCCCCTCGGCAAGCCGCTACTGGTGATCTACGGCGAGGAAGATCGCAGGTGGCGCCCCTCGTCCACCGCCGAGTACCGCGCCGTTCCCGGCGCGATAGTCGAGATGCTGCCCGGTGCCGGGCACTCACCCAACCTCGAGGATCCGCCGCGGACCGCCGTGCCACTGCTGGCCTTCACCGCGAACCACACCCCACAGGCCGATTGAAGCCCGAGAGATGCGATACCCACCGCGGGTTGCTGGGCTTGATCACCTCTGCGGGATGATCACGACGTGCCAGTCGGTGATGAGCGTCCCTCGTATAAGGAGCTGGCCGACCTGGTCCGTGCAGGAGCCGGCACGGACGAGGACAACGGCTTGGTCATCTGCCTGAATGTCGGTCATCCTTCAACTGGCGTAGGCTCGCGGACGTGAGCGA
>PLRW01000137.1 GCA_003164955.1 Actinomycetota bacterium
CCGGCCCAGACGCTCAGGGTCTGCCGCTCAGCCGGTGGAAGTGAGTCCGTCACCCCCGGCCCGGGCATGCTGGGGATGGGGTTTGGCGGAGCGGCAATGCAGCGTGATGGCGGCGCTGGAGACGGCCGCCCAGCCGCACCACACGGAGGCGAACCCGGAAATGGTCAGCCGGGCGATGATGATGACGGCCACGAGGTTGACCACGCCGAAGATGGCGACGTTACGGTAGCCCGACAGCAGCAGTGGGCCGCACACGGCGACGACGTAGAGCACGACGATCAGCAAACCGTCGGGTATCCGGATGCCGTAGGACAGGTGGTACGGGGCGAGCTTCACACCGACCGGGCCCCTGATCATCGCCGCGAGCAGCGCTCCGGCGATCAGCGTCCCGGTCGCCGCGAACGGCGCCATCATCCACTTCCGCCGCCGGGTGGGCTCGAGCGCGATGACAGCCAGGGGGACGAGCGCGGGCAGCACGACGAAGGCGATCAGCAGGTAAGCCCACAGCGCGGCCTGGCCGGCCGCGCGCGGCACATGGCCCTGGAGCCACAACCAGACGAACGCCTCGATGAACTGATGGGCGCCCAGCAGCAAGGGGAGCCAGGCCAGCGCGATGAACTCGCGGCGCTGACCGATGTGGCGGACAGCATCAACGCCGATGGCGGTGATCACCAGGCCCCCGGCGATGTCAGCCTGCGGTGAGAAGCACACCGTGTCCCCTGGCCGCCGGCGTCTGGTCCGGTCCGCGCCTTCGGCCGCCGCCGACGGCGCACGCCCCGGCCATACCGGGAACCTTGGTCATCTGTCTCCTCTCAGGACCGGGTGCCGCGGCTCATCGTGGCTACGCAGGGTCCTGCCAGGTTCAGGATCGCACGGCCGGCGGGGCCGCAGTGCGGGCAGCGGCATGAGAACGGGCGCAGCCCGGAGCCGATCAGTGGTCCCGGGTGCGCCGGAAGGGAGCTTCCGGTTTACGCGGACATCTGCTTCAGCGTGGAATGAGACGCCCAGTTGCGCCTCTCCCGGCCGCTGGCGGCCGACCTTCGCCCGCGGCCGGGGGGCCGCTGAACCGGCCCCCGGCACCCTCCTGATGTCAGATGCTGATATCCCTGGCCGCCTCGCGCCGGACGCTGCGCCCGGCGAGCCCCCAGTAGGCCAGTGCAGCGACGACGATGCCGATCGCCCAGCTGAAGTCGCCGCCATGCAGGCCGGGGAAGTGGTTGGAGATAGGGCCGGTGTACGGCGGATTGGCGAAGGCGGCGTTGATCCACATGAGAGCGGCGGCCATGCCGAGGACCTGGGCAATGATGGCCGGCCAGTGGACGCCGTCGTTGCGCCAGTACAGGCCATCGCGTGCGGATCGCAGCGACACCGAGTTGTAGGTCCCGCGGCGCAATAGGTAGTCCGTGATCAGGATCCCGAACCAGGCTGACAGCCATACCACGACATAGAGCAGGAACCCGGAGAAGTCGGCGTAAAAGTTCCCGTGGAACAAGATGATGCCAGTGATCGCACCGCAGACCACCGTGTCCAGGATGACCGCCCCCCACCGCTTGACCGGCAGGCCGAGGGCCTGCAACGTCACGCCGGAGGAGTACATGTTGATGGTGTCGATGGCCAGCAGCTGGAAGATGGCGAAGATGAGGAACGGGGTCACGAACCAGGCTGGGAAGGACTGCGGTACGCCGATCTGCGCGATCCCAACCGACTTCGTCGTGATCGTGTAGGCGAGGACGCCGAGGATCTCCAGAATGACGGACGGGACGGCACCGCCCAGCGTCGCGGCCCAGAAGGTACGAGACGGCGCTGTGTTGCGGGGCAGGTAACGCGAGTAGTCGTTGCCGTTGACCGACCAGCCCAGGCCGCCGGCGGAGATGAGCAGGACCAGCGCGGTGGTCCACACCGCGAACGAGGCCGGCTTGGCGTGGAAGTGAGACAGGTGCAGCCGCTGGAAGGTGAAGGCGGCCAGCACCGCGAAGAACACGATGAACACGTAGGCCAGGTAACGCAGGATCTTGCTGATGGTCGCGTGACCGAGTAGCGGCACGATCATCTGGGCCAGCACGGCGAGGATGAGCACCACGACCTTGGCGGTGGCGTCCAGCTTGGTGCCGTGCAGCGAGAACAGCAGGATTACGGTGGCGACGACGAAGTAGATGCCCTCGACCTCGAAGCCGACCTGGGTGACCCAGTTGAACAGCGCCACCATGCGGTTCCCGTTCTGGCCGAACGGCGCCCGGTTCACCATGAACGTGGTGGTCCCCGCCTTGGGTCCTTGCAGGCTGGCGAAACCGAGCAGCGCGTAGAGCAGGTTGCCCACCAGGATCGCGATGATCGCCTGGGCCACGGTCAGGCCGAAGGTCATGATCAGCGTGCCGTAGAACAGGAACTCCACGTTGAACACGGCGCCTGACCACAGCCAGAACAGCCCCGACGGCCGCATCTTCCGCTCGGCGTCGGGGATCAGGTCGATTCCGCGTTTCTCGATCTTGAAGGCCGCGTATTCCTGTGGCGTCTCCTCCACAGGGCGCCCCGGGCCATGTCTCCCTGCGATCATCTCGTTACTCATGATTCCCCCCATGATTCTTGCCGACCGTAGCATCTGACCTGCGGTTTTGCCCATGTTGAATATTCGGATACGAAAAACCTCATATGCCTCGAATTGATTTTTGCCTCCCTCGGCGCGCATCACCGGCGAGCCGATCTCCGCCCGCGGACCCTCGGCGAGCAAGATCATTAAAGGCGCCCGGAGGGCACGGAGAGCCCTGGCGTCATATGCGACGTAGGGAGATATGAGACGTCAGGGTACGCAGCGCGGCTGAATCGGCACGTGTTCGGCGTCGCCCCGAGAACCTGATTGCCCGTTCCGCACCACCCGATGGCCGCGTTCCGCAACGTGTGACCGCGCAGACGTTTGACGACTAACATTGCCGCTGGGAGGAATGTCCAGGCAGCGGCGGGTAAAGGATCGCCTGACCCAGGCGCCTGGGCATCCGGGGGGAAGGATGTCAACATGGGCGACGCGCAGCGTGCCATGACGCCACAGCAACCGCCCATGCTGCTGTCGGGTGCCATCCCGCCGCTCGCGGACTCATACCGCCAGCGCCCGGAGATTGACTCCGGCCTGCGAGCTGATCTGCACCCCGGCGAGGTTGTGGTTCTGACCCAGGGCGAGAAGGCGATCGCGGCTCCGGCCGGCCAGGGCGGGACCGGCACGACGCAGCTCGCGGCGGGGTTCGCCCACGCCGTCCGGGACAGCCGCGCCGTAGAACTGCTCGCCTGGGTGATCGCGGCCAGCCGCGATACGATCATCTCGGGCTTCGCGCAAGCGGCGGGCACTATCGGTGTCGGCGAGCCGGACGACGATGCCGAGACCGCCGCGGCCCGCTTCGTCACCTGGCTGGCGCACACCGAGCGCCCGTGGGTCCTGATCCTCGACAACCTGACCGCCGCGGCAGACCTCGAGGGCCTGTGGCCCAGCGGCGGGGCCGGCCAGGTCGTGATCACGACCCAGCTGCCCGAACTCTCGCTGAACAGGACGGCCGCCAGCCAGAACCGCCGGGGCCTGCGGGTCATCCCGATCGGCGGATTCAGCATCCGGGAGGCCCTGCTCTATCTGGGCAGCCGGCTCACCGCCGACCAGCAGCCCGAGGCTATCGACCTGAGTGATGACCTGGACGGCCTGCCCCTGGGCCTGGCCCAGGCGGCCGCCACGATGATCGTGACGGGGATGGACTGCCGCGAGTATCGGGTGCGGCTGGCCGAGCGGCGCAAGCGGGTGCCCGTCGTACCCAGGGTATCGGCGGCGGTGCTGGCCACCATCTCGCTGGCCGCCGAATGCGCGAACGAACAGCCGCCGGTGGGCCTGGCCCGGCCTGCCCTCACCCTGGCCGCCATTCTCGACGGGCACGGGATCCCCGAGGCCGTGCTCACCAGCCCGGCCGCGTGCGGCTATATCACCGGCCGGCCGGGCACGGACGCCGATCAGAACATGGCCCGCGCCGCGATTACTGGCCTAGCCGCGGCCAGCCTGCTCAGCGTCGACCCGGAGAGCCCGGCCAGGACGGTGCGGGTGCACCAGAGCGTCCGGGCGGCCGTGCGCGCGTTCCTGTCGCCCGCCGATCTCGAGAAGGCGATCCTGGCCGCCGCGGACGCGCTGATCCAGACGTGGCCGGAGAACGGCGGCCAGAACGCACCGCTGGAACAGGCCCTGCGGGACTGCGGGACCGCCCTCTGCGCGATCGCCGACGAGATCACGATGGCTCCAGGGGGCCCCGACCCGGGGCAGGAACATCCCTGGCTCGTCAATCCGCTGTGGAAGGCCGCACCCCATCCACTCCTATTCCGCCTCGGGCTGAGCCTGGATGAAAGCAGGCTGACCGGGTCGGCGATGGCCAACTGGCAGCGTCTGGCCATGACCAGCACCCGGTTGTTCGGGGCCGCCCACGCCAGCACGCTCGCCGCCAGGGACAGGCTGGCCGGCGCCTGCGAAGCGGCGGGTCGCTTCGCGGAAGCGATCACGATGTTCCAGCACGTGCTGGCCGATCGGGAACGGACCCGGGGCTCCGACGACCCGGACACCCTCGCTGCCCGGCGGCACCTCGCGCACGCCTATATCAGCGCGGGCGAGGCCGCCGCGGCTGTCACGCTTTACCAGCAGGTGGTCGCGGACTCAAGCCGCCTGCTCGGGCCGGGGGATCCGGCCGTACTTGCCGCGCGGGTCGGCCTGGCCGACGCCTACCAACGGGCCGGGCGGGGCCTGGAAGCCGTGGCTACCCACGCCTCGCGGGTGACCGACACGGAGAAGATGCTCGGCGGTAACCATCCCGCGACCCTGGCCGCACGGGCCGACCTGGCCGAGGCCTACCTGGCCAATGGGAAGGCCAGGGACGGGATCGAGCAATGCAGGCGAGTCCTGAAGGGCCAGGAGGCAGCTCGCGGTCGTGATCACCCGGACACGATCGTGGCCCGGGCTATCCTGGCATCCGCGCTGCGCCGTGGCGGGAAGCCGAAGGATGCGATCGCTCAGTACAAGCAGGTCCTGGCCGACCGCGAGCGGACCGCAGGCGCGGACCACCTGGACACGGTCACGGCCCGCGCCAACCTCGCCTTCGGCTACCGCAGCGCCGGTCAGCTACGGGAGGCCATCCCCGTCTACGAGCAGACGCTAGCCGACCGGCAAGTGTCCGGAATCGACCATCCGGACACCCGGATCGCGCGCTCGAACCTGGCCGGCGCATATCTTCAGATCGGCCGGCTCTCGGATGCCATCGCCCAGTACGAGCGAGCGCTGGCCGACTGCGAGCTCATGCTCGGGCCTGGCGAGCTCGAGACGCTGAGCGTGCGCTCCGGCCTGGCCTCGGCCCAGTACGCGAACGGCCGGCTGGTCGAGGCCATCGCGCTGCTGAAGCGCACCCTGGCCGACTGCGAGCGGTATCTCGGCCATGACCACCCGATGACCAAGACGGTCCGCGATAACCTTGCCGCCGTCAGCGAAGCCTGACTACCTCCCATCACATTCGCGGACAACCCGCCCATATTGGCAAGAAATCCGCACCGGGTTCACTCCGTTCCTGCCAGGCCGGGTATCCGGGCTGCGCGGGCATGGGCTGGCCCGGCGAGGAACAGCCAGGGCGGCCCCGGTCAGCTGCTGGTCAGCTCCGGCGGGGAGCTGCCCGGGCCGATCCGGGTTTTCAGCGCGGCGAGCTCCTTGTCCACCTCAGCGGCCGATCCGGCTTCGTCGAGCTCTTTCTGGATGTCGTCGGTGTCTCCCCCGACATCTTCGAGCACGCCCGACTGGAGCAGTTCGTCCAGCGCGCCAGCCCGGGCCTGCATCGCGGCGATCTTGTCCTGGGCCCGCTGCACCTCCGCTCCCGAATCGCCGATGGTGCCGGAGATCCCCGCGGCGCTCTCGTCGACCGAGCTCATCGCGCTCGCCGCGGTGTACTGGGCCTTGAGTACTTCCTTCTGGGTCCGGAAGTTGTTCACCTTCGATTGCAGGGCAGCGAGGGTCCGCTCGAGGCTAGCCTCCTGCGCGGTGAGCTGCTGGTGCTGGGGTTCCATGCCGTCGATCTGGCCCTGGGCGGCGGCCTTGCGGGACAGCGCCTCCCGGGCCAGATCCTCATTGCCCTGCGACAGCGCCGCCCGAGCCTGGTCGTCCAGGTGCGCCACGGAATGCTGAAGCTGCTGCTCCTGCAGTTCAATCTGCTTGCGCGAGGCGGCGATGGCCACCAGCGACCGGCGGACCTGGGTGATCTGGTCGAGCATCTGCTCGTAGGACAGATCAAGCATTTCGTCGGGTTTCTCGGCGGCGTCGAGCGCCTTGTTGGCTTTGGCCTGAACTATTTCGTGGGCCCGCTGAAAGAGGCTCATGGCATTCTGCTCCTCGTCGATGGTGGGCGGAGCCTAACGAATCCGCGGCCGGGCCGGTTCCCGCCCGGCGCTGCTCGTAGCGGCGCTGATCCCCGTAACGAGGCTACGCCGACCGCAGGCCACGGCGGCCTGGCCTGAGCGCATGGATGCCGTTGTGCTCGCGGCCGGGCCGCCCGTCAGGGCTGACCTTCCAGGCGGATGTCATACACGCTGGCCTGGAAGGTGCCTGCGGGGTCGCGCGGCAGGCGGGTGAACCAGATGAGCACGTAACGCCCGTGTGCCGGCCTCGTGAGCCGCAGGTCCACCACACCGCTCGTGTCGGCGGCCTGCGCGGCGGAGGCCAGGGCGGCCAGCAGCGGTGCGTCGCCGACGCGCAGCTGGAAGCTGGCGGCCTGATCCGGGCCGAGGGTTATCCGGGCGGCTGTGATCGTCGCCGTATGGCCCATGTCCAGGAGCAGGCCGGTACCCGCGTACAGGTCCCCGAAATTCGCGCTGGCGTACCAGTCGGTATGCCAGGCCGTGGCGGGATTGCCGTCGATCGCCAGCGGCGCGAGCCGAGGCGCGTCGCCCTGCCCCGGGCCGGAGGGACCGAACGCGGCCGCGCTGACCGGGGTGAGCGTGCGCGCCGGGACGGCGCCCACGCCGGACCTCTTCGGCGCCGATGGTACGTACGTGGCGTGCGCGGCTGGGCGGTGAGTCACCGGCTGCGCCCGCGCTAAAGGCGCGGCGCTCGCCACCCGGGGCAAGCCTCCATGGAGGTCGTACGCCGCGACACCGAGCCACACCAGTACCAGCAGTGTGACCCAGTGGATCCGCCGCCGCTTGCGCCCGGCGACCGGCCCGCTCTTACCATCCGCGATCGCCGTGTACTCCCGGATTAATGGCTCCGGATCCGCCTGGACAGCCCGGGCGATCATGCGAATGTACCCCCGGGCGTAAAGGTCGCCGCCGCATACCGAGTAATCGTCGTCCTCGATACCCGTGATGATCATTTCCCTGATGCGGACCTGATCGCTGACCTGGGCCACGGTAAGACCCGCGTGCAGTCGCGCGTCCGCGAGTGCTTCGCCTATGCTCACCGGTGCCTCCCCGCGGGACCGCACTGCACGCCACCCCCATCGCGGGCGCAGCCGGTCACGTGTCCATCATCGGTGACGCTGCGGCTTTCGTCATCCCCTGGCCCGGGATCAGGGGGTGAGATCGCACGGCCTTCCGGTCAGGCCGGCCCGGCTTCCGGTGGCCGGCTCGCGAGCGCGCGCAATCATCAGGCCGATGCCGCGCGAGCCGCCCGTGACGACCGCCGTCTTTCCCGTGAGATCAAACAGTCCGCTCACCTGATCACCGCCGTTGATCGAATCCGGACGCCGCGAGGCGAACAGCGACACTACTTCCTCGCGGCCCGCGCCGCCGGGGCCCGAGGGGTCCTGCCACGTCCGCGAGCCGCTCCGGCGGGGCGGTCGGGAGCCGGTTCGTTGACGTGATTTCGTGGCAGACGGAAAGATGTTCACCACCGGGCCCGGGGACGCCGCGGGCCCGGCCACCGCCCACGGTAAGGAGCCCTGCCACGTCCGCGCCACCCGACCTGCGGCAGATCGCCGCCGGCGTATTCGGCTACACGGCCCTGCGGCCCGG
The DNA here is from genome assembly GCA_003164955.1 of Actinomycetota bacterium. GTDB lineage: Bacteria > Actinomycetota > Actinomycetes > Streptosporangiales > Streptosporangiaceae > Bog-532. The sequence continues at coordinate 8,002 of PLRW01000137.1, forward strand.
GCAGCACGAGGCCGCCTCGGCGCTCACCACGGGGCGTGACTGCCTGGCCGTGATGCCGAGCGGCGCGGGCAAGTCCGCGGTCTACCAGCTCGCCGCGATCGCCCTCGGCGGGCCGGCCGTCGTCGTCTCACCGCTGCTGTCCTTGCAGCAGGACCAGGCCGAGCACCTGCGTTCGCATGGCCTGACCGCCTTCACCGTGAACGCCTCGGTGCCGGAAAGCCGCCGCGCCGAGGCCTACGGCCTGCTCCGCTCCGGCACGGCCGGTTTCGTCTTCCTCGCGCCCGAACAGCTCGCCCGCGACGACGTCCGCGACCTGCTCGGTACGGCACCGCCGCGCCTGCTGGCTGTGGATGAGGCGCACTGCGTGAGCGCCTGGGGCCATGACTTCCGCCCTGATTACCTGCGGATCGGCGACGTGATCAGCTCACTCGGCCGCCGGCCGGTGGTCGCGGCCCTGACCGCCACCGCCGCCCCGCCGGTCCGCGAGGAGATCGTCCGGCGGCTGGGCCTGCGGGACGCGGCCCACGTCATCCGGGGCTTCGACCGGCCGGAGATCTACCTGTCGGTGCGGGCCTTCCACGAGGCCGGCACCAAGGAGACCGCGGTCGGGGAGGCGGCCGGCGAGCTCGGCGGCACCGGCATCATTTACGCGGCCACCCGCGAGGAGACCGAACAGTATGCGGAACGGCTCGGGGTCCGGCCGTATCACGCGGGGCTCAGCCGGGCGGAGCGAGAGGCCACCCAGCGCCTCTTCATGAGCGGCGAGACGATCGTGGCCACCAGCGCGTTCGGGATGGGGATCGACCGGCCCGATGTCCGCTTCGTTGTGCACGCCTCCGTGCCGGGCTCGCTCGACGAGTACTACCAGGAAATCGGCCGGGCCGGGCGGGACGGGAAGGCGGCCACCGCCGTCTGCTTCTACCGGCCCGAGGACCTCGGCATCCGGCGGTTCTTCACCGGCGGCCTGCCGGACGAGAAGCTGCTGGCCGAGGTGGCGGCGGCCACCCAGATACCAGTCTCGGTGCGTGAGCTGGCGGCACGGGCTGGCCTGTCCGAACGCCGCCTCACCGGTCTGGTCAACCTGCTCGAGGCAGCCGGAGCCGTCCGCCTGCAGGACCTTATTGAGCCCGCCGCCGGCGCACCGCCGCCGGCCGAGGCCGCCGCGAAGGCCGTCGAGATCGCGGCGCGGGGCCGTGCCATCGAGCGCTCACGGGTGGAGATGATGCGCCGCTACGCGGAGCTGGCCGACTGCCGGCGGCGGTTCCTGCTCCGGTACTTCGGCCAGGGCGCCCAGGACCCGTGCGGTCGGTGCGACAACTGCGCCGCCGGGCTGTCCGCTCCCGCGGAGCGCGGCCACGGCGCGTTCGCGATGGGCATGCGGGTCGAGCACCTGGAGTGGGGGCGCGGCGTGGTCATGTCCGAGGACGGGGAGCGCCTCACCGTGTATTTCGACGAGGCCGGGTACCGGGAACTTCTCACCGCGGCTGTGCTGGACGGGCACATCCTCACCCCAGCCGGACCGGAGGCGTGACCCATCACCGGAAGCCGGCCGCCCGCACATCGCATGGAGACGCGGCGCCCTCGCCCGCGGGAGGCGGACGATCGCGCGGTCCGCGTGATGTGCGGGGGGCCGGTTAGCGGGTATGGGCCTCAGCATGGATGCCACCGGCCGTCATCGCCGCGAGAACCCCGAGGACGCCACCTCTGGCCCCGGGGAAGCCACCTATGACCCCGGTGAGGCGACTGACCCCGGTGAGGCGACCGGCGTCCCGGATGCGGCGAGCGTCGCGGAGATAGTCGGCGAGGTGAGCGAGTCGGCCGAACGGCCCTCAACCGGACGGCCCGTGACCGAGGTCGCCCGGTCGGCCCTGGCCCGCGTCACGCGGGGCGGCGCGAGCGTCACCCGCCGCGGGACGAGCGCCGTACGCCGGGGGCCAAACGCCACCGGCCGCGGGACAGGCATCATGAAGCGCGGGACGAGCGTCACCCGGCGCGGAACCCGTTTGGCCGGGCGCGGCGTGCAGACGGGCAGCCGCTGGCTGGCCGGCGAGGTGCTCGCGCTGGCCCCGCGCCTGCCCGTCCGGGACCAGGCCACCCTGCGCGCCCAGTTTCCCGGCAAGTCCCCGGACGAGGTTGCCGACGCGCTCATCGAGGGCGCAGCCCGCGCGTCGGCGGCCGTCGGCGCGACGGTCGGTGTCTGGTCCATCCTGCCGGTCGCGCCCGCCTTCCCAGCCGAGATCGTCACGGAGACGCTGACGCTCGTCGGAATCGAGATCAAGCTCATCGCCGAACTGCACGAGGTCTATGGCGCGCGGCCGCCCGGCGATCTGGCCAGCCGGATGACCGCCTACGTCGGGGCGTGGGCGCACCGCCGCGGGGTCGCACTGACGCCCGGCGGAGTCGTGCTGGCCATCGGCTCGCCGCTCGGGCGCCGGCTGCAGCGCCGGCTCGCCGCCCGGGCGGGCCGGAGCGCTGTCTCACTGGGGCCGCTGCTGACGGGGGCCGCCGCCGGGGCCCTGCTCAACCGCCGGGAAACTCGCCGTCTGGGCCACGAGATTCGTGACGACCTGCGCAAGAGATGCTCGTCCGGGGCCAGTTGGCCGAGCTGACCGGGCCCGAAGGGCCGGTAATGCTCGTTACCTGGGCTTTTTGCCTCCGACGCGCGCAAAGTGCCAGATCAGCGGGCCGCGTCCCCTCTAAGGTGGTCCGAGTAACGTTTTCATGATCACCTCCGAGGCCTTCTCATCTTTAGGCGGTACTGATCCATGAGGGTCACGATGATGCTCGCCGACCACGCTCAGGTGGCCGACGGCAAGTTGTTCATCTCGGGCGGCGGCTGGTCCGTCTGCGGCCCCGGTCCGGTGGCCTGCGGGGTGGCGGTACTCTTCCACATCCCCTGGCAGCACACGAACGAGAAGATCTCCTTCACGCTGCGGCTGCTCGATGAGGATGGAGCGCCGGTCAGCCAGCCGGGGCCCGACGGGGGGCAGGAAGTTCAGGCCGGCGGCCAGTTCGAGGCGGGGCGGCCCGCCGGACTGACCCCCGGTACCGAGATCAATGTGCCGATCGCCTTCAACACGGTTCTCCAGCTGCCCCCGGGCGCGCGGTTCACCTGGGTACTGGAGATCGACGGGCAGGCCGACGAGGAGTGGCGGCTTTCCTTCGCCACGAGGGAACCTCAGCCATCACGGGTCCGGCCCGGTTAGGGCCACACCACGAGGCACCTGCGCATCGTGGCCGCACCGGCGCGGTCAGGCCGGAAAACATTCAGCGATGAGAAAGGGGAACCCGCGTGAGCGGATTCCGGAGGTTTCTGCTACGGGGCAGCCTCGTGGACCTCGCCGTGGCGGTGGTCATCGGCACGGCCTTCGCCACCGTGGTGACCGCCCTGGTCAAGGACATCATCACGCCGCTTATCGCCGCGATCGGCGGTCAGCCCAACTTCGAGACACTGACCTTCACGGTCAACCACAGCAAGTTCAGCTACGGCGACTTCATCAACGCGCTCATATCGTTCGTGGTCGTCGCCGCGGTTGTCTACTTCCTGGTCGTGACGCCGGTCGGCAGGCTGCTGGACATGCTGACCCGCAAGCAGGCGGCGATCGAGCGCGACTGCCCCGCGTGCCTCGGCACGATCCCGATCGCGGCGCGCAAGTGCATGTACTGCACGACGGACCTCACGCCGCCAGCGACCACGGCGGTGCCGTAACCGGACCGGTAACGGGCGGCACCCGCTACGAGAGCGGTAGCGGGCTTCCGCGTCCCCTGGTGTCTGGGCCCGGCCCGGGGCCTGGCCGTGCCGGGCCCAGACGTCTTGGGGGAGAAAGAGGGCTCGTCCCTCTGGTGATCAGATTGGCCTTCGTACCTGATACCAAGCTGAGGCAAAGCTGGGAAACCTCTCAACGGCTGACCGCTAACACCCGCTGCGCGGCCGGTCCATGGCCGGGTAGGCGGCCGGTTCGGCGGCGCCCCAGGTGGCCAGCTGTTCCGACGCCTGTCCCGGCAGCTCACCTGACATCCACCCCGCCAGCTCGGCGGCCAGCGGGTCGGATGGACCGTGCGGGTGATCCGGAACGACCGGGAACTGGTGAAAGTCCCGGGTGGCGGAAGCCGGCCATGGCCCCGGCCCGGTCATCACCGCGCGTTCCGCCCCGGTCAGCGCACCCGGATCCGCAGCGTCCGCCATGCAGACCGTCAGTTCGGACGGCACGTCGCGGGGCGCTGGCGCGCTCCCGCCGGCCGACAGGTGGGGCATGCCGTCAACCGGCTGCGGGCCGGTTCGCGCCACGCCGGCGCACTCATGACTTTCCAGGAAGTCCGCGAAATACTCGGCCTCCGCGGCATCGACGCCGATGACCACGCGAGGCTGGCCCATCGGCTCCTTCTGCGAGTACCCCACGTAGCTGGCCAGCGGGTCCGAAGGCCCCCCGAGCCCGTGCCGCGCTCGCCAGCGCTGCCATGCCTGTTCCAGCCGCGCTGCCGCGTAACCGGCACGCGCGGCCATCTCCGGATCACGCATCGTGCGATCCCTCCCCCTGAACGCGACGCAACGCCGCGTCCCCCGACCGAGACCGGCCGACCATATGTTGCATCCGCCCGTTTTGAACGCGCTCCAGTATGCCGAATACCCCCGCCCAGCAGGCATGATCGCAGATATTTACCGAATCACTACTGCGTATAACCATCAGAGGGCGGTCGTCCGCCTCGGTCTGCCTTAGTGTGCTCAGCTGGATCGGCCCCGGCAGTGCGTATCCGCGAGGTGCGGCGTCTATTGCTCCTGCCAACGAAACACGGCCCGAAGTGCACTTTGTCCACCGGGGCCGACCCCCCTACGGTTGAAAGACTGCCGCCGCGCGTGCGGTGCACCCGGCAGATAGCTGCCCCCCTGGCGCATGGCTCAGGCACGCGAGTGCGGCCGCCGTCACTCTGAGCGCTGCTGCGGAATACCAGCCAGCAGTGCGCGGACTTCGGTTTCCCGGTACCGGCGGTGCCCACCGAGCGTGCGGATAGATGTCAGCTTGCCTGCCTTAGCCCACCGCGTGACGGTCTTCGGGTCGACTCGGAACATTGTCGCCACCTCAGCCGGCGTCAGTAGCGGTTCTGCCTCGGGTGTACGTGCAGCCATTTTGCGGCCTCTCCTCCTGGACCGAAACTTGCGATCCTGCGTTCGTTCCTTGCGTGGAGCTCCGAACCGGAGCCTGTCGTTGATGTCCCATATGGTGTACAGAGACCATATTGCCATCACCAGCGGTAACAAGTCGACCACCCGGCGCAAAGTTTTCAATCTCGTACTTCTGCAAGCCCACCGGATGGCTGTCACTGAGTGTAAGTGTAGCGATACGTAGAGTTGCATCATGGCAGATTCGGAAATACTGCGACCGGAGCCGTCAGGTGCCCGAGCACGGCATGACGCGGCCAACCCATCATGAGACGGTCATAGCGGCCGTCCAGTTGACAGCATATAGTGACCTAAGTTCATATATGCGTAACGAACCAGCAGAAGCCTGCCGCGCATGGTGAGCAGACAGCCACGATCAGCCGGCTATCGGAGGGATGAACAGACTGATTACGTTGAGTAGCCGATGTCGATCGGAACGTTCGCGCACTTTCTGTAATCGACCCAGCCCTGACGGTGAATCCCGGCCGGCAGCGGTGATCAGATCCGGAGCAAGGGCCCGGCACACCCGCCCGGCGGTTGCCGAAATAGCGGACCGTAATTGGCGCCGGGCCACCCCACCGTGAGCTCCAGGACCGCGCCAGGACGGCGCCGCGCCGCCGCCGGCCCTGCCCGGCGGGCCTGGCGGCCCGCGCTCAGTTGGCTGACTCAGCCGCGCGCAGGACCTGCCGGCGGCCTGCGGCCCGCCGGTACATGGCGATCGCCAGTTCCGGCTCATCCTCGGACAGGCCGCGGATGGCGGCACCGATCTCGGCTACCGACTGGTCGCTGCGGAGCGCGTCGTCGTCCAGCAGGTTGACCAGACCGCCGTAGTCGAGCTCAACCACCGACTGGGGGTAGAACTCCTCCAGCCAGCGCGCGACGTCCTCAAGCTGCGCGGTCACCGCCAGGGCTCCCCTCCTGACCCCCTCCGGGCGGCCCAGCGGGCCGTGCAGCCCCCGGCGCACTGCGGCCAGGGCGCGGGCCAGCCGCCGCCGCGCCTGCGCCATCGCCGTCGCATAGATGAGGGTGCGTGCCGTGGGAGCGGTGGCCGGGCCCGCGGACCCCGTTTCCCCCCCCGGGCCGAGCGCGAGCCACCGCTCGGCCGGGCTGAACATCGCGAACCAGGCCAGCGGAACGCACCAGGCACTCGTCTGTATATAGGTTTTCAGGGCCGGCGCGTCCCCATACGTCTGCGCCAGCGCGCGGACCGCCCGCTGCGCCTCACGGGAGGAAAAGGCATCGGCCAGGGGCGGGCGCGCCGTCGCACGCAGATGGCTGAGCGCGAGCCACGATCGCAGTTGAGTCTGCCACGGGCATATATAAGTGACGCCGTCCGCCCAGCGGATGTATGCGTCTTCGCTTTCGGTGTCCGGGACGACCACCGGCGGCAGCGCGATGATCCGGCGGAGGGCTTCGGAGTACTCGGCCTCCAGCGCCTCGAGCCGTCGCGGGCGGCTGGGGGACGCGGCATATGCCACCCAGCGTGACAACTCAGGTTCCTCGAACGCGGACAGCGGCTCGTAGACCCGAAGATACGCGGCGTAAGGTATCACAACCGCATGGTGACATATCAGAGCCCACGAAGGCGCGCCAGGCTGATAACGACATCATCACTCACCCTGACCCGGCCGCAAACTCGCAATTTCCGGTTGACCGATATGTCACTCTCTGTAAGCAAATCCGGGCTGCAGTACGCCACGCGGGAGGGGGCCGCGCCATAAGCTGTGGGGCAGATCCCGCGCCGGGCAAGGGTGCGGGCGCGATCGGAAGAGTCACCACAGTGACGCATGTGTTCACGCCGTCTCATAAGGGCATGGGCGGCACCGACCGGGCCGGTCACGAGCAGGTCGCCTTCTGCCAGGACAACCAGAGCGGCCTCAAGGCGATCATCGCGATCTACTCCACGGCCCTGGGCCCCGCCCTTGGCGGCACCCGCTTCTACCCGTACGCCAGCGAGGACCATGCCCTGGCCGACGTGCTGCGGCTCTCGGCCGCCATGGCCTACAAGAACGCCCTCGCCGGCCTGGACCACGGGGGCGGCAAGGCCGTCATCATCGGGGATCCAGCTGAGCTGAAGACCGAGGCCCTGCTGCGCGCGTACGGACGTTTCATCAGCTCCCTCGGCGGCCGCTACATCACCGCCTGCGATGTCGGCACCCGCAGCGAGGACATGGACGTCATCGCCCGGGAATGCTCCTTCGTCACCGGCCGCACGCCCGCGTACGGGGGCGCCGGCGACTCGTCGGTGCTCACCGCGTTCGGCGTCTTCCAGGGGATGCGCGCCGCCGCCGGGCACGTGTGGGGCCCGACCAGCCTGCGCGGCCGCCGGGTCGGCATCGAAGGCGTCGGCAAAGTCGGCCGTAAGCTGGTCGACCATCTCACCGACGACGGCGCCGAGGTCGTGATCTGCGACGTCAGCGAGACCGCGACCGATAGCGTCCGGGCGCGGCATCCGGGCGTGGAGATCGCGAGTGGCACCGCGGAACTGCTGGCCGCCGGCCTGGACGTGTTCTCGCCCTGCGCACTCGGCGGTGCCGTCGACGACGACGTGGCCGCCACGCTGAGCGCCGCCATCATCTGCGGCGGGGCCAACAACCAGCTCGCGCACGCCGGAGTCGAGAAACTTCTCGCCGACCGGGGGATCCTGTACGCGCCGGACTACGTCGTGAACGCCGGCGGCGTTATCCAGGTCGCCGACGAACGGGACGGCTTCAGCTTCGAACGGGCGAAGGCGCGCGCTGAGCAAATATTCACCACTACGACGCGAATTTTCGAGATCGCGGAGTCCGATGGCGTGCCCTCATCAACCGCGGCGGACCGGCTCGCGGAGCAGAGGATGTCCGATGTCGGAAGGCTCCGGGGCATCTGGCTGGGCGGCTGAGACACTGGCGAGCACATTCCGGGCCAGGGCGCGGACAAGGACGCGGGCAGGGCGCGACAACCCCGGGAGTTCATCAGCGTAGGCATCGGGCCCGCAAAGCAGGTACGGTTATACCTGTACGGACGCTGGTGCGCGACCGCGCTCTCAATGGGGAGCGGAGCGGGTCCGTTTGTTGTGCGGAAAGCCAGCAATGCAGACATCGTGGGGCCTGACCAGGCTCCGGACGTTCGAGGGGGTCGAGCCAATGGGGCGCGGCCGAGCCAAGGCCAAGCAGGTGAAGGTTGCCCGCCAGCTGAAGTACAACAGCGGCGGAACGGACCTTGACCGGCTGCGTGCGGAGCTCAGCGTGGGAGCGGACCAACGTGACCGGGAATACGACCCGGTCAGCGCGGGCCACGACGAAGACGCCGAAGACGCCGAGGAAGAAGACGACGCCGAGGAAGAAGATGACGCCGAGTGGCACACTTCCTCGTAACGTTCCGGGCGACCGCCTGATACGAACGAGCTGAGTTCCACGGCACGCATCCGCGCTTCAGCTCGGATGCGTGCCGGTCAGCCGGGCTTCGCCGGTGCCGGGGACGATCTCACCCAGGACCCAGGCGGGCACGCCGCGAGCGGCCAGCAGGCCGAGCGCATCGTCCGTATCGAGACGGCTCACGATGGCGGTCATGCCGACCCCCATGTTGAACACGTGCTCCATCTCGGCGGCCGGCACGGCGCCCGCGTGCGCCAGCACGCCGAAGATCGCGGGTGGCGGCCAGGTCCCGCGGTCCAGCATCGCGTCCACGTCGGCGGGCAGGACGCGGGCGAGGTTAGCCGCCAGGCCGCCACCGGTGATGTGCGCGTAAGCGTGCACGTCGCAGCGCTCCGCGAGAGCGAGGCAGTCGCGGGCGTAGATGCGGGACGGAACCAGCAGTTCCTCCCCGAGCGGGCGTCCGAGCTCCTGCAGATCCTGCTCCAGGCCGAGCCGCGCCCGCTTCAGAATCTCCCGGACCAGGGAAAAGCCGTTGGAATGCAGCCCGGACGAGGCCATCGCGATCACGGTGTCACCCGGCCTGACCCGGCTGGCCCCCAGGATCGCGTCCGCCTCCACCGCGCCGGTCGCCGCGCCGGCCAGGTCGAAGTCGTCCGCACCGAAATGCCCGGGGTGCTCGGCCGTCTCACCGCCGAGCAGGGCGCAGCCCGCGGCCGCGCAGCCTCGCGCGACACCGGAGACGATCGCGGCCACCCGCTCCGGCCGGACCGCGCCGCAGACCACGTAGTCGGTCATGAATAGCGGCTCCGCCCCGCACGCGGCCAGGTCGTCCGCGACCATGGCGACCAGGTCGATCCCGACCGTGTCGTAGATGCCGAGACGGCTCGCGATCACGACCTTGGTGCCGACGCCATCCGTGGAGGTGGCCAGGACCGGGTGGCGGTAGGCCGCGAGCCGGGACGCGTCGAACAGCCCGGCGAACCCGCCGATGCCCCCCATGACCTCGGGCCGCGCGGTGCTCGCCACCGCGGACCGCATCAGGTCGACGGCGCGGTCACCGGCCCCGATATCCACGCCCGCGGCCGCGTAGCTGAGACCGCCGGGAGCCGTCCCACCGGGGGCACCCGCGGCCGGGGCCGAGCCGGGGGCACCCGTCGCCGGGGCGTCCGGGTCCGGAGCGACTCGCTCCGGATTGGCACGCTCCGCGGCGCCGGGCGCCAGATCACCGGGCCCGCCGGTCACGGCGTGACCTCCTCGAGCGCCCGGGTACCCGGCTCGCGCAGGAACTTCCCCCGTTCGGACTCCTCGACGGCGACCGGGTAGATCCCGTCGAAACAGGCCCGGCAGAGCCGATCCGCCGGGAGCGTGGTCGCCGTGACCAGGCCGGCCAGCGAAATGTAGCCGAGCGAGTCGGCCCCGATCGAGTCGCAGATCTCCGCCACGGATTCGTGGCCCGCGATCAGCTCGGCCCGGGTCGCGAAGTCGATCCCGAAGAAGCACGGCCAGCTGACCGGCGGGCTCGAAATCCGCACGTGCACCTCGGCCGCGCCCGCCTCGCGCAGCATGGCCACGATGGCGCGCTGGGTGTTCCCGCGCACGATCGAATCGTCCACCACCACCAGGCGTCGTCCCGCGACGACCCCCGCCAGCGGGTTCAGCTTCAGCCGGATACCCCGCTGGCGGATCGTCTGGCTCGGCTGGATGAAGGTGCGGCCGACGTAGGAGTTCTTGACCAGGCCCTGGCCGTAGGGAATGCCACTGGCCTCGGCGTAGCCAATCGCCGCGGGCGTGCCCGATTCGGGGACCGGGATCACCAGATCAGCGGCGGCGGGATGCTCGGCCGCGAGCCTGCGGCCCACCTCCACCCGGGTGGCCTGCACGTTCCGGCCCGCGATGGTCGTGTCCGGGCGCGCCAGGTAGACGTACTCGAACAGGCATCCCTTGGGCTGGGGCGGTGTGAACGTACGGGACCGCACGCCACGCTCGTCGATGGTGATCAGCTCGCCCGGCTCGACCTCCCGTACGAAGCGGGCGCCGATGATCTCCAGCGCCGCGGTCTCGCTGGCCACCGCCCACCCGGACGCGAGCCGGCCGAGTACCAGCGGCCGGAACCCTTGCGGGTCCCGCGCGGCGAACAGTGTCCGCTCGTTCATGAAGACCAGCGAATAGGCGCCCCGCACGAGCGGGAGCGTGGCCAGAGCCATCTCCTCGATGTCGCTCGCGCGGACGTCCGGTGCGGCGTCATCCCCGGCCGGAGCGCCGTCAGCGGACGGAACGGGCGGTGCCGGGGGCGCGTGCTGACGCGGGGGGTGCCGGGCGAACAGCGCGGTCAGCACGTCCGTGTCGGACGTCGCCGCGGGGCGCCGGTGCTCGGGGCCGGCGTCGGTGTCCAGCAGCCGGGCCAGTTCGAGCGTGTTGATCAGGTTGCCATTATGGCCGAGCGCCAGGCCGCCGTCCCGCGTGGAGCGGAAGGTCGGCTGGGCGTTCTCCCACACCGACGAGCCCGAGGTGGAGTAACGGCAGTGCCCAACGGCGAGGTAGCCGCGCAGCGTATTGAGCGAGGACTCGTCGAAGACCTGCGCCACCAGGCCCATGTCCTTGTAGACGACGATGCGGTCACCGTCACTGACCGCGATGCCGGCCGACTCCTGGCCCCGGTGCTGTAGCGCATACAGCCCGTAGTAGGCGAGCTTGGCCACGTCCTCGCCCGGCGACCAGACGCCGAATACGCCGCAGGCGTCGCGTGGCGGTCGGTCGGAGGGATCGAGATCATCCGTCAGGCGGCCGTCGGGCTTTGGCACACCACCAGTCTAGTGAGTAGATGGCGCGCCGGGGCCGCTACCCGCGTCAACCGGCAGGTAGGGCGCGAGGTCAGCGCGTGGGCCGCTGGCCTGGACGGCACCGGCACCCACTGCGTCGGCCCATGGGAGCCGGCCGGTCGCCAGCCGGATCCAGGTGACGGGATCGGTTTCGACAACGTTCGGCGGCGTACCGCGGGTGTGCCGCGGGCCGGGCACGCACTGCACCGCGGCCACCGGGGGGACCCGGACCTCAACGGCACGGCCGGGCACCGCCGCCGCGAGCACGGCCAGCAGGTACCTGACCGCGACGCGGAGCGCGTCCGGCGGCGGCGGAGCGCCAGCGTCCAGCGCGCTGGTCACGGCGGCCACGCTCTCGGTGTCACGCGGATCTGGGCCCCGGGCCGGGCGCCGAGGTCCTCCTCCCCCGCTGGCCCCGCGGGGGGCCCCGGCGCGCCGGGCTGGTTCGGCAGGCACGCTGGGGCCCGTCAGCCGAAGATGGCCGGCAGGGCGCCGCCGTGCACCCCGGCCAGCTCCGCCAGCGTGATCGTGAAGGAGTCCTCGACCTCCAGGAGGTGACCGCCGACAGTACCGATCGTCTCGGCCGGCACCGCGTGCGCCGCGCAGATCCCGGCGAACTCCGCCTCGGCCCCGGGGCGGACCGCCACGATGGCCCGGGCCGCCGATTCGCTGAACAGGAACGTGAATGCGTCCCCGGGCAGCCTGACCCGGCAGCCGCGCCCTCCGCGCAGGCACGATTCGGCGAGCGCGACCGCGAGGCCGCCGTCGGACAGGTCGTGGGCGGCGCCGGCCACCCCGGCCGCGGCCGCATCGGCAAGAACCCCGGCCAGGGCTCGTTCGGCGTCAAAATCGACCCGCGGGGGCTGGCCGCCGATGTGCGCGTGCACCACGTGCGCCCACGCCGACCCGCCGAACTCCGGTCCGGTGCGGCCGAGCAGGACGATGCGCGCCCCGTCGTCGGTGAAGCCGATGGACAGCCGGCGGCGCACGTCCGCGTGCACCCCCAGCACCCCGATCACCGGGGTGGGCTGAATGGCGTCCTCGCCGGTCTGGTTGTAGAAGCTGACGTTGCCGCCGGTGACGGGAACGCCGAGCACGGCGCAGCCGTCCGCGAGCCCCCGGACCGCCTCGGCGAACTGCCACATCACGGCCGGGTCCTCGGGTGACCCGAAGTTCATGCAGTTCGTCACGGCGAGCGGCCGGGCGCCGGTCACGGCCACGTTCCGGTACGCCTCGCAGAGCGCGAGCTGCGCTCCCGCGTAAGGGTCGAGCAGCGCGTAGCGGCCGTTGCCGTCGGTGGCCAGCGCCACCCCCAGCCCGGTCTCCTCGTCGACCCGGAGCAGACCGCCGTCCTCGGGCATGGCCAGGACCGTGTCGCCGCGCACATAGCGGTCGTACTGCTCGGTGACCCACGTCTTGTCCGCCAGCCCCGGCGAGCCGAGCAGCGCCAGCAATGCGGCCCGCAGCCCGCTGGCCCCGGACGGCCGGGGCAGGGCCGCCGGGTCGTCGGCGGCCAGCCGGTCCTGCCAGCCAGGCCGGGCCAGCGGGCGGGAGTACACCGGGCCCTCGTCCGCAGCGCTGCCGGGCGGGATGTCGACCACCGTTTCGCCGTGCCAGGTCATCTCGAGCCGGCCAGTGCCGGTTACCTCCCCGATGACCGTGGCCTGAACGCCCCACTTGGCGCAGACCGCGGACAACGCCGGAACCTTGTCCGGCTCGACGACGGCCATCATGCGTTCCTGTGACTCGCTCATCAGGATTTCCGGTGGCCCCAGCGACGGGTCGCGCAGCGGCACCGCGTCGAGCCGGACCCGCATGCCGCCCGTCCCGGCCGCGGCCAGTTCGGTGGTGGCGCACGCGACGCCGGCCGCGCCGAGGTCCTGGATGCCCGCCACCAGGCCGTCGTGGTAGAGCTCGAGGCAGCACTCGATCAGGAGCTTCTCCAGGAACGGGTCGCCGACCTGCACGCTGGGACGCTTGGCCGAGTGGCCGCCGTCGCCGCCGAACGTCGCGCTGGCCAGCACCGACGCGCCGCCGATCCCGTCGGGCCCGGTCCGTGAGCCGAGCAGGATGACCTTGTTGCCTGGCCCGTCGGCGGCGGCGAGCTTGAGGTCACCGTGCCGCATGACCCCCACGCACAGCGCGTTGACCAGCGGGTTTCCCGCATAGCAGGCGTCGAAGGCCAGCTCCCCGCCGATGTTGGGCAGGCCCAGGCAGTTGCCGTAAAAGGAGATCCCGCTGACCACGCCGGACAGCACCCGCTGGGTGTCACCCGCACCGGCCGGCCCGAATCGCAGCGAGTCCATCACCGCGACCGGCCGCGCTCCCATGGCCAGGATGTCGCGGACGATGCCGCCGACCCCGGTCGCCGCGCCCTGATGCGGCTCGACGTAGGAGGGATGGTTGTGCGACTCGATCTTGAAGGTGACCGCGTAGCCGGCACCGATGTCGACGACGCCGGCGTTGGCCCCGATGCCGGCCAGCAGCGCATCGCTGGGCGGCGCCTTCTCGGCGAACTGCCGCAGGTGCACCTTGGACGACTTGTAGGAGCAGTGCTCGCTCCACATCACCGAGTACAGCGCGAGCTCCGCATCGGTGGGGCGGCGGCCGAGCACCTGCCGGATCCGCTGATACTCCGGACCGGTCAGGCCGAGTTCCACGTACGGCTGCGGCTGATCCGGCGTGGCCCCGGCGCGGGTCACGGTGTCGGCGGCCGTCATCACGCCCCCACCAGGACGGAGACAATCGAGGAGAAGAATCCGAGCCCATCGGTGCCCGGCCCGGTGAGCTCGCTGGTCGCGTACTCGGGGTGCGGCATCAGCCCGACGACGTTGCCCGCCTCGTTCCTGACCCCGGCGATGCCGAGCGCGGAGCCGTTGGGGTTGTCCAGGTAACGGATGACCACCTGCCCCGCCGACTCCAGTGCCTCAAGGGTCCCGGCGTCCGCCACGTACGCGCCCTCACCACTCTTCAGCGGCACGGTGATCTCCTGACCGGCGGCGTAGGCCCGGGTCCACGGCGTGCCGTCCTTCTCTATCCGCAGCCGCACGTCGCGGCTGACGAAGTGCAGGGCGGCGTTGCGGGTCAGCGCGCCGGGCAATAGGTGCGCCTCGCACAGGATCTGGAAGCCGTTGCAGATACCGAGTACCGGCAGCCCCGCCTTCACGGCCGCTGCGAGCTCGTTCATCACCGGAGAGAACCGGGCGATGGCGCCGCAGCGCAGGTAGTCGCCNNAGCGCAGGTAGTCACCGTAGGAAAAACCGCCGGGCAGGATCACGGCGTCCGCCCCACGCAGGTCGCGCTCGGCGTGCCAGAGAGCGACGGGCTCGCCACCGGCGCGGCGCACCGCCCTGGCCGCCTCACCTTCGTCCAGTGAGCCCGGAAAGGTAACGACGCCAACGCGCGCGGTCACGAAACGCCGCACAGGCTCTTAAGGTGCACGCCCGAAGATTACCGGCCGCGCCGTACCTCCCAGGCACGCCATCCTGCGCATCCGGCACGCCGGGGCGGCCCGGGGCTAGCGGATGAGCCCGGCTTCCCTTCCCGCCGGGGAGGCGGCTAGCTGGCGGCGTGCATCCGGGCCAGCGCGGCGTCACCGGACCAGCGGATCCGCTTGCCCATGGTCACGACGGTGCCGCGGCCCGGGCGGCTGCGCAGCGTCACGTCGTCGACGCACGCGCGCATGACCTCCAGCCCGCGGCCCGATTCGGGCA
>PLRW01000146.1 GCA_003164955.1 Actinomycetota bacterium
AAAGGGCCTGACGTTCGGGGTGGAGGCGGCCGCCGAAGCTCCCGCGGAGATGTTCACCGACCGGCAGCGGCTGCGCCAGGTGCTCGGCAACCTGCTGTCCAACGCGGTCAAGTTCACCGTCCGCGGCCGTGTCGTGCTGCGGGTCGGCCTGGGCGTGCCCGCGCCGGACGGTCGCCCGGTCGTCACGTTCTCCGTCACCGACACCGGCATCGGGATCGCCCCGGAGAACCTGAACACGATCTTCGGGGCCTTCCAGCAGGGGGACGGCACGCTCAGCCGCCGCTACGGCGGCACCGGGCTGGGGCTGTCGATCGCCCGCGAGGTCGGCGCGCTGCTCGGCGGGGACATCACGGCCCACAGCGAGCTGGGCCGGGGCAGCACGTTCACCCTGCACGTGCCGCGCGCGCTGCCGGGCATCCCGGAAGCCGGGGATCTCGGCGCGCCCCCCGACGCCGGGGCCCCGGCGCAGCATCGTGTGCTCGTCCTGGAAAACGCGCGGGGCGGCCTGCTGACCCTCCTGGCGTACAGCGCCGCGTCCGACCTGACCGATCTGCACGGGGCCGTCCGGGTGCAGACCGTGGCCCATCCGGACGAGGCCATCGGGACGCTCCGGTCGGAGCCGCACCGGTGCGTCATCCTCGATCTTGATCTGCCGGATGCGGCGGCGTTCGCGTTCCTTGAGCAACTGCGGGACGAGCCGGGCCTGGCCGGCCTGCCCGTGCTCGCGCACACCCGCGACAAGCCGGAGAGCGCGCAAGCGCGGCTGGCCCGGCTGCGCTTCGGGAACCGGTCGCTGGAGTTGCTGCCGTCGCTCGACGACCTGCGTGAGCGCATCACGTTGTCCCTGTCGGCGGTGCGGCCACTTCAGCAAGCCTCTCAGGCCACCGATACCGCGGACGCCGCGGGTACGCCGGTGCCTCAGCCGGTGCCGCACGAGGCCCTCCGCGGCAAGACGGTCTTGGTCATCGACGACGACGCGCGGAACGTCTTCGCGATCACCAGCTCGCTGGAGCAGCAGGGGATCATCGTCCTGCGTGCCCCGGACGGCCGCCAGGGCATCACCGCCCTGCTCGCCGACGGTTCCGGCGTCGACCTCATCCTGATGGACGTGATGATGCCGGAAATGGACGGCTACGCGACCATGGCCGCGATCCGGGAGATGCCCCGGTTCGTGGGCCTGCCGATCATCGCGGTGACGGCGCGCGCCATGCAGGGCGACCGGGAGAAGAGCCTCGACGCGGGCGCCAGCGACTACGTCACCAAGCCGGTCGACACCGAGGAGCTCCTGACCTGCATAGAACGCTGGCTGACCGTCCGCGGTTAGCGGACCGGCCCGCCCGCCACCGGGGGCACCATGTCCGGCGTCCGGGTCACCGTTTGCCCCGCCTCGCGGGCGATAGCCGCGAATGCCACCGCGTCGTAGATCGCCGCCCCGCCCGGATCATTGTTGAAGTACACGTACGCCTCAACCCCGCTGCCCCCAGCGCCCCCAGCATCACGAGCAACCCCATTGCCCCCAGCAGACCCAGCAGGCCAGCTGGCCGACAACCGTTCGCTCCAGGCCCGCAGGCCGTCGCGGGTGTACCGGGGCCACGGCTGCGCCGCCCCCTCATGCAGCCGCAGGTATCCCCAGTCGGTGGTGCGCCACAGCGGCCCCACCGGTGACTCACCCCGGTCCGTCCAGGCCAGCGCGGCACCCCGGTCGGTGAGAACTCGCCGCATCTCGTCCGTCCAGCAGGACTCGTGCCGCATCTCGACCGCGATCCGCAGCCCGGCCGGCCCGCCCCGGCGGAATTCGGCCAGGGTCTCGTCCAGCAGCCCCGGGTCCCCCTTCCACGTCGGCGGCAACTGCAGCAGGATCGGCCCGAGCGCCGCCCCGAGCCCGGCCGCCGCGCCCAGCAGCCGGCCCACCGGCTCGGCCGGGTCTTTCAGCCGCCGGATGTGCGTGAGGTAGCGGCTTGCCTTGACCGCCATCACGAATCCCGGCGGGGTCCGCTCCGCCCACGCCGTGAACATCTCCTTTGACGGCAGCCGGTAGAACGCGTTGTTGTTCTCTACCGTCGCGAACTGTTCCGTGTAAAACTCCAGCCACAGCCGCTGCGGCACCCCCGCCGGGTACAGCACACCCCGCCAGTCCCGGTACAGCCACCCCGACGTCCCGATCAGCCACGCCATAGCGATCCCCGGAACTGGCCAGAGGCGCCGGGAAGCGGGCCAGCGATGAACTCCGCTGCCGCTGAGGCGATCTTTTCGGGAAGACGCTCAAGCTGGTGCCGAGCGCGCGGCCGGACATCGCGTTTCCGGCGGCGGCCAGCCTCCGTCACGCGGCGCCGGTGCTCGGGCCGTCGGCCTCGACCTCATCGGCGCCCGCTTCCAGATCGGCGTCGTCGTCGATCGGCTTTTCCTTCACACCACCAGTATGGGCGCCGGGTACGGCAACAAGAAGCCCGGCCCTTCACCCGCCATCGCCCGCGCGCTCGCCCTCGAGCCCGACCTGCTGCTCCTGGACGAGCCGGTCTCGGCGCTGGACGTCTCGGTGCAGGCCCAGATACTCGATCTGCTGGCGAAGCTCCAGCGCGACCTCGGCCTGTCGTACCTGCTGATCGCGCACGACCTGGCCGTCGTCGCGCAGTTGTCCCACTGGGTCGCGGTCATGCGGGACGGTCGCATCCTGGAGCAAGGTCCGGTCCGCCGCGTTTTCGATGCCCCGCGGACCAGCTACGCCCGCGACCTGATCGACGCGATCCCCGGCCGCCGCGAGGCCGGCCCGCTCACCCTCACCCACCCCCGCGAGCGCGCGGCCCCCTAGGTCTTCGCGGTGAGGCCCGGGACGTCATGGGCGATCACCGACACCGTGCCCGCCACGTAGTCGGCCACGTAGGCGGTCCGGGTGGCGGGGTCCACCGCCACCTCGTCCGGCTGGCTGCCCACGGGGATGGTGGCGGTCACGGCCCGGGTCGCCGCGTTGATCACCGACACCGTGGCGGCGCCGTTGTTGGCCACGTAGACGGTCCCGGCGGTGGGGTCCACCGCCACCCCC
>PLRW01000152.1 GCA_003164955.1 Actinomycetota bacterium
TCGACATCATCCACTCCTTCAACGGCTACCGGACCTGCTACTACCGCACCTTCGGAGTCGGCAGCGCGACCGAGAGCCAGCGCGGCGCCTACGACCAAGCGCGGGAATGGATGGACACGGCGATCGCCGCCATCAAGCCCGGCGTCTCGACCGACGTCGTGGCCCGCGTGCTGCCCCGGGCGGAGGACTTCGGCTTCGAGAACGAGCTCGCTGCCTTCGGCCTGCAGTTTGCGCACGGGCTCGGCCTCGGCCTGCACGAGCGACCGATCATCTCGCGGCTCAACTCGCTGGAGAACCCGATCGAACTCCAGGTGGGCATGGTCTTCGCCATGGAGACTTACTGCCCGGCCTCCGACGGCATCTCCGCCGCGCGCATCGAAGAAGAGGTCGTCGTCACCAGCTACGGCACCGAGATCCTCACGAAGTTCCCGGCCCAGGAGCTGTTCGTCGCGAACAAGTACTGAGCGGGATCCGCGCAGGCCGGCGGTGTCACCGACGGAGCGCTACGACTTTTCCGGCACCCGGATCCGCCGGGTCCAGTCTGCCGAGTCCAGCGGTTCCGCCGCGGGCCGGCGCGCGGGGCGCCGGCCCGGGGCGGCCGGCCTGCCGGTCAGTCGCCGTCGGGCTTGACGACGTTGTCGACGAAGTCGCCCATGGCCGCCAGCACAGCGCCAGGCTGCTCAATGTGCGGGAAGTGCCCGGCGTCCGCGATGGGCTGATAGTGGCCGTTAGGGAAGCATGCCGCGTAAGTGCGGCCGTACTCCGCGGTAGCGACGCCGTCCTCCTCGCCCCAGGCGGCCAGTACCGGCACGGTGACGCGGTGCAGGCGCCAGCGCAGTTTCGGCGCGAAGGTGAACTCCTCGCCAGCGTAAATCTGCAGCGCCTGCTGGTTGGCGGCCATCGTGGCGCGCTGCTCCTCGCTCATCGCGGCCGGGTTGGGCCGGAAGGCCGGGCTGGCGAACGCGAGCCGTCCGATCGCGGCCGGCGGAAGTGAGCGGATGTCGACCAGTTGCGTCCCGTTGTCGGGGCGGATGCCGAGCGCGTTGAGGAGCACCATCGACGCGACACGGCCGTGGATGTCACGCAATGCCATCTCGGCGGCAATCCAGCCGCCGAGGGAGTTGCCGATAACCATCACCGCGGTCATGCCGAGTTCCTCGAGCAGGTCCAGGTACGCGTCCGCCAGATCGGCGACGGAGTTGGCCCACGGGACCCGCGGGGTGCCGTCGAAGCCGGGGTGGGTCGGGGCAATCACATACGCGTGCCCGGCGAGCGCGGCCGCCAGCCCGGCGACCGTCTGCGGTCCGCCGCCGCCATGCAGGACCAGCACGCCGGTACCCCCGGCGGTGGCGGCGTCGCCGTACTCCGTGATGGTGACCTCCAGCCCGACGCCCAGGCCGATGGTCCGGGAGGCACTGGCTGTTTGGGTGCTACTCATGAGATCAAAATTCCCTTCATAAGAGTTAACTCTCACGAAGGTAGCGCACTCTCACAAATCATGCGGTCAACTCCCGCAATCCGGGCGGCACGGCCGATCGAGAGGTCAGCCCCTGGCGCGCAGCGCTTGCCAGATCTCCGTGGCATCGTCACTGATCAGGCAGTAGGGATCACCGCCATCGCGGCTCACGGCCTCGAAGCGCGGCTGTTCGTCCCGGCGCCGGATGAGGTTGAAGGTGTAGTCCGGGAAGGCTGTCCTGAGCGCCCTCACCTGGACGTGGGCGGCGGGTTCGGGCGGCGCGTAGAGGTGGGCGCTGCCCCCCGCGCCGTCGCCGTCCGCGACTCGAAGGACCCCGAGGGGCCAAAGCTCGCGTTCGCGCCCGGCCGCTGGCGCGACTTCACCCGCAGCGTCAAGAACGGCCAGACCGCCCCCTAATCAGCCAGACCGCCCCCTAATCAGATAGCACCGCCAGATAGCACCGAGGGCCGCTCACATCCTCGTGCGCGGCCCTCTGTTGCGCCCTGCCCACGTGACACTTCCCGCGACAGGTGCGCGCGACCACGTAACGTGTCTGCCGTGTCCAGCGATGACCCCGGAACGCCCCTCATACCACTCACACGCCTGGCCCCCGGCGGCCCGGTGGTGCCGCGGATCGGCCTGGGGCTCGCGGCGCTTGGCCGTCCCGCCTACATCACCGCCGGGCGGGCCGGTGACCTGCCCGACCGCAGCGTCGCCGGCCTGGCGGCCCGCACGTTCACCATGCTCGACGCCGCGTACGACGCCGGGATCCGGTACTTCGACGCGGCCCGGTCCTATGGCCGGGCCGAGGAGTTCCTCGGTGCGTGGCTGGCTGAGCGCGGCGTCCCGGACGCCGTCGCCGGGTCCAAGTGGGGCTACCGCTACACCGGAGACTGGCGGCTGGACGCCGAGCACCAGGAGATCAAAGAACACTCGCTGGCCATGTTCACCACCCAGCTCGCCGAGACCCGGGCATTTCTCGGGGACCGGCTCGCGCTCTATCAGGTTCACTCCCTGACCACCGATTCCGGGCCGCTGGACGACCCGGAACTGCTGGCCGCGCTCGCCGGCCTGCGGGCCCAGGGGGTCATCGCCGGCATCACGACCAGCGGTCCCGGGCAGGCGGATACCCTGCGCCGCGCACTCGAAGCGACGGTGGACGGGCAGCCGGTGTTCAGCACCGCCCAGGTGACGTGGAATCTTCTGGAGCCATCCGCCGGTCCCGCAGCAGCAGAAGCCGCCGGCGCCGGGTGGGCCATCCTGATCAAAGAAGCCCTCGCTAACGGGCGCCTGGCGGCTGGGGGCGATCCGGCCGGCCCGCCGGCTGAACTCGCCGCGCTCGCCGACGCCCAGGGCGTGGCCGTGGACGCCATCGCGATCGCGGCGGCGCTGGCGAATCCGTGGGCCAGCGTGGTGCTGTCGGGAGCGGTGACACCCGGCCAGCTGGAGTCAAATCTGGGCGCGCTCGCTGTGACCGAAATGCCGCGCCTGGACCTCGCCGAGCCGCCTGCTGCCTACTGGTCAGCCAGGTCCGGCCGGCCCTGGCAATAACGTGACCCGCTGAGACTTCACCGCCGAGGGCCTGGTGGCCGGAAATGCCCAGAGGTATGAAGGGAGCTGTCAGCATCCGTTTTGTCCGGCCCAGGGAAGTGCCGTGTGAAGAAGATCATCAATGACCCAGGCAACGTCGTCTCGGAGGCGCTGATCGGATTCGCGGCTGCGCATCGCGATCTCGTCCGTGTGAATTTCGGGCCCGACTACATCGTGCGGGCCGACGCGCCGGTATCCGGCAAGGTCGCCGTCGTCTCGGGCGGTGGCTCCGGACACGAGCCGCTGCACGGCGGCTTCGTCGGCGCCGGCATGCTCGACGCCGCGGTTCCCGGTCCGGTCTTCACCTCACCCACTCCGGACGCGGTCCTGGCGGCCACCCAGGCGGCCGACGGGGGCAGCGGCGTTCTGCACATCGTGAAGAACTACACCGGTGACGTGCTGAACTTCGAGACCGCCGCGGAGCTGGCTGACGCCGAGGGGATCAACGTATCCGCCGTCGTCATCAACGACGACGTCGCCGTGGAGGACTCGACCTACACCGCGGGCCGGCGTGGGGTCGGCGGGACGGTGCCGCTGGAAAAGATCACCGGCGCGGCGGCCGCCCGTGGTGACGATCTCGCCGCGGTCACCGCGATCGCTCAGCGGGTGATCGGCAGCGTCCGCTCGATGGGCGTCGCCCTGACGCCCTGCATCGTGCCGCACTCCGGCGAGCCCAGCTTCGTCCTGAGCGACGACGAGATCGAGATGGGGATCGGCATCCATGGCGAACCCGGCCGCCACCGCATCCCGATGGAGCCCGCCGACACCCTGGTGGCCGACCTGCTGGCCCCGGTCGTCGAGGACCTGCCCTTCGAGCGCGGTGACCGGGCACTGCTGATGGTCAACGGCATGGGCGGGACGCCGCTGCTCGAGCTCTACCTCGCCTTCGGGATCGCCGCCGGCCTGCTCGAAAAGCAGGGCATCGAGGTCAGCAGATCCCTGGTCGGCAACTACATCACCAGCCTGGAGATGCAGGGCATGTCGGTGACCCTGCTGCGACTCGACGATGAGCTGACGCAACTGTGGGACGCACCGGTGCACACCGCCGCGCTCCGGTGGGGCATGTGACCGGCGGCTGCGACGGGCCGAGCGTGGCCGCGGCGATCCGTGCGGTCGCCGCGGCCATCGCCGAGCAGCACGTCGAACTGACGCGCCTGGACCGCGAGATCGGGGACGGCGACCACGGCGAGAACATGAACCGGGGCTTTAAGGCCGTCGTCGCCAAACTGGACGCCGACCCCGGGATGACGCCCGGCGCGATCCTGAAGCTCGTGGCCATGACCCTGATGTCCACGGTCGGGGGCGCGTCCGGGCCGCTGTACGGGACGGCGTTCCTGCGCGCCGCGACGACGGTCGGCGACGCCGGTCAGCTGGACGCCGGTGCGGTCGGGGCCGCACTGGCCGCGGCGCTGGGCGGTGTACAGGCCCGCGGCAAGGCCGTGCCCGGGGATAAGACGATCGTCGACGCCCTGGTGCCGGCCGTCGAGGCCGCCGAGAGCGCCCGGGGCAACTCGGTGGCGGAGGTGCTGCAGGCCGCGGCCGCCGCCGCGCAAGACGCCGTGGCTACGACGATCCCCCTGGTCGCGCGCAAGGGCCGGGCTTCGTATCTGGGTGAGCGCAGCGCCGGTCATGCCGACCCGGGCGCCACGTCGACCGCGGTGATCCTGCGCGCTCTCGCGGAGGCGGCCAAGGCATGACCGGCCCACGGGTGGCCATCGTCGCGGTGTCGCATTCAGCGGAGCTGGCGGCCGGCGTGGCCGAGCTGGCCGCTCAGATGGCACCGGACGTCACGATCATCGGGGTCGGCGGAAGCGACGGCGGGCTGGGGACGTCGTTTGAGGCCATCACCGATGCGCTCCAGGACGCGGATTCGGCCGCGGGAATCGTCGTCCTGTACGACCTGGGCAGCGCGCGGCTGACCAGCGAGTCCGTCATTGAGTTCCTGGACCCGCAGCTCGCCGAGCGGATCCGCATCGTGGACGCGCCACTGGTCGAAGGGGCGATCGCGGCCGCGGTGGAGGCCCAGGGCGGCGCTGCCCGGGCCGCGGTGAGCGCCGCCGCGCGGTCCGCGGCCGGCGCCTGGCCGGCCGCG
>PLRW01000209.1:0-24038 GCA_003164955.1 Actinomycetota bacterium
CGAAGGTGATGCGGATCAGTGCCGCGGTGGCGGGCAGCATCGCCGCCGCCCCGACCGCCAGGAAGGCCCGGGCGGCGATCAGCACCGGCGGGGAGGGGGCGAACGCGGCCAGGAGGGAGGCGGCTGCGAACAGGGCCAGGCCGGCCAGGTACATCCGCTTGTGGCCGATGCGGTCTCCAAGCGTGCCCGCGCCGAGCAGCAGCCCGGCCATCACCAGCGGGTACGCGTTGATGATCCACAGTTTCTGCGAGGCGTCGGCCTGCAGGTCACTGGTCAGGGTGGGCAGGGCGGTGTAGAGCACCGTCGTATCCACCGAGACCATCAGCAGTCCCGCCGAGACGGTGGCCAGGACCAGCCAGCGTTGTGTCTTGCTCATGGTGCACCTATGGCTTCCGGGTGGAGATGGGCTGTGCGGGGGCCGGGCAGGGGTGCGTCAGGCCGGTGATTCGGTGAGCGCGGCGATCCTGCGGATCAGGGCTTCCTTGACCTCGGGGGCGAGCGGGGCCGGCCTGGTCGCCTCGAACAGCCACAGGCCGTCGGCGGCCAGCCGCGCGAGGAACAGGTCCAGCTGCGCCGGATCGGGCACCGGCGGCTGGGGCACCCAGCGCGCCATCAGGTCGTTCCACACCTGCGCCAGCTCGGAGCTGGTCGCCGACTCCACCATGAACGCCAGGTCCGCCTTGCTGGCCGAGCCGTGCGCATTGACCCGCACATAGGCCGCCGCGCGCTCCTGCGCCGTCGACTGCTCCAGCGGCTTGCCCAGTTCTGTGAGCAGTTGCCCCTCCCACGTTCCGGTCAGGTGCCGCTGGATCGCTATCAGCAGGTCGTCGCGGGTGCGGAAGTGGTACATGAGCCCGGGCTTGGTCAGGCCGGCCTCCTCGGCCGCCGCCTCCAGGGTCAGGGCGGTGATGCCGTGCCGCTCGGTCACCCGCACCGCGGCCTGCAGAATCTGGATCCTCGAACTTGGTCGCATCTCATAACTTTACCATCCGGAAGGTAAAGTTACTCGCCTCGGGAACGCGGCCCCGCCCGGCTACCGAAGCTCGTCCGCCCCAGGCTCGCGCAGCGGGCGCAGACCCCCGGGCAGGTCGGGGAGCTGGAAGGAGTACCGGCCGAGCATGTTCACGTGAGTGCTCCGCACACGAATTCCAGACACAAGAACACCGCGCAGCGGCCGCACATCCACCGCCCGGCAGGCGGCCCGCGCATGCGGGCACTGTGCGGGGCAGAGATACAGCGGCTACCGCCGCTGGCCTGGCTGGGTGCCGTTCTAACCGTTCCGCTAACCACTTCCTGACCTCCACAACCAGGGGGCGAGGTCAGGGAGCAGCTCCACAGGACGACCCCCACCCAGGCAAGGTCAAAAACAAAGAAACAAGATCAAGGGAAAGGTCAAGAGACAAAAGCATCGGGGTATTCACGGTGCAGATGACCGGGGAAGTGCAAGCACACCAGGTACCCGCCGTAACCGGTAGGGGTGGAAACAGGCTGGCTCCCCGGTACCGGTTAAACCGGGCGGTGGTGACCGTATCTGTCTCACCCGCTGCGGAATCGCGCCCGCTGTCCGGACCGGTCAAGGGCCGCGTCTATTTCCTGGGGCTGACGTAGGTGCCCCGGCGCGGAACGGTGAAGACGAGGCCCTCGGCGCGGAGAATCTCGATGGCGCGCAGGACGGTGTCGCGGCCGACGTCGTGTTCCTGCTGGAGCTGCTTGACCGAGGGCAGTGGACCGGTGCGCCATTCACCCGCCGCGATCTGGTCGCGGAGGATGGCCGCAAGCTGCCGGTAGGCAGGCTCGGGCAGGTCATGATCCACTTTCACAAGATCAAAGTAGGCCAGTACAGAGCTGGACTGATCAGCAGGTATATCTGCTCTGCTCTGATCTGTGTTAGTCTGCTTTAGGCCGTGCCCGGCTGGCTGACCCGTGAGCCGGGCACGGTCCCTCACGGGTCCACGGGTCAGGCGAGGAAAAGCGGTCATGGGTCTGCCGTTTGATCAGGTCGTCCGGCAACAGCGCTTCATCCGGGACCACCCCGAGTGGTCCATCCACCCGCAAGACGGGCCAAGCTTCACCGCCGAGAAAGGCGACGGCAACTGGCGTCACATCGTCGCCCATCCCTCCCTCAAGGGCCTGCTGGACCGCCTTGACGAGATCGTGGCCGGCCGATGACGCAGGCGCCGCTTCCGTACCGTCCCTCCGTACGGCGTCCGGTCCCGGGACGGAACCGGCGCAGATCCTCACCCGGCGGCTGGCCGCCACCGGGTTCGGCGTCCACGGCACCCGCTGGCGCGACCGCTACGAACTGACCGTCCTGAACGCCACCGCCGCCCGCTCCTGTTTAATCCTCACCGGCAATGGCCGGGCCCGGTGGCACTACGAACCCGCCACCGGCCCCGGTACCGATGCGGCCATGCTGGCCGCGATCATGGTCCACATCCTCGGTGCACCCCATACCGCCGACGCCACCCCCGGGGTGGCCGCCTACCGGGCGTTCCCGCTCAAAGGGGCGGTCGGGCGGTGCCTGCAAGACCGGGGCCTGACCGTCACCCTGCGCGTGTGCGAAGACTGGGAATCGTTCGAGGCCACCACCGACATCGAGGTCACCAGCCCCGCCCGGCCCTGGCTCGGTGCGGTCCGGCTCGCCGACGATGGCCACCTGGACTGGGAATGTGATTACCGCGCCGCGTTCCACGGCGACCCCGGCCCATCTGGCCGACGTGATCGTCCCCATCCTCCGCACTGACCCCGGCACCCGCCCGCTCAGCATCCCTCGCACGGCAGGCTGACCGGCTGCCGGTCACGGTGGCCAGGAAGGCGCAGGCCAGCGGGCTGCCGAAATTGCCGGCGTTGCCGAAGAATGTCCTTTTCGTCCCGGGCTCCCAGACGTGGCGGGGTAAACGTGATGCCATGCAGTCGCAGCAGACGGGGGCCCGCTGTCGCGACTGGCCGGGTCACGTGGTTTGCACTGACCGCGCGGGGGGATCTGGCCCCGTCACCAGGCAGGTGAAAGATGCTGCCTCCGGCGGGGGCCTCCGGCTCGGTGACGGGGGCCGCCAGGCCAGGCCACCATAGCGGGCCGGGGTGGAAGCCCTGCCGGTCACCCCAGCCAGGCCAGGGAAATGCGCGCGCGCATTAAAAGGCCCGCAGGCACCGGAAAGGAGCAGGCAGTAAATGGACAGCAGACAGGGCTCGCCGTCACCCTCCCGGCCAGTGCCGCCGATCAGGCCAGCCAGCGCCAGGCCAAGGCCGCCGCCCTCCGCAAGCAGCGCGCCAGGATTGACACCGCCGAAGGTGCCCTCATCACCGAACTGGAGGCACCGGCCGCGCCGGGCGACCCCGCCGCCCAGGCCCTGCGTCAGCGGATCCGCGCCCGGTTCACCGACCTGTTCACCGAACGGACCCGGATCGAAGCCGAGCTAGCCGCCCTGGCGGCCGCCACCACCCAGGACAACGACCCGGCCCTCCTGAACGCCCTGCCCATCCTCGGCGAAGCCCCGGCCCGCCTCATCGAAGGCCTCCTGGACGCCTTCGCCGTCACCGCCGTTTACAACAACGACCTCCACCAGGTCACCATCAACGCCACCCTCACCGACGCCACCCCCCAGGCCATCACCGGCCTGCTGAACGACCCCCGCACCGACCAGGCCACACCAGCACGAACCCCCGCGCCCGCCACCAAAGATCACTTTTCCCATTTGGCNNGCCTTCGCCGGCACCGTCGGCGACCGGGTTCCCGGCCGCCGACGCCTACGAGCCGAGACAACCGGCGGCGCGGCCGTGGCCGGGGCCGCGCCGGCGTTCTATCGTGGGCCGGGCAGATCAGCGAATGAGCCTCCGGGCAGGGACAGGCAGGGAGTGGTACGCATGCGCGCGGTGGTCATCGAGAAGCTGGGCGGACCAGAGGTCCTGAACGTCATCGAGCATCCCGACCCCGAACCGCAGGCGGACCAGGTTGTCGTCCAGGTCGCCGCGGCGGGCGTGAACTTCATGGATATCTACCAGCGGCAGGGCGTCGGCGGGTACAAGCCGGGCGACTTTCCCGTGGTCCCGGGGGCCGAGGGCGCGGGTACGGTCACCGCGATCGGCGCCGGCGTCACCGGGTTGTCGGTGGGCGACCGGGTGGCCTGGGCGGGCGTGCCGGGGTGCTACGCCGAGCAGGCGGTCATCCCGGCCAGCCGCACGGTGCCGGTCCCGCCCGAGGTTGACCTGCAGGTCGCGGCGGCCGTGATGCTCCAGGGGCTGACCGCGCACTACCTGTGCTTCAGTACCTACCCGGTGAGCGAGGGGGACGTCGCGGTCGTGCACGCCGCGGCCGGCGGCGTCGGGCTGCTGCTGACGCAGATGGTCAAGCAGCGGGGCGGCATAGTGGTCGCCACGACGTCGGGCGGGGAAGGCGGGGAAAAGGCCGCGCTGGCCAAGCAGGCGGGCGCCGACCATGTGGTCGGGTACGACGGGTTCCGCGCGGCCGTCGCCGACGCCACCGGTGGCCGGGGCTGCGACGTCGTCTACGACGGCGTGGGCCAGGCGACGTTCGACGACAGCCTGGCGGCCCTGCACCCGCGCGGCATAATGGTGCTGTACGGTGCGGCGAGCGGCCAGGTACCGCCGCTGGACCCGCAGCGCCTGAACTACGGCGGCTCGCTGTTCCTGACCCGGCCCACCCTGGTGCACTACATCGCGGACCGGCACGAACTGCTGTGGCGGGCGGGTGACCTCTTCGGATGGCTGGCCGAGGGTATGCTCAACGTCCGGATCGGGGGCACGTACCCGCTGGCCGACGCGGGCCGGGCGCAGGAAGACCTGGCCGCCCGGCGCACGACCGGCAAGCTTCTCCTGCTGCCATAGTTTTAGCTGCTGATGGCAGAAATTCCGGCGGCGCGCGAGCCTGGCCGGCGGTCGCTGGAAGCGGCTCTGCTCGTCGTTTCGATCGCCGCGCTCGCGTTCAACCTCCGCGCTGCCATCACCAGCCTTCCCCCGGTCTTCCCCGAGCTCGAGGCGCGGCTGCGGCTGTCCCCGGCGACGGTGACCGTCCTCGCCGCGACCCCGGTGCTGTGCTTCGGTGCGGTCTCCGGCCTGGCCGCCTGGCTGAACCGGCGGCTGGGGGAGGAGCGTGTGCTGTTCGGCGCGCTCATCCTGCTATCCGCCGGCCTGCTCCTGCGCGGAGCGCTGCCCCGCTCGATGCTGTTCCCGGGCACCATCGTGGCCTGCGGTGCGATCGCCGTGATGAACGTCCTGCTCTCCAGCACGATCAAACGGCGCGCGCCCGCCCGGGCGGGGCTGTACATCGGCATCTACCTCACCAGCCTCTCGGCCGGCGCGGTGATCGCCTCCCTGGTCAGTGTCCCGCTCTACGACGCGACCGGCAGATCGGTGCAGGTGACCCTCGGGCTGTGGGGGCTGCCCGCGATCGCCGCGACCCTCATCTGGATCACCCAGCTCCGCTACCGCCGGTCCAGCCGTCCCGACCGCGATGCGCCGCCCCCCGCCAGGCACCGGGCCAGTGTGTACCGGCACGCGCTGGCGTGGCAGGTCACCGCGTTCATGGGCCTGCAGAGCCTGCTGTACTACGCGGGCGTGTCCTGGCTGCCGGAACTGTTCCGTGACCGGGGCGAGAGCGCGGCCGCGGCTGGGACCCTGCTGGCCGTGCTCGGCCTGGGCAACCTCCTCACCTCGCTGAGCACCCCGGTGCTGGCCCAGCGCATGACCGACCAGCGCGTCCTGGTCGTTCCCGTCGTGCTGGTCACCGCGGGCGGCCTCGCCGGCTCGCTGTGGGCCCCGCTGGGGTCGGCGGCCCTCTGGATGCTGGTGCTGGGCGCGGCTCAGGGCGCGGCGCTTGGCCTGGCCATCTACTTCACGATGGCGCGGGCGCCCGATCCGGCCACCGCGGCGTCGCTGTCCTCGCTGGCGCAGTCCGTCGGCTACCTGGTCTCGGCGGCCGGCCCGCTGGCCGTGGGCTTCCTGCGCGCGGCCACCGGCGGCTGGACGGTCCCGGTCACGGGCCTGCTGCTGATCTGCGGGGCCGAACTGGCCGTCGGCCTGTTCGTCGGCCGTCCTAAGATGCTGCCCGACGGAGGCCTGGCCGTCGGCTCCTCTGGGCGCCCGGAAGCCGACAGCGCGCCCGCCGACAACTACTCAAAGTTATAAAATCGCGACCCGCTGTGCAGCGCGTCACGTTGGGTGACATAGGCCGAGTGACATGGATGGAATTTATGGGTTGTTTCTGTGCGGACTCCCGATCCATTTCCGCCTCAGCAGAGTACAAATATTCACAAGCCAAACACTGAGCCGGTAAATGGGCGACGAGGCTCACCGGTACAGGCTGTTGGAGGAAACGTGCAGTTGCTCAGCGTGCGCCAGCCTTGGGCGTGGGCCATCGCGCGCGGGCGCAAGCCGGTGGAGAACCGGGGCTGGGCACCGTCCTACCGTGGGCGACTGGCGATCTACGCCTCGATGCGCGTCGACCTCCTCGCCGCCGAGGAGCCGTTGCTGTGGTTCACCGGGTGGGACCCCGACGACCCGGTCGCGGCTATCGGCGGCATCGTCGCCGTGGTCACGCTGGCCGATGTGTGTTCCGCGGCCATGTCCGGCGAGACCTGCGACTGCGGCGAGTGGGCCCGGCCGGACGCCTACCACTGGCGCCTCACCGACGCGCGGCCCCTGGCCCGCCCGGTGGTCAGCGTCGGGCATGACGGTCACATGGCCGACGTCATCCCGGTCCGCACCATCGGCCAGCCCGCCGGCCATGCCGACCAGGCCGCCCTCTGGGACCCAGGCCCCGCCGTGGTCGCCGAAGTCACCGCCGCCGCCCACCTGGCGTGACCGTCACCGGGCCTGACCGGCTCGCCTGGCCCGTCACCTGACATGTCCCGCCGTCCCGCCTGACCGTCCACCTGGCGGGCTCCACATCCTCCGCACGCGCGAGCGCTCTCCCCGCCTGACTTGCCTTATAACCCCATACGGGTTATAAACGGGGTATCAGCTCGCGGCCCGCGGGAAGCGGCGGAGGAGTCATGATGCCGAAGATCAACGTCTACCTGCCCGATGACCTGGCCGAGGCGGTCAGGGACATGGGGGTTCCTGTCTCAGCCATCTGCCAGCGCGCGCTGGAAGGGTCGGTGCGCCGGATCACCGCGATCCGGCAGGCGGCCCTCAGCGATGTGAACCTCGACGACCCGGCCGGCCGGATGTCGCACTTCACGACGCGGGCGCGCGGCGCGGTGGCGCTCGGGCTGCAGGCGGCACGCGCCGGCGGGGCGCCTTACGTCGGCACCGAGCATCTGCTGGCCGGCGTGCTCGCCGAGGGCGGCAACCTCGCCCTTGAGGTCCTGCGCGCCATGGAGATCGAGCCGGACGCGGTGCGCCGCGACCTGGCCCGCGCCGCGGCGAGCAGGCGCGCGGTGGACGGGGCCGTCGACGCCATCGCGCAGGCCCGGAGAGAGGCGCAGCAGTCAGCGCAGGAGCCGGGGGAGGCGCCGGAGCCGGGGGAGGCGCAGGAACCGGGACTGCGGTTCAGCGGTCCGGTGGCGAACGCGCTGGAGCTGGCCGTTACCGAAGCGATCGGCCTGGGGCACAACTACGTCGGATGCGAGCATCTGCTGCTCGGCCTGGTCAGCGAGCCCGAGGGCACGGCGGGGGAGGTCCTGCGCGGCCTGGGCGCCGAGTACCGGCCCACCCGCCGCGCTATTTCGGCGGCGCTGCTCGGCTACACCTATATACAGGCGCAAAAGGGGACCCAAGCGCAGCCCGCGCAGCCCGGCATGGCCCAGATGCTGGCCGAGGCCATCCGGCGCGAGATCCAGCCGTTCGCCGAACGCCTGGAGCGGCTGGAACAGCGTCTCGGCCCCACCACTGACTGAACCTCCGCGCNNTGAGCCCCGCGCACCCGGGGCGTGTGAGTTCCGCGCGCCCCACCGGCTAGGCTGCATGCGCGCTCCCCGCCTAACCGCGACTTGCCTGCACCCACGGGGTGCCAGTACGCGTTAGGCGACACCCGTGTCAGTCTTTGCCCGGGTGTCGCGTGTGTCCCGGAGAGTGCCGCAAATAGACTCTGGGAATTGCCGTCCCATCCGGCCACCCGGAAGGTCCGTCCCCGGCCGGCCCCCGGAACACGAGGAGTGCACCAACGTGACGCTGTTGGAGTCCATCGGAGGCCCGGAAGACCTGAAGAGCCTCAGCCAGGAGCAACTGGCCGTCCTGGCAGGTGAGATTCGTGACACCCTCATCGAGACCGTCATCCGCACCAGCGGCCACCTGGGCCCGAACCTCGGCGTCGTCGAGCTGACGATCGCGCTGCACCGGGTCTTCAGCTCACCGAAGGACCGCATCGTCTTCGACACCGGTCACCAGTCCTACGTGCACAAGCTCCTGACCGGGCGCCAGGCGGAGTTCCAGACCCTGCGGCAGCGGGGCGGCATGTCCGGCTACCCGAGCCAGGCCGAATCCGATCATGACGTGGTGGAGAACTCACACGCGTCCACGAGCCTGTCCTACGCCGACGGGCTGGCCAAGGCGTACAAACTGCGCGGCGAGACGGACCGGGTGGTCGTCGCGGTCATCGGGGATGGCGCGCTGACCGGCGGAATGGCCTGGGAGGCGCTGAACAACATCGCCGTGGCCGAGAATTCGCGACTGGTCATCGTGGTCAACGACAACGGCCGGTCCTACCAGGCGACCATCGGCGGGCTGGCCAACAACCTGGCGTCGGTCCGGATCAGCCAGCGGTATGAGAACGTGCTCGACTACATCAAGACCACGCTGTCCCGCACGCCGGTGGTCGGGCCGCCGGTGTACGGGACGCTGCACGGCATCAAGAAGGGCCTCAAGGACGTCCTGCAGCCCCAGATCCTGTTCGAGGACCTCGGCCTGAAGTACCTCGGCCCGATCGACGGCCACGACGAGGCGATGGTCGAGCAGGCCCTGCGGCGCGCCAAGGAGTACGGCAGCCCCGTCCTGGTGCACCTGATCACGCAGAAGGGCTTCGGGTACGGCCCGGCCGTGGAGAACGAGGACGACTGCCTGCACCAGGTGCCCGGTGCGCCCCGTCCCGGCACCGTGCCCGGCGTGGCCAAGCAGACCTGGTCCCAGGTCTTCGGCGAGGAACTGGTGGCCATCGGCCGGCGGCGGCCGGACGTGGTGGCGATCACGGCGGCGATGCTGCACCCGACCGGCCTCGCGGCGTTCGCGGAGGCCTTCCCGGACCGCGTCTACGACGTGGGCATCGCCGAGCAGCACGCGGTGACGAGCGCGGCCGGCCTGGCCATGGGCGGCCTGCACCCGGTGGTGGCGATCTATGCGACGTTCCTGAACCGCGCCTTTGACCAGGTGCTGATGGACGTGGCGCTGCACAAGCTGCCGGTGACGCTGGTACTGGACCGGGCCGGGGTCACCGGGCCCGACGGTGCCAGCCACAACGGGATGTGGGACGGGTCGATCCTGCAGGTCGTGCCCGGCCTGAAGATCGCCGCCCCCCGCGACGCGGCCCGCGTCGCCGAACTCCTCAACGAGGCCGTCGCCATCGCCGATGGCCCGACGGTGGTGCGCTTCCCCAAGGGCACGGTCGGCGGCGAGGTCGAGGCGGTGAGCAAGCTCGGCGGCATGGACGTGCTGCGCGAGCCGGGCCAGGACGCGGGCCCGGGGGCCGATGTGCTGCTCCTCGGCGCCGGCCCGATGGCGCTGATGTGCCTGGCGGTCGCGGATCGGCTCGCGGACCACGGCATCGATGTCACGGTGGCCGACCCTCGCTGGATCAAGCCGGTCGACGAGGCGGTGATCGGCGCGGCCCGCCGGCACCGGCTCGTGGCCGTGGTCGAGGACAACGGCCGGGTCGGCGGCTTCGGCGACGCGGTGTCGCGCCTGCTCCGCGACCATGACGTGGACGTCCCGGTCAAGACGTTCGGGCTGCCGCAGCAGTTCCTCGCGCACGGCGACCGTGGCGAGGTGCTCGCCGCCGTCGGCCTGACACCGCAGGATCTGGCCCGGCAGATCACCGAGGCGGTGGCGCGCCGCGCGCACGCAGATATCGCCGCTCCGGATCATTCAGCGGAACGGACATCAGCGGGAGCCGACTCAGCACGGGACCAGCCCGGAGCTGAGTAAGCGCCCAGTTGGTGACGTGGCAGCCTAATCTAGAGAGCATGAAGGTGCTTGAGGTAGCGGTCGTCGGATCCGGGCCGGCTGGGCTCTACACGGCGGAGGCGCTGGTCAAGCACGCGGCCGCATTGCCGGACCGCACGGGCACGGGGCTCGAAGGGCCCGTCCGGGTGCGGGTCGACGTCTTCGACCGGCTGCCCACGCCCTACGGGCTGGTCCGGTACGGGGTCGCCCCCGACCATAAGTCGATCAAATCGATCGCCGAGTACCTGCGCAAGGTCCTGGAAAGCCCCGACGTCCGGTTCATCGGCGGGGTGCATCTGGGCGAGGCCGTGACGCGCGCGGAGCTGCTCTCGGCCTACGACGCCGTGGTCTACGCGACCGGCGCCACGCGTGACCGCCGGCTCGGCATCCCGGGGGAGGACCTGCCCGGCAGCTATGCCGCCACCGACTTCGTCAACTGGTACTGCGGGCACCCGGACGTCGGCCCGTCGTCGTTCACCCTCGACGCCGAGTCGGTCGCGGTCATCGGCGTCGGCAACGTCGCGGTGGACGTGGCCCGGATCCTGGCCCGTGACCCAGCCGAGCTGCACACCACTGACATATCGCAGCCGGTGCTGGAGGCCCTGCAGGACAGCAAGGTCCGCGAGGTGCACATGATCGGCCGGCGTGGCCCGGCGCACGCCAAGTTCACCACCAAGGAACTGCGCGAACTGGGCGAACTGCCCGGCGTCGGCGTGATCGTGCCCGCTGCGGAGGCGGACCTGGATGCCTTCGACGGCGCCGGCGAGGGCACCGCAACCGCAGAAGCCGACCGGCGCGTCCGCGGCAACATGGTCGTCATCAAGAAATGGGCCACGAACAACGCCCCAGCCCCGGTTCCCGCCACCCCAGCGGCCACTCCTGATTCCGCCGCCCTAGAGGCCCCTGCCGTCCCAGCCGCCACCTCCGCCCCCGTGGATGCGCAGCCGGGCGACCCGGAGGACGCAGAGGGCGCGCATGCGCGGACGCTCACCATCCGCTTCTGGCTCCGGCCGGTGGAGATCACCGGGGACGAACAGGTCACCGGGCTGGTCCTCGAGCGGACCCGCCTCGACGAGAACGGCGCCTTCCAGGGCACCGGCGAGCTGGAGACGCTTGAGGCGCAGATGGTGCTGCGCTCGGTGGGGTACCAGAGCGTCCCACTCGACGGTGTTCCGTTCGACGAGCGGGCCGCCGTGGTGCCGAACGCCGCCGGGCGTGTCCTCGGCCCCGACGGCACCCCGCTGCCCGGCGAGTACGTGGCCGGCTGGCTCAAGCGCGGCCCCACCGGGGTGATCGGCACCAACAAGTCCGACGCGGCCGAAACGGTCCGGAACCTGCTCGCCGACCTGGTCGGCGGAGCCGCCGTGGACGAGGCGGCCCTGCCACGGCCCGGCGTGCTCCGGTACCCGGACGGGGCGCCCACGACGGCGGGCGCCCGGGTCCAGGCCCTGGAGGAGACGCTGGCCCGCCGGGGGATCCGTGCGGTGAGCTACGCGGAATGGCTGCGCGTGGAGACGGCCGAGGCGGACCTGGCGCGCTCGCTGGGCCGCGGCGAGCGGGTCAAGCTGCACGGCAAGGAGGCCATCTTCGCCGCCTGCTGGCCCGCGGATGATCCCGCCAGTGATTCGCTCAGTGATGCGCCCGGTGATCCCGCCAGCGAGGCTACTCCCGCGGACCCGGACTGACCCCTCAGCTCGTCCCGTTCGGCCTGGCCAGCGGCCAGCCCCCGGCCGCCAGCCTGGCCCGGACCCGGGCCACGTCGGCGTCATTGGGCTTGACGCTGGTCACATCGGTGATCGCCTTCTTGATCGCGGCCCCGGACTGCGGGGCGCTTTCGCTGGCGAGCTGGTCGGCGATGGCATGCAGGTCCTCGTCGGTCAGCTGTGTGCCCAGCAGCGCGAACAACGGGATGTAGTCCGTAGGGGGAAGTCCTTCGGGATAGCCGGCTCTCAGCCACTTGAGGACCGAATTCAGGTACGAAGGCAGCGGCATGTGCTCAGCGCGGGACCGGATGAAGACGGTGGCGGCGATGGCGATCAGGATCACCAGGTCGACGATCACGCCGGGAAGGCCGCCGATAGCACCGGTCCGCTCCTCCGGGCCTGACGGCCCGGGTCCGTTCCGATGTGTGTACTCCGTGAAGTCTTAGCGTTACCTTGTGTATTCGTTTCGCTATCGTTCCGGCGCTCATCATGATCGCCGCGCGTGGCCAGCCAGAAAAAAGTTCCTTGATCTTTTAGCGATGGCCGGCGCTGCGTGATGCAGGGGCTCAACTGGCGAAACGCCCAAAGATGATCTCCGTTCACGACAACGCTGTCAAGAGACCGGCGGATTCTGTGCCATCTGGTGTGTTTGGCCATGGAGCGACTGGTTACATCAAAATGCGTCCTACCATCGACTAAATGGAGAGTGGGAGCATGAAAGTAACCCCGCGGAGGATTGCCGTTCTGTCCGCCAGTTCGCTCGCGCTGATTGGCCTATCCGCGACCGCGGCAGGCGCCGCCGTGACCGCCCTAACGGTGACGCGCACGGCCGCCGCGCCGCAGGCGACCTCACCCGGCAGCCTCACATCCGTGGTGACCGGCACATTCAATAACGCCGACGGAAAAGGCACCTTCAACGGCACATTCACCCCGCAGAAGTTCAGCGTGGTAAATGGCGTACTGGAGGCGACCGGCGTGCTCAAGGGCACGCTGACCGACGCGAACGGCACCAAGCTGGGGACGGTCAGCCAGACCGTCACCGACGCGGTCAACACGAGCCAGGCGAGCAACGCCGCCGCTGCCCCGGCGGCCTGCGGCATCCTCAACCTTCTGCTCGGCCCGCTGAACCTCAACCTGCTCGGGCTCGTCGTGACGCTCAACCAGGTTCACCTGGTGATCACGGCCGTCCCCGGCGCCGGCAACCTGCTGGGCAACCTGCTGTGCGCGGTCGCCAACCTGCTGAATGGCGGCGGCAGCCTTACGTCGCTTTCGGCGCTGCTCAATGAGCTGCTCGCCGCGCTCGGCCTCTGACCGCCGCAGGTCCCATCGGTAATAGCATTTGGCTGCGGCCCCGGGTAATGGGGCCGCAGCCAAATGTGCGCTGTCTTTAGCTACTTTCCTATTATATCGGCCGAGATTTACATCTGGCGTGTATGCCCTGTTGATAAGCGCACCGGATAAGTGCTTGCCGGGTTGTTTATCAGCTGTTGATAAATCCCGGTGGGGAATTTATCCGGATCTGGTAATGAGCCCGGCCCGGCCGGGTCCGAGCGCTGGCGCGGGCCGCGCGCCGCGTGGCTGAAGTACGCGTGATCGATCACATTCACGCGTTACGTCGTTGATCATTGTTGGCTGGCAGTACCGTCACTGACGGTCACAACCGGCGGTAAGACGGTCATATCCGGTTAAGGCGGGGGGCGCGAAGCGTTTGTCAGAGGTCCGTGGGACGCTGTCACTATCGGACTGCGGGCACCCTGCCTGCATGGATATGTCCCATCAGCCGCTGGGGGGAAGCAGACGTGACCGAAGCCCACGAAGACGTGTCCGGCGTCGGGCAGCGCCCGCAGCACCACGCCCGCGATGGGCATCACGGCCAGCACGAGGGCGGCCAGCACGAGGGCCAGCACGAGGGTGCCACGGGCGAGCGCGACCGCGACGGCGGCCATCTGGCGCAGCACGAGAACACCCAGCGCGGGAACAAGTGGTGGACACTTGTCGCGGTGTGCCTGGGCACGTTCATGCTGCTGCTGGACATCACGATCGTGAACGTCGCCCTGCCCGACATCCAGCGGGCCCTGCACTCCAGCTTTTCCGACCTGCAGTGGGTCGTCGACGCGTACGCGCTGACCCTGGCCGCGTTCCTGCTCACCGCGGGCAGCCTGGCGGACATGTACGGCCGCCGCCTGATGTACCTGATCGGCTTGGTCATCTTCACCGCCGCTTCGGCCCTGTGCGGCTTCGCCACCAGCACGCTGATGCTGCAACTGTCCCGGGGCCTGCAGGGTGTCGGCGGAGCGATCATGTTCGCGGTCTCGCTGGCCCTGCTCGCCGACGCGTTCCGCGGCAAGGAGCGGGGCACCGCGTTCGGCATCTGGGGCGGCGTGACCGGCCTGGCCGTCGCGATCGGCCCGTTGGCGGGCGGCCTGCTGACCACCGGCCTGTCCTGGCGCTGGATCTTCTTCGTGAACGTGCCGTTCGGCATCGCGGCCGTCGGCATCGCGGCGCTGCGGGTGTCCGAATCGCGTGCGCCGCGGGCCAGCGGACCCGACTGGCTCGGTTTCGTGCTGTTCACCGTGGCGCTGGCCAGCCTGGTCTACGGGCTGATCGAGTCCAACCAGCGCTCGTTCACCGACCCGCTCGTCCTGAGCTGCTTCGCGGTGGCGGCGGTCCTGCTCGTCGCCTTCGTCGTCGCCGAACTGCGCATGGCGCACCCGATGTTCGACCTCAGGCTGTTCAGGCTCCCGACGTTCAGCGGCGGCTCGGTGGCGGCGTTCGGCGTCAGCGCGTCGATCTTCTCCGTGCTGCTCTACATCGTGCTGTACCTGCAGGACATCCTGGGTTACTCGGCGCTCGGGACCGGCCTGCGGGCCATGGTGCTGTCCGGCGGGACCCTGGTGACCGCGGCCCTGGCGGGCCGGCTGTCGTCGAAGGTGCCGGTGCGCCTGCTGATCGGGCCTGGCCTGATCATGGTCGGCGTCGGGCTGCTGCTCATGCGCGGGCTCAACGCCGGCTCGGAGTGGACGCACCTGATCCCCGGCCTGGCCGTGTCCGGTCTTGGCGTCGGCCTGATGAATCCGCCCCTCGCCTCCACCGCTGTCGGAGTGGTCGCCCCGCAGCGGGCCGGGATGGCGTCCGGCATTAACTCCACCTTCCGTCAGGTCGGCATCGCGACCGGTATCGCCCTGCTCGGGACGCTGTTCTCCACCCAGGTCAAGACCACGATTCAATCCCAGGTCGCCGCGCGGCCCGGGCTGTCTCACGAGGGAGCGCAGATCGCCGCCGCCGTTCAGTCCGGCAACGTCGGGACGCTGATCCAGAAGCTTCCGCCGCAGGCGCGGCAGGCCGTGGCCACGATCACGAAGTCCGCGTTCACCACCGGGCTCAACCAGATCCTGCTCGTGGCCGCGATCATCGCTTTCGTGGCGGGCGTGGTGTCCCTAGCCGTCATCCGTACCAAGGACTTCGCGGCGCACTAATCCGAGTCATCGACGGCCCTCCTCGTTGTGCGACGCGCGTCTCCTTCGTAGCGTGAGGTGATGGGCCGGCGTGCACGCGGGCCGCAGCAGGGAGATCCGATGGCCCAGAATCCGATGGCCCAGTCCCCGCACCGCCGCAGGCCGGTGAGCCTCGGCATCGTCCTGCTCGGGGTCCTGCTCGGGGTCCTGCTGGCCGGGTGCACCTCTGCCGGATCGGGAAAGACGGGCGCCGGCTCGGGAAAGACGGGGGCGGGGACGTCCGCCTCTCCCACGACGGGCGGTCATGGGCAGGCGGTCAGCCCGCCCGCGACCAGGGTGAGCGGAACGTACGTAGCGCTCGGGGATTCGTTCACCGCGGCGCCGCTCGCGCACGAAGAGGGCGGATCGTCCGCGGCGTGCCTGCGCTCGGCCCAGGACTACCCGGCCCTGGCGGCGGCGGCCCTGCGCCCGTCGTCTTTCNNACCTGCGCGGCGCTGAGCCTGACCAATCCGTTCGGAAACCCGTGCCAGAAGCACTACACCGCGGGCGGCACCGACCAGCTCGCCCGCGCGGTGGCCCAGACCGGCCCGAAGGTCGCGTCGGTGCTGACCGCCATCCGGCAGCACGCGCCGCACGCCCGGGTTCTGCTCGTGGGCTATCCGGACATCCTGCCGGTCAGCGGGAACGGCTGCTGGCCCGAGCTGGCGGTCGCGCGCGGGGACGTGCCCTACCTGCGCGGCATCGAAAACCAGCTCAACGCGATGCTGGCCGCGACCGCCGCGGCCCACGGCGTCACGTTCGTCGACACCTACGCGGCCAGTGTCGGGCACGACGCCTGCCAGCGCCCCGGGACCAAGTGGGTGGAGGGCCTCATCCCGACCTCGCTCGCCGTCCCCCTCCACCCGAACGCCCTGGGGGAGCAGGCCATGGCCCGTGCAATCGAGCAGGCCCTGCGGTAACGGTGACCCCAGCTCAGGTCCGTTAATGGGTATTCGAACAACGCGCGGCCAGTACGACGGTCCGGTACGGCGGTCCCTACGGCGGCCAGCCGGGTGGCGGTCCCTACGGCGGCCAGCCGGGCGGCGGTCAGCTAGGCTGGCTGGCTGCAGAGAGCGTGAGCGGGCGGAGAGAGCGTGAGCGGGCGGGGGAGTGTCGTGGCTGAGGTTCGGATTCCGGGATCCAAGTCGATCACCGCGCGCGCGCTGTTTCTGGGGGCCTGTGCGCCCGGTCTGAGCTACCTGCGGCGGCCGCTGCGGTCCGATGACACCGAGGCCTTCGCGGAAGGCCTGGTCGCGCTCGGCTACACCGTGCAGGACTCCGGCGACGACTGGGTCGTCATGGGCAGCCCCTCTGGGCCGCCCGTCACGTCGGCCGACGTCTACTGCCGTGACGCGGGCACGGCCGCCCGGTTCCTGCCCGCGCTGGCGGCCGCCGGAGCGGGCACGTTCCGCTTCGATGCATCCCCGCAGATGCGCCGGCGTCCCGTGGGCCCGATGGTCGCGGCCCTGCGCGCGCTCGGTGTGCCCGTGACGTACGCCGGCGCCGACGGGCACCTGCCGCTGACCGTGCTGGCCCGGGGCATGACCGGCCGCCGGGTCACGCTGGACGCGAGCGTCTCGTCGCAGTTCCTGAGCGCGCTCCTGATGGCCGCGCCGCTGGTCAACGGCGCTACCAGCGAGGGCCTGACGATCTCGGTGACCGGCATGGTGTCGGCCCCGTACGTGGACATGACCGTGCGGATGATGCGCCAGTTCGGGGCGCGGGTTACCCGCGACGGTGACGAGTTCGCCGTCTACCCCGGCGGGTACGCGGCCCGCAGCTTCGAGATCGAGCCGGACGCCTCGGCGGCCAGTTATTTCCTCGCCGCGGCCGCGGTGACCGGGAAGACGGTGTTCGTGCCCGGTCTGTACCCGGACTCGCTGCAAGGGGACCTCAAGTTCGCGCTCGTCCTGAAGCGGATGGGAGCGCGGGTCAGTTTCGAGCCGGACGGGGTCATGGTCACCGGAACCGGCCCGCTGCACGGCACCGAAGTCAACATGCGCGACATCTCCGACACGATGCCGACCCTGGCCGCCATCGCCCCGTTCGCGGACAGCCCGGTGCGGATCGTCGACGTGGCCAACACCCGGGTCAAGGAATCCGACCGGCTGGACGCGTGCGCCGTCAACCTGCGGAAGCTCGGCGTGCAGGTCACGACCGGGCCGGACTGGATCGAGGTCTGGCCCGGTACGCCCAAGGCGGCCGAGATCGAGTGCCGCGGTGATCACCGCATCGCGATGAGCTTCAGCATCACCGGCCTGCGGACGCCCGGGCTGACCCTCGACGACCCCGGATGCGTCCGCAAGACGTTCCCCGGGTTCCACACCGTGCTGGCCGACCTGTGCCGTGAGTGGGGGATCGGGCAGTGACCCCAGCTCCTCGGTGGTGTTAGCCCCCGGCGAGCGGTGAACCGGTCTCCAGCAGGGTCTTCAGGCCGCTGAGCACGAACATCCAGCCGGGGCCGGAGACGCTGGCCGCGGTCTTTGGTGCGCCTTCGAGCCGGTCGTGCGTGAGGGTCAGCTTGCAGTAGCCGCCATCCTGCGGCTCGATCTCCCAGGTGACCCGGCTTGGCTGTTCCCGGGCCATCTCGGGGTCGTACAGCGAGCGCCACTCGTGCACCAGCCGCCGGGGCGGATCAAACTCCAGGACCGGGCCGTCGCCCCAGGTCGAACCGTCCGGTCCGTGCGAGATGTGGCCGCCGGGCGTGTTCTCGATCCGTGCTCCGTGGAAGTAGCGGGCCGTGTAATCGGGCTTGGTGATGGCCTCCCAGACCTGTTCGGGAGTGGCCTTGATGAACACCTGGTAGATCTGCGTGGTCAGGTCAAGCGGGCCGATCGTCGCCGTCATGAGTCATCCTCCAGGGCGTGCTTGATGTTCGCGAGCAGCGAGGCCGGGCCCGCGGTGTACTTGTCGATCCAGCGGTCGTGGATGAGCCGGATCGGGACCGGATTGAGGAAGTGCAGCTTCTCCCGGCCCGATCGCCGGGTGACGATCAGCCCGGCGTTCTCGAGCACCCGAAGGTGCTTCATCACGCCGAAGCGGGTCATTTCCATGTCGGCTTCCAGTTCTGTGAGCGTTCGGCCGTCACGTTCGAAGAGCCGGTCCAGGAGCAGGCGGCGCGTCCGGTCCGCAAGAGCCTTGAAGACCCGGTCGTCGTCATCCATCGCTACGAATATAGGTGACCAAATAGTCACGTGTCAACCGGGTGCGTACGGCCCTTCCTGTCGCATGTGTAATAGTTTGGGTAAATGACGCCGTGACCGGAGACGGTGAGGCTGGTGACTTCATGTAACCGCCCAGACTGCGCCGGCGGTGTTATCGACGAGACGGGATTCTGCGGGAGGTGCAGCCGGCGCCCGCTAGCCGGGCCGCCTTCGCCGCACAGCCGGCCACCGCAGCCCGGGCGCCCCTCGCCGCGCACCTCGGCCGGATCCACCCGCGGCGCATCCGGGCCGGCGGGTCCCTGGTGGGGTCAGGGCCTGGTGGCCATCGAGCAGGCGCATGAGCCGGAGCCGGCGCTGCTGGAGGGCGCGCGGGTGCCCGAGCGGCAGCGAAGATGCGCCAATTGCGGAGAGCCGGTCGGCCGCGGCGGCCGAGAGGAGGGGAACTGCCCGCGGTGCCGGGCCTGGTTCGATTTCATGCCGCGGCTGCGGCCCGGGGACGGGGTGGACAACAACCGGTACAAGGTGCGGGGCGTGCTGAGCCACGGCGGCTTCGGGTGGGCGTACCTGGCCGACGACACCCAGCTCGGGCACCGGGTTGTCCTCAAGGGGCTCATCAACGACCAGGTGGCGGAGACCGTGGAGCGGGAACGAACGCACCTGACCGCGCTGGAGCACCCTTACATCGTGCGGATCTGGGGCTATGTGAGCGACGGCCGCTATCTAGTGCTGGATTACGCCGGCGGCAGGACGGCACGGCCAGTAAACCTGACCGAACCGCTCGCGCCCGCGCTGGCCCTCGGTCTCCAGCTCCTAGAGGCGCTCGACTACCTGCACGGCCGGGGGTTCCTGCACTGTGACGTCAAGCCCGCCAACATCGTCCGCGGCGCCGGCCGGCTGCGGCTGATCGACTTCGGGTCCGTGCGGACGGTCGGCGACCCGACGCCGATCAGCACGTTCACGGCGGCATACAGCCCGGAGCCCGGCGATCCCGAGTGCATGCGGCCCACCGCCGGCTTTGACCTGTACTGCGCCGGCCGGACCCTTCAGGAGATATGCCGCAAATACCTGGACGCGCGGGCCGATCTGCCCGGGGTCGAGTCGCTCCGGCTGCTCCTCGATCGCGCCACCCACCGGGAACCGGCGCGCCGCTTCGTGTCGGCGCGGCAGTTCGCGGAGCAACTGAGCGGGGTGATCCAGCAGGTCATCGGCCGGCCTACGGAGGCGCACCGGTCGGTGGTTTTCGCGTCGATGGCACATGCCCTGGACGGTGGCCTCGGTGAAGTCATGCCGCTTGACCGGTGGGCCGGGGCCCGCGTCACCGGGACGGGCCGCGTGCGCCTGCCCGCCGCGCCGTTCGGGCATCCCACGCCGGCGGAGGTGTCGGGAGCCTTGCCGGCGGTGCTCCCCGACCCGTGGGACGTGGCCACCGGGGATAGCGCGGCCGAGGTCGAGGCGCAGCTCGAAGCCTGTCACGCCGCTGTCCGGCAGGGCAGTCCGGCCACGGCGGCCGCACTGCTGGGGAAGTCGGCGCTGTCTGCCGCTGACTGGCGAGCCGACTGGTACCGGGGCCTGATCTTGCTGGCGGAGGCCAGGGCGGACCTGGCTGCGCGCGCATTCGAGAGGGTACGCGCGGCCGTGCCGGGTGAGCTGGTCCCCCTGCTGGCGCTGGGGCTGTGCGCGGAGCTGCAGGGTGCATCGGCGGATGCCGCCACGTGCTACACGATGGTGTCGGATA
This sequence comes from Actinomycetota bacterium, assembly GCA_003164955.1. Taxonomy (GTDB): domain Bacteria; phylum Actinomycetota; class Actinomycetes; order Streptosporangiales; family Streptosporangiaceae; genus Bog-532. Next base: position 20,210 of record PLRW01000209.1, read on the forward strand.
CCGAAAGGTCGCTGATTGCGGCGCACTTCGGGCGGGCCAGGAGCCTGCTCGCCGACGGGCAGCGGGGTGCCGCGGTCGCCGCGCTCGACCGGGTGCCGCGTGAATCGCGTTTCGAGCGCGCAGCGCGGATCGCCGCGGTCCGGTCGCTGTCAGTGGTCATCACGGGCGGCGAGCGGACGGCGGTGCCGGAAACCGCGGACGTGGAACGCGCGCGTGGGCTGAGCAAGAACCTGGACCTCGACGAGCTTTCCGGCGCACTGCTCGACATCGAATTCGCCTACGCCGAGGCGGCCGGGGAGAACAGGGCCGGTGGGAACGGGGCCGGGGAGAACAAGACGGTGCCGCCCTCCGGCGCGGCCCGGGCCGAACTGGAGCGGGCCCTGCGCAGGATCGCCGCCTTCGCCCCCTCCGAACGCTCGCACACGGCCCTGATCGATGTGGCGAATAGCGTGCGCCCGGCAACGATCTGGTCATGGTGACGGGCGCTGCTGCCCCGTCATATCGCCTAGGCTGCCATGTGATGGCAACCACACTTGGCTTACTGCGAGGGCGCAGATGAGTGGGCAGGTGCCGCGCGATGAGCAGCGCGGATTGTGGTTCAACCTGACCATCGACGCGACGTGCGATCTGGCGCGGGACACCGACCGTGTGGGTGCCCTCGTGACGGTGCAGGCCCAGCCGGGCGAGCACGGCGCGGCTGCGGCGGCCGACCCCGCCATCGACGTCGCCGGCCTGCGTGCGGACTTCACCCGCCTGATGGAGCACGCGCGGCGGCTCCTCGTCCCGGAACCGTACCTGAGGCTCACGCTCGACCCCCGGTTCCGGCTCGAGGCCGTCCGGCAGATCCGTCCCACCGAGAACGACCTGACCGGCCACCGCACGCCCCGGGAGGGCGGCGTCGTCGACATCCCGCTTCTCGCGTGGGGGGAGGAGACCCGCGATTACCTGGTGGTGCTGCGGGTTGACCCCGGCGCCCTGCCGTATGACGACGAGGTGCGGGCGGCCCGGGTCGACGTCGTCGCGGCGCACCTCGGCGCCAGGGGAGGCGCCAGGGGAGGCGCCAGTGCACTGGTGCCCTGCGCCGCGGCCGCCGCCGTGACCGTACGGCGGCAGTCCTACCGGGACTCCGGGCCCGCCAACGTAACGGTGACACAGGCCGAGGATCTGATGCGGCTCGGCCCGCCGCCCACGGGGCGGGATCTGGCCGGGCCGGCACCGCCCGGCGAAGACGGACCGCCCGCCGGACGCGGGCCGCTCGCGGCCGAAAGGCTGGTTCGCCGCGTCTGCCCGCGCGGCCATATAACCGTCGCGCCAGTCGTCAGGTACTGCGAGGAACAGGGATGCGACCATGAGTTCACCGGTGATCCCGATCGCGGTCTCCCCCTGGTCTGAGGAGCCGGGCGTGGCGGGATCGTCCGGCCCGGCGATCCGGCGGCCGGCCGCGCCGTGGTACGCACGGGCGCACCCGGTGCGGTGGCTGCGGTGGCTTCGCACCGGCATGCTGACACTGATCCTGGTCGCCGGGCTGCTCTGCCTGCTGGTCGGCTACCAGGCGCATCGCGAGATCACCACGGCAACCGGCCATGGCGCCCAGGCGATCAGCGAGGTCCGAACGGCTTACACCGAACTCACCCGGGCCGACCAGGCGGTGGCGTCGAGTTTCCGCACCGGCGACGTCGCGCTGGTCGGTCCCGGCGCCATCTACAGCGACGACGTCACCGCGGCCAGCCAGGATCTGGTCCTGGCCGCCGGGGATAACGTGGCCGGCTTCGACGGCACCAACACGATTCAGTTCGCTGAGGGGCTGCTGGGCACCTACGGCGACCTGATCCAGCAGGCCAGCACCGACCTCGCCGGCAGCAACAGGACGCTCGCGCTGGCCGAACTGGGGTACGCCCACGACCTGCTCGGCCAGACGGGCGGCCTCCTGGACGTGCTGAACGGGCTCCGCCAGTCCGAGCGGGCGGCCGTGACGGCCGACCTCGGCTCCCGGTGGCTCGGCCCCGGCGACTTCTGGTGGCTGCTGCTGGCCCCGTTCCTGGCGATGCTGCTGCTCGCCGCCGGCACCAGTTACGTGCTGTGGCACGGTTTCCGGCGCCTGCTCAGCGTGCGGCTCACGTCGGCGCTCGTGCTGACGCTGGCCCTGGTCGCGCTGGTGGCCTCGCTGACCGTGCATGACGGCGGGCAGGCGAAGGCTTTCATCGGCGGCCGGCTCGCGTCGCAGGCCTCCCTGACCCCGGCGCAAGCGCCTCGTGCGACCGACGTCAGCTTCGCCTATTCCCCCTGGACCCTGGCGGCGGGCCTCGTCCTGGCCGGCGGCGCGGGCATCCTCGCCTTCGCGGCCTACTGGCCCCGCCTGGATGAGTACAGGTACCGGGCATGAGAGGGACGGCCGGCGCACGCGTGGCCCGGGCGATCGCGGCGGTGGGCCTGGCCGCGGCCGCCTGCGGATGCGGCGGCCCGGCGGGCAGCAATAACGTCACGATCATGGTCGCCTGGAGCGGTTCCGAGCTCGCGGCGTTCGAGTCGGTCATCCGGACGTTCGAGGACCAATCCGGGATCAGCGTGGACGTCGAGCCGACCCGGGCGCTCACGCAGGAACTCGACGCCGATCTGGCCGAGGGTGACCCGCCGGAAGTGGCCGCGCTGCCCAGCATCGGCGCGATCGGCACCTACGCGGGTCAGGGGGAGCTGAAGCCGCTCGACGGCCTGGTCGACACGGCTGACTACGGGCCGCCGTGGTCGGGCCTCATGCGGACGGGCCAAGGTGATCATGTGTACGCGGTGCCGGTCAAGGCCGACGTCAAGAGCCTGATCTGGTACGACCCCACGGTTTTCCGCCGTTCCGGCTACGCCGTGCCCGCGACCTGGCCGCAGTTGCTCACCCTCAGCAAGTCCATCGAGAATCACGGCGGCTCACCATGGTGCCTGGCCCTCTCGTCGACTCCCACCTCGGGCTGGCCGGGTACCGACTGGATCGCGGACATCCTGCTCGGCACCTACGGCCCGGGGACGTACCAGAAATGGGTGAGCGGTGAGCTGCCCTGGACATCGGGCCCGGTCCAGCAGGCCTGGCAGATGTGGGGCCAGCTCGTCGGGAGCGGCGACGCCGTCTACGGTGGCCGCGGCGCGGCCCTGAGGCAGCAGGTCGAGAGCGGCATCAATCCGTCGTTGACCAGCTGCTACCTGGCGCACGGCACGCTCGTGGACCAGGGTTTCTCGGTCAAGACCGGGCCGCCGGCACCGAAATTCGGCACGTCCTACGACTTCTTCCCGTTCCCGGCTTCCGGGACGGCCGCTTCCGGGACGGCCGCTTCCGGGACGGCCGCGTCCCGCGCCCCGGCTTCCGGCGCGATCCAGGTTTCCGCTGATTTCATCGGCATGTTCAATGACACGCCGCCGGCCAGGGCGCTGATCCGTTACCTGACCAGCACGGCCGCGCAGCGGAAATGGGTCAGTTATCCCGGCGCCGACGGGTTCTCCGCCGATAACCAGGTCCCGGTCTCGGCCTACCCGGGCCCGGCGACGCAGCGGATCGCCACGCTGCTCACTTCCGGGCAGCGGGAACTGTGCTTCGGTGCCGCCGACGCCATGTCCCCGGACCTGAACGCCGCCTTCGATCACGCGATCCTGAAGTACCTGACCGAACCTGCCGCTCTCAACTCCACGGTCCTCCCGGAGCTGTCCAAGGTGCCGGCCGACTCCAGGAGCGCGCCTTCCGTCTGCGGCAGGCTGCCGACTTCACCGGCGCCAGCAAGATAAATAGATCGGCGAGCACTCGCGCGGGTGACCCCGAGACGTTCGTTACCGGCCCAGCGAACCGGGCCGT
>PLRW01000209.1:24058-49997 GCA_003164955.1 Actinomycetota bacterium
GGGGGTCCGGGGGGTCGCCCCCCCGGGCTAACACCGCCCCGTCGAGGAGTTCCTGGCGTCCGAGGTCGAGCAGCAGCGCCGCTCCGGTATCGACGGCCTCGACCACCGGCCGGAGGGCCTCGAGGCCGGTGATCAGCGCCTGCGGCGGCACACCGCGCTGGCTGAGCAGGTTCTGCAGCCAGTAGAGGAAGTCGCCGAAAACCGCCTGGTCAGCGGCGAGCAGCGCGGCGGCCAGAAACTGGACGATGAACACAAGATCCTCGCGCGTGCGGGCCATCCGGTGTTCGTCATAGCCGGCCATCGGCGGAAAGCAGGCGGCGAGGCCGTCGAACGCGGCACCGCCCAGGGCTTCGGCCTGTGCGGTGAGACGAAGTGCTACCGGGTCGACCGGCGTCGGGTCACGGTTGACCGAAGGCGGCTCTGACCTCCAGCCCAGCAGGATCACCGCGGCGTCGGCCGCCGTGAGCGCCCATGCGTCCGCACCGAGGCGCTCGGCCCGGCGGGGGCCGTGGCCGAACGCCGGCCCACCCGCGATAACGGGGATCCCCTGACGGTGCGCGGCGTCGACGAGGCGCACCGCGCCCGGGAAGAAGATGGGAACGCTGCACGAGATCGCCAGCGAGCCGGCGCCCGAGCGGACGAGAAACTCCGCCACCACCTCGGCGGGCGTCGAGGCGCCGAGCACCGTGACGCCGACGCCCTGCTCGCGCAGCAACTCGCCGAACATCTGCGCGGCCAGCGAATGAAAATCACCCTCCGCGCAGGTGACCACGGTGAGACTACCGTCAGGCGGCTGGCTCGTCTCGCCCATGAGCATGTCCAGCGCCGCCCCGGTAACCCCGGAGGCGAGGTGCTCGTCGGCCGAGGTGAGCTCGTTGCAGTACCAGCGCTGGCCGACTTCGCGCTGAGCCGCGGCCAGCAGGTCCACGACGATCTGCTCCCGGGATACACGCCGGTCAAGCAGGTCAATCGTGAGCCGGACCGCCGGCCGCCGGTTGCCGAGGACGGCATCGCGGAGGTAGGTCTGGAGGTAGTCGCGCGGCGGCCGGTAACCGGCAGGCCGACGGTCCGTGGCCCAGATCCACTGGTCGCGGCCGGCGTCCTTGGCCTGGTAGAGGGCCTGGTCGGCCAGGTTCACCGCCTCGTCGGGATCGCCCGCCGACAGCACGATACCCGCCGAGAACGTGACCGGGCGCGGCCGTTCGGTCAGCCATTTGGCGCGCAGCCGCCGGAGAAAGGCGTTCGCGTCCCCTCCGGGACCGAGGATGACGAGGAACTCCTCACCGCCGAATCGCCCGGTGATGTCGCGGCTTCTGGCGGTGCCCCGCAGCACGCTGCCGAACACGCGCAGCACCTCATCGCCGGCCGTGTGCCCGAAATTGTCGTTGACCTGCTTGAAGTGGTCGAGGTCCAGCATGATCACGGTGTCGTCGGCGGAGAGCCTGCCGAGGGCACGATCGACCATGCGGCGGTTGACGAGGCCGGTCAGCAAGTCGGTCGACGCGGACTCGGTGAGCCGCTCGTTCTGCCCGCTGAACTGCAGGACATGCCGGGCATCGAGCAGGAAGGGCGCCAGATACCGTTCGAGGACGGCGCGCGCGGCGCTGCCGGGCGGAGCGGCGGGCAGCATCGGCTCACCGTTGCCGAACGAGACGTCGACCGGGATCACGCTCGGGTCGTCCGTTCCGGCCGGGACCAGCCGGCCGCCGAGCTCGTGGACCAGGTGCTCGGCGAGGCGCCGGGCGTCGCCGTCGGTGCGCAACCGGAGCAGGGAACGCGTCGCCTCGTGCACAACCCCCGGCACTCGATAGCCCGGCTCCGCCGGCGTTTCGGTGTCCTGGCTCATTCATGGCCCCCATCCGGTGCCGCGGCACTGTTTGACGCGCCGGTAACGACTTCCCCCGGGCCCGGTTAGCGATCTGGAAGCAGCGCGTAACGGCGGACTCCGGTGCCGCGCGGCCGGTCTGGCGCATGAGGAATCCGTGCGTGGGAAATCCGATGTTCCTCCGATCGCATATAATGGCGGAAACTATCGGCGTCGTCCCACCACGACACCATCTGGAAGACGCCTGGCCGCGTGATATCCCGCCAGGTCTCCAGCCGCTGGAAACCCGGAGCCTTTTCGACGAGGTGCAAACGCTCCCGGAACGCGCGCTCGAGAGTCTCCGCGCTCTCCGGCGAGATGGTAACCTCGCTGCTCACGACGAAGCCACAGCCGCCGTTTTGGCCGGTCACGTCGCTGTCAGGTGTCATAGTCACCTATCATAACCGGCGGCCAGATATCGGCCCGCAATCGGCTATGAAATCCTCTGCGGATACCAGTCGGTCATATTAGATCCTGCAGATGATTTTGAATGTAGTTTTGGGCGTCGCCATTTTAGGCTTACCAAGCGAATTGCCGCATTGTGGGCCAAAAGGGTCCATACGGCATTCTGGCCCGTTCCCGCCTCACCCGCTCGGGCTGCCCCCGCCCGGCAGGCCGGCCTTGCTCCGGTCGGGCAGGAAGAGCGGCCAGCAGGGTTCAACCGCTTCGAATAGGGCAAAGCGAGCGATCCGCGGTGCTTTCGGGCGGAGCGAGCGATCCGCGGTGCTTTCGGGCGGAGGAACGGGCCGATGGGGTGAGGAAGCCGGGCGAGGAAGCGGTCGCGGCGGCGGGGGAGCACCTCCGGAACTACCCGGGCGCCGGGCGCCGGGTGCCGGGCGCCGGTCCCTGCGGAGCGGCCACATATGGTCGCAAGTCCGTAGGTAGTGGTAACTTGACGCCGATAACCTAGTCACTTAGTCGGCATCATCGGTAATTGTGTCCTGATGGAGTCGTGCCTGGTGAGGAGGCCCCTGTGGCGCTTCCGGACTTCCTGGTGATCGGCGCGCCGAAGGCGGGCACGACGGCGCTGCACGCGGCGCTGGCCGGCCATCCCGCCCTGTATATGTCACCGATCAAGGAGCCGAAGTTCTTTCTCAGTGACGGGCCGCCGCCGACGCGGGGCGGCCCGGGGGACGCGCTGACCTACCGGGAGCACGTCTGGAAGCGGGCCGACTACGAGGCCCTGTTCGACGCGGCTCCGGCCGGGACGCTGCGGGGTGAGTCGACGCCGCTGTACATGTACGACCGCGACGCCATGCGCCGCATCCGCGACCTGATCCCGGACGTCAGGCTCATCGCGATCATCCGGGATCCAGTGGAGCGAGCCCACTCGAACTGGACGCACCTATGGTCGGCCGGGCTTGAGCCGGTGGGGGACTTCGTCCAGGCCTGCGCCGAGGAGGAACGGCGTATCGCGGCGGGCTGGGCGTCGTTCTGGCACTACACGGGGCTAGGCCGGTACGGGGAGCAGCTCGAGCACATCTTTACGCTCTTCCCCCGCGAGCAGGTCTACGTCATCCGCTACCGCCAGCTCGTGGACGAGCCCGCCGCGACCCTCGACGGCATCTTCGAGTTCCTGGGCGTAGAGCAAGGTGTGGTCACCGAGGTGCCGCGGCAGAACGTCACCGCTCATCCCGAGGCGACGCTGGCGCACCGCGCGGTCGCCCAGGCCCTGCGCGCCGGCTCGGCCATCGGCCGGTTTCTCCCGTGGGCTGCTCCGGACGCCGTCACGGGCAGGCTGGAGCGGTTCCTGCAGCGCCACAACCGGGAACGGCAGCCGCTCAGCTGGCAGCAGCGCCAGGAGCTTATCCCGCGGTTCGAGGTGGATCTGGAACTGCTCGAACGCGTCCTCGGCGCGGACTTCAGCGACTGGCGGGCGCCGCGCGACCGGTCGGGCGGGATGGTCGGCGCGCGCCCCGAGGGGCAGTCGCAGGCGAGAAACGGCCGCCCGGTTCAGCTGAGCTGACCCGCCGCCGGCCGGACGCGCCGCCGGGAGGGGACCCGCCGCCGGCGCTCGCGGCCGGGCTACCTCGCAGCCCTGTCCGCCGGCGTCGCGCCAAACGGGCCGCAGGCCCGTCGTTAACTGAACTTCGGTGCGCAGTTCGTGCGCGCCGTCGGGCCGGGTCATCTCGTAGTAGAGCCGCTTGCGCCCGTCCGGCAGCGGCAGAACGTCCAGGTAGCGCAGGCCGCCCCCGTGGTACGGCGACCAGGCCAGCGGTTCGGTGCCCACCGCGGCGAGCACCGATGGCTCGGTACCCGTCGCGACCCCGGTCCGTTCCTCGTAGTTCTGGGCGGCGGTGGCCCGGCCGTCGTAGTAGGCCACGATGGTGTCGCCGGCGAAGCAGACCGAGGTGACCCGGGCACCCCGCGAGTCCCAGTGCCCCGGCCGCCCGCTGAGCGCGACCCCATCCCAGGTCCAGGTCAGGCCGTCCGCGCTGGTGGCGTATTCGGTCGCCATCTGGTCCGCCTCGGCCGGATCGTCCAGGGGATGGCAGGTGACCCACATGTGCCATTCGCCGCCGTGGCGCATGATCACCGGGTCCTTGACGCCCTTTTTGGAGTCGCCCGGCAGTACCACCTCGCTGTGGCGGGAGTCGAACTCGGCCGGGTAGGCGGCCTCGACCACCTCGACCCGCCAGTGCTTCGTGCCCGGCGTCGCGCAGCTCAGGTACAGCCGCCAGGTCCCCCCGGGGGTCCGCACCAGGTACGGTCGCTCCAGCGAATCGGTGGCCATATCCTCCTTGTGGATCATGGTCAGCGGCTCGAATTGCTCTCCGCCGGCCGAACGGGCCACCGCGACCGCATACCCGCGGCCATGGCCGAGCGGCCGGCGCAGCCGGTAGGCGAGGAAGATCTCCCCGTCAGCGAACACGGCGGACGGGCCGCCCGCCCAGTATCCAGCCCCTTGTCCCGGCGGCTCTACCGCGACCGCTCCCGAACCGGGCCGCGGCAGGACGAAGGCGCCGGTCCGCGGGGGCTGGTCAGGCACGGAGCCGCGGGCATGCGGCGCCTCCTGGATGTCATCTGAGCCATGTTCACCTGAAACCACACCAGCATGATAGGCAATTGGCGTTGCCCTGGTGATGCCGCGCCGCAGGCCGTAACATAAAGGAACAAGATTGCGACTTTGTGTAATCAGAAGATGGCCGCCGGCGGCCTTGCGGGGACCGGACCGGCCCGGAGGATCTATCCCGCTATACCCCGGAGGATCTATCCCGCTATACAACGAAAGCTCCGCGGCACTCCAGCGGCACCCGCACATCGCGCGCCACATCCGGTGAACACGAAGCGTTGCCACGGCTGAGGGTTCTCGGTGGATCACCGGCCTGTGACAATGGGAGCATGAGTGACGGCGAGCCACGCCTCTACGGAGGCGTCGACACCAGCCCGGGGGATGTCGGTACCAGTCCCGGGGACGTTGACGCCGCGCCTGGGGACGCCTTGCCCGGGGACGCCTTGCCCGGGGATTCCTTGCCCGGGGATGCCGCCGCTGGCCCGGGCGGCACGGCCCCGGCCCCGGTCAACGGCTCCGGCCCCGCGACTGATGCGGGGCCCCGGCCGGAGGACCTGCCTTCGCTGCCGCCGAACCGCTACCTCGACCGCGAGGAAAGCTGGCTCCGCTTCAACCAGCGCGTGCTGGAACTGGCCGAGGACGAGCAGGTCCCGCTGCTGGAGCGAGTCCGGTTCCTGGCCATCTTCGCCGGCAACCTGGATGAGTTTTTCATGGTCCGGGTAGCCGGGCTGATGCGGCGGATGGCCGCCGGGCTCCCGGTCGAGGGCGTCAGCGTCCAGATGCCCAGCCAGGTGCTGAACCGGACCCTGGACTTCGCGGGCCGGCTGACCGCGCGGCACGCGGCCTGCTTCACCGACCAGATCCTGCTCGCGCTCAGCGTCGAGGGCATCGAAGTCCTCCGCTGGAAGGAGCTCTCCTCCGCCGAACGGGGCAACCTGCGCGAGCTGTTCCGCGAGCGGATCTACCCGGTGCTGACGCCGCTCGTGGTCGACCCGGCGCACCCCTTCCCGTTCATTTCCGGCCTGTCGCTCAACCTGGCCGTCATCGTGGCCGACCCGCGCACCGGCGCGACGATGTTCGCGCGGGTCAAGGTGCCGCCGCTGCTGCCCCGGTTTCTCGCCGTCTCACCGCAGCGGTTCGTGCCCATCGAGGACGTGATCGCCGCGCACCTGACGCAGCTGTTCGCGGGCCTGGAGATCATCGAGCATCACGCCTTCCGGGTCACCCGCGTCCGGGACCTGGAAGTGGACGAAGACGTCACCGAGGACCTCCTGCAGGCGCTGGAGCGCGAACTGCTCCGGCGGCGTTTCGACCCCGCGGTCCGGCTCGAGGTGGAGGACTCGATGTCCGGCGACGTACTGGACCGGCTGATCACCGAGCTCAGCGTGGACCGGCGCGCGGTCTACCGGGTGCCGGGGCCGCTGGACCTGTCCGGCCTGACCGCGATCGCGGACCTGGACATCGGCGAGCTGCGGTATCCGCCGTTCGTCCCGTCCTCGTCCGCCATCCCCAAGGACACCGACATCTTCGTGGCCCTCCGCGAGCGCGACGTCCTGGTCCATCACCCGTACGAGTCGTTCACGACCAGCGTCGAGCGCCTCATCGAGGCCGCGGCGGCCGATCCCAGCGTGCTCGCCATCAAGCAGACGCTCTACCGGACCAGCGGCGACTCGCCGATCGTGGACGCCCTGATCGACGCGGCCGAGCTCGGCAAGCAGGTGGTCGTGGTCGTCGAGATCAAGGCCCGTGGCGACGAGCGGGCCAACATCGCCTGGGCCAGGAAGCTGGAGGAGGCGGGCTGTCACGTCGTCTACGGCTTTGTCGGCCTGAAGACGCACTGCAAGGTCCTGCTCATCGTGCGGGAGGAGGCCGACGGGACGCTGTTGCGCTACTGCCACCTCGGCACCGGCAACTACAACCCGGCCACCGCCCGGCTGTACGAGGACTTCGGCCTGCTGACCACGGACCCGGCCGTCGCCGAGGACGTCACGGACCTGTTCAACCACCTCACCGGGTACAGCCGGCAGGACTCCTACCGGCAGCTCCTGGTCGCTCCCGAGTCCCTCCGCGCCGGGCTGGTCGGGCGGATCGCGCACCAGGCGGACCGCCAGCGGGCCGGCAAGTCCGCCCGCATCCAGCTCAAGTGCAACGCGCTGATCGACGAGGTCGTCGTGGACGCGCTGTACCGGGCGTCGCAGGCCGGGGTGCCGATCGACCTGTGGGTGCGCGGGATCTGCGCGCTCCGCCCCGGCGTGCCCGGCCTGTCGGAGACCGTCCGCGTGCGGAGCATCCTGGGCCGGTTCCTGGAGCACTCGCGGGTCTACTCGTTCGGCACCGGCGAGCACGACGAGGCCGATCCGGGCTCGATGGGCGAGGTCTGGCTCGGCAGTCCCGACCTCATGCACCGGAACCTGGACCGCCGGGTGGAGACGATCGTCCGCGTCACCGACCGTGGGCACGCTCGGGAACTGCGGCGGCTGCTCGGCCTGGGCATGGGCGACGGCATCGCGTCGTGGTGGCTGGACGCCGACGGGGTCTGGACCCGCCACAACCGTGGGCCCGACGGCGAGCCGCTGCGCGACCTCCAGTTCCTGCTGATCGCGGACCGCCGCGTGCGGACCGCCGATGGCTGAGCCGATGGCCGGGCACGCGGACCTGGGCGAGATCGAAGCCGCGGGCGCCATCGTATGGCGGCACGGGCCGGACGGCCCGGAAGTGCTGCTCATCCACCGCCCGCGGCGGGATGACTGGTCGCTGGCCAAGGGCAAGCGTGACCCGGGGGAGCAGCTTGCGCAGACCGCCGTCCGTGAGGTCGGCGAGGAGACTGGCGTACGCCCGCGCCTCGGGCGCCGCCTCCGGTCGGTACGCTACCTGGCCGGTGGCCGCCCCAAGCACGTGCACTACTGGGCGGCGGCGGACCCGGCGCCGCCCAGGGGTCTTCCGGCCTCGCCGTTCGTCCCGAACGAGGAGGTCGACGGGATCGAATGGCTCCCGCTCGAGCGCGCCTGCGAGCGGGTTTCCTACCGGGACGACGTGATCGTGCTGGAGGACTTCGCGCAGTGGCCGCACCGTACGGTGCCCTTCATCGTCCTGCGGCACGCCCCCGCGGGCCGCAAACAGGACTGGGACGGCGACGACCTGCTCCGCCCGCTCGACGCCCAGGGGCAGGCCGACGCGCTGGCCCTCGTGCCCCTGCTGGCTTGCTTCGAACCGGTCCGCGTGGTCAGCTCACCCGCGCTGCGCTGCACCGCGACGGTCGCGCCGTACGCCGGGCACATCGGCGCGCCGGTCGAGCTTGATCCCTCATTCGGCGTGCCGGACCGCCCCGGTAACTCTTCATCGGGCCGAACGGACGTCCGTGACCCCGTGCCCGCGACGGCACGCCTGCTGGCTGCCGGGGTCCCGACGCTGGTCTGCGCGCACCGGGAAAACATCCCGGAACTGCTCCGCGCCGCGTGCGGGTACCTGCACGCCAAACCGCCTCCGGACCCGTCCGTGTCGAAGACCGGTTTCTGGGTCCTCCAGGCCGCCGGCAGCACACTCGCGGGAATCGAGCGTTACGAGGTGTCCGCCTCCGGGCTTAGCCCGAAGTTACCGTCACTATGTGTAGATATCTGGGCCCTGACCTGCGATAACGCTGAACAGGGCAAGGTTTTTCTGCACAGAAAATTCGCGACTGTGACCGGCTACCATGATGGAAATTTGCGCTGGTCAGACCAGGTAGCCAGAAGACATGACCTTCGAGCTCGCGATGGCCCAGGTCAGCGCCGCGAGTGGCGTGCCACCGCCAAGTAACTTCGGCTTAGCCGTTCGGCCCGCCATCAGGAGTCCTGGAGGCCTCAGCGGCCCTACTGACCCCGGGAGTCTTACTGGCCACGCCGGTCCCAGGAGTCCCGCCGGTCCCAGCGGTGCTGAGAGTCCCGTCGGCCCCAGGAGTCCCGTCAGTCCCAGCGGTCTTGGGAGCCCCGTCGGCCCCAGGAGTCCCGCCGGTCCCAGCGGTGCTGGGAGTCCCGCCGGTCCCAGCAGTATCGCGAGGCCTACCGACTTCGGGGGTCTGACGGGTCTCAGGAGTCTCACTGGATCCGGGCGCCCCCGCAGTTGCCTCTGCCCCTGGCCTCGTGCCCGAGGTCTGCGCCTGGCGGCGCCTGCGCCGGCGCCACACCCACCGGACGATGAGCGCGACCACCAGCACCGCCAGCGCGATCAGCACGTACAGTGAATAGCGGGTGATCTGGTTGTAGATGGTCGTGATGTGGTTGCCGGCCAGGTACCCCAGGCTGACCCAGAGCCCGGCCCAGAGCGCGGCGCCGAGCGCGTTGAACGCGAGGAAACGCCTCCAGTGCATGCCGCTGATGCCGGCCACGATGCCGTTGGCCTGGCGGAGACCCTCGATGAACCGGGCGACCACGATGATCTTGCCGCCGTGATGCTCGAAGAAGCTCTCGGCCTGGTCCAGGCGTTCTTCGGTCAGGAACACGTACTTGCCGAACCGTAGCGCCAGCGTCCGTCCGCCGAAATGCCCGATGGCGAAGCCAATGTTGTCGCCGACGACCGCGGCGAGCGTGGCGATCACGCCGACCAGGACGACGTTCAGCCGTCCCGCCCCGGCGAACAGCGCGGCCGCGATCAATATGGTCTCGCCGGGCAACGGGATGCCGAAGTCCTCGACGCCGACGAACAGGGCGACGGCGAGATACCCGTAGTGGTTGAGGAGGGGCTCCACCGTGCCGAAGATCCCCGGTAGCGCGGGTGTGCTCATCCTCTCCTCAATTCCGGAAAAAGAAGTTATTAATCCCGGAACGATCTTGAATCCCGGATGATCATGCTTCCGTCTCGGGCTCGGTATCAGCCTGCTCGATGACGGCCGGCTGAGCGATGGCGGCCCCGTACGCTGCGGGGTTCTCGATGGCCGCGGCGATGGGCCCGGCGGCCAGGCTGCGCTGCCAGGGCCGTGCGCCGTAACCGGCCAGGGCCGCCTCCACCGCGAGCGGGTCGGGCGGATCGGGCGGCTCCCAGCTGATCCGCCGGACCGCGTCCGGCGGGAGCATGTTTTCCGCGGGCATGGTGTGCTCCGCGGCCAGGTCGGTCACGGTCGCGCGCACCGCCACCAGGCGCGCCGCGGCGGCGGGGTCCCGTTCAGCCCAGCGGTGGGTCGGCGGCGGCCCGCTGGCCACCGGGGCTCCGCCGGTGTCCGGGAGTGCGCTGTCCGGCAGGGCCCGCGCGCGCCGGATCGCGCCGAGCCAGTCCGGCAGATGCTTGCGCGCCACCCGCCCGGTGAAGCCGGGGATCTTGGTCAGGGTGGCGTTGCTGGCGGGCAGCGCCCGGGCCGCCTCGACGATGGCCGCGTCGGGCAGCACCCGCCCGGGTGAGAGGTTCATGTCCTGGGCGATCTTGTCGCGCTGTTCCCACAGCTCCCGCACGACCGAGAGGCTGCGCCGGCTGCGTACGCGGTGGATACCGGAGGTACGGCGCCACGGGTCGGGGCGCGGCGCGGGCGGGGCGGCGGTCAGCACCGCGGCGAACTCCTGCCGGGCCCAGTCCATCTTGCCCTGCGCGGTGAGCATGTCGGCGAGCGCGTCGCGCAGTTCGATGAGCACCTCGACGTCGAGCGCGGCGTACCGCAGCCATTCCATCGGGAGCGGCCGCGTCGACCAGTCGGCGGCCGAATGGCCCTTTTCCAGGTGCAGCCCGAGCACGGTCTCGACCAGCGTGCCGAGTGCCACCCGGGGGAACCCGAGCAGCCGTCCGGCCAGCTCGGTGTCGAACAGCATGTGCGGGCGGTAGTTGAGCTCGGCCAGGCAGGGCAGGTCCTGGGACGCGGCGTGCAGGACCGCTTCGGTCCCGGCGAGCGCGGCGTCGAGCCCGGACAGGTCCGGGCAGCTGATCGGATCGATCAGCGCGGTCCCGGCGCCCGCGCGGCGCAACTGCACCAGGTACGCGCGGTGCCCGTAGCGGTAGCCGGACGCGCGTTCGGCGTCGACGGCGACCGGGCCGCGGCCGGCCGCCATCGCGCGGATCACCCGCTCCAGCTCCCCGGCGGTCTCTACCACCGGCGGCAGGCCGTCCCGCGGCTCGAGCAGGGGCACGACCTCGCGCGTGTCTGCGGGCTGCGCGGTGTCCCCGAGGGCCTGATCTTCCGCGGTCACCGGATCTTCCCCGGTCACCGGCGCCGCCGCGGCCGTTGCTCAGCCCCCCGGCCCGGCGACGGCAGCGCGTGCGCGCCCAGGGCCAGCGGCGGCAGCCCCGCCGCGGCCGCCAGCGAGTCGCACCACGCGGTCACGTGCGCGGCCAGGTCCAGCCCGTCCGGATCACCGCCGCCCGAGTCCGGGTCCTTGCCCGGGTCCTTGCCCGGGCCAGCAGCCGTGGGCGACCAGGACGCACGCTGCTCGTATCCGTGAATCGGCGGCTCTTCCTCCTTGCCGCCAAACCCCTCGGTCGTGACCCGGGTCACCGTGCCGCTCGGGGCGTTGTAACCGGGTGTACGCGCGTCCAGGGCCTCCGTCAGCCACGTCCAGCCCACCTGGCCGAGCATCGGGTCGGCCGCGATCTCCGGGTCGACCTCCGCCCGCAGATAGCTGATCAGCCGGTAGCAGCCGTGCCAGCCCTCGGGCGCCGCCGGGTCGTACAGCAGCACGAGCCGTCCCCAGGCGATGTCCGCGCCGTCACGCCGAACGGTCGCGGCGGTCGCCGCGGCAAAGGGAGCGAGTTTCTTGGGCGCGGGCACGTCCTCGAAGGTGAATTCGGCCCGGAGGGCACCCTGGTCTTCCAGCCCGCCCTGAAAGGCGGCCACCGCGGAACCGAACGCCGCCGCAGCCACCTCTTCGTCGCTACGCTGCGACGTGTCCCGCGGTATTGGCAGCTTCCGCACGGGCTGGTCGGCCGATCTCATGTACAGAGCGTATGCCGCGCCCGCTGGTTCCTCACGCAAGTTCCGGCGCGAATACGGCCCTTAACGGGCATATGGCCGGGGCCGGTGAGGCTCACGCCGCACGGCCGGGACGGCGCGGCGCGTGATCGCGCAGCGGGTCTTCCTGCGGGAGGAAGCCCACGATCAGGGCCGTCCCGCAGGCACAGCACGCCCACTCGGGGCAGTGCCCGTCCGGTGAGTCGGGGCAGCGGCCGGCGCCGGTGTGGAACTGCTCGAACGGCTGCTCCCCAGCGCATCCGGGGCAGTACCAGGGCATCTGGCTCATGGCCCATGACCTCCTTCGGCGGCACTTTGCGGGGGTGAGCAAAATATTGGCACGCGTGTACGACAATCCGCGGGAGGCTGGGCGGCGTGTCAGTTGTCCGTTCTGTGAGACGATCCCTGCTGTGACGTCGCCTGCGAAGGACTCGCCGTTCCTGCGTGCCTGCCGCCGGGAGCCGGTGCCCTGCACCCCGGTCTGGTACATGCGCCAGGCCGGCCGCTCGCTGCCCGAATACAAGCAGGCCCGCGCGGGCATCCCGATGCTCGAGTCGTGCACCAAGGCCGACCTGATCACCGAGATCACCCTGCAGCCGATGCGGCGTTACCACGTCGACGCGGCCATCCTGTACAGCGACATCGTGGTGCCGCTGAAGGCGATCGGCTTCGGCATAGACATCAAGGCCGGCGTGGGGCCGGTCATCGACGAGCCCATCCGCGACTCCCGCGACCTGGAACGGCTGCGCCCGCTCGAGCCCGGCGACGTCCCGTACATCACCGAGGCGGTGGGCACGCTGGTGCGCGAGCTGGGTGACCGGCCGCTGATCGGCTTCGCGGGGGCGCCGTTCACGCTGGCCTCCTACCTGATCGAGGGCGGCCCCTCCCGTCACCACGACCGGACCCGCGCCATGATGTACGCCGAGCCCGGCCTGTGGAACGCGCTGATGGAGCGGCTCACCGCCATCACGATCTCGTTCCTGGAGGTGCAGGTCGCCGCGGGGGCGTCAGCGGTCCAGCTGTTCGACTCCTGGGTCGGCGCCCTGAGCCCGTCCGACTACCGGACGTTCGTGCTCCCGCACACCGGCCGGATCTTCGCCGCAATGGAGGGATACGGCGTGCCCCGCATCCACTTCGGGGTCGGCACCGGCGAACTGCTCGGCCTGATGCGGCACGCCGGAGCCGATGTCGTCGGCGTGGACTGGCGGGTCCCGCTGGACGAGGCCGCCAGCCGCGTCGAGGCCGGAACGGCCCTGCAGGGCAACCTGGACCCGGCGGTGCTGCTGGCGCCGTGGGACGTGGTCGCGGCGCGCGCCGCCGAGGTCCTCGTGCAGGCGCGGATCGCGGAGAGCCACATCTTCAACCTGGGGCACGGTGTGCTGCCCGATACCGACCCGGCCATCCTGGCCCGGCTCACCGACTTCGTGCACGAGCGGTCCGCCCGCTGAGCAGGAGGTCCGTCACCGGTGGGGGGCTACCGCCGACCTGCGGGAGTTGATCGAAGATCGGCTGGTCCGGGAGCAGATTCGGCATAACACCCACTATGCGGCGAACCTGATGGCCGCCACCCCAAGCCGGCGTCCGGCTGGGTCCGGGCGCTGCTGCAGTCGGTCCATGACCAGCCCGACAGCCAGCCAGCCCGACAGCCAGCCAGTGCACGCCCAGTTCGGCCGGGTGCCGGAAGCCCTGGACGGCAAGCTCCCAGCGGTCGCCGCCCATTTGGTGGCAGCCCGGCCTGACATCCTGGCGTTCACCGCGTTCCCGAAGGCGATCTCGCGGCAGATCTGGTCCGGCAACCCGCAGGAGCGGCTCAACTGAATGCCAATTACGATGGCCCGGTGCACCCCGGATTGCGCAGTCGGCAGCCCCAGGTTGACGTGCTGCGGGGGCAGCTAAACGCGCTCGGCGCCGGGCGTGGCAGCGTCGTGCTCGTCACCGGGCCCGCAGGCTCGGGGAAGACCACGCTGCTGGCCGAGGCCGCAAGCCTGGCCGCGGACGGCGGGATCCTGGTGTTCTGCGGCGGCGGGGATCCCGCCGCCCGGGCGGTGCCGCTCGGGGCGATCCTGGACGCCCTCGTCTCCACGGACGACCCGCCCGTCGCTCCCGCGCGGCTCCACGAACTCAGCCAGTCTCCTGACCAGCGGTTCTGGCTGCTGCGCGAGCTGCAGGAATCACTCGAGCAAGCCGCGCACCGAGCACCGCTGCTGGTTGTCGTCGATGACCTGCAATGGGCCGACGCCGCCACCGCCAGCGCCCTGGTCACGCTGTCCAGGCGGCTGGCCACACACCGGATCAGCTGGCTGCTGGCGCTGCGCCGCGGGGAGCTGGCAGACGCTGCACAGGACGCGGTCGACCGGCTGGAGGCGGCGGGTGCGTCCGAGATCCGGCTAGGCCCCCTGGACGAGACCGCAGTCGCGCAGGTCGCCCGTGACATGCTCGGCGGCGAGCCCGATGAGGCGCTGCGGGAGGTACTCAGCCGGGCGGACGGCCAGCCGTTCCTGCTGACCGAGCTGCTGCGCGGGCTGCGCACGGAAAACCTCGTGACCGTCGACGGTCACACGGCCAAACTCGCCGCGGGCGCGCGCCTGCCGCGCCTGCCGCGGCGGCTGGTCGACTCGGTGGCCGGCGAGCTCGCACGGCTGACCGGGCCTGCCAGGGACGCCGTGGAGATGGCTTCGGTGCTCGGGCACAGCTTCTCCCTGGATGAGCTGGCCGGGCTGCTCGGCCAGCCGCCGCTGGATCTGCGGAGCGAGATCAGGGAGGCGATCGCCGCGGGGCTCCTGACCGAGGAGGGGGACCGTCTCGGGTTCCGGCATGACCTGGTGCGCGAGGCCGTCGATGCCAGCCTGCCTAAAGCGGTGCGGCGGAGCATGCGCCGCACCGCGGTCGAAGTGATGCTCCAGCACGGGGCCTCGGCCGCCGACGTCGCGCAACTGGTCATGGATATCGCCGAGCCCGGCGACGTAGCCTCGGCCAGCCTGCTGCGGCGGGCAGCGGCGCAGATCGGGCAGACGTCCCCGGCGGTGGCAGCCCCCTTGTCGCGGCGTGCCCTGGACCTCATGCCGCACGGCGGGCCCGGGCGCGGCGAGGCAGTCGTAGCGGCCATCGACCTGCTCGTGCAGGCCGGCCGGGCCGCCGAGGCGGCCAGGCTCCTTACCGCGTCGGAGAGCGACCTGGCCGATCCCGTTGCAGAGGCGCAGGCGCGGCTGGGCATAGGCATGCTGATGGCCCAGTATGCCCCGGCAGCGGTCGCTGAGCAGTGCCGGGCGGCCCTGCGGCTGCCCGACGTCCCGCCGGCGCTGCGCGTCCAGCTGCTGTCGCTGCTGGCCTGCGGCCTGGACATCAGCGGCGAGGCAGACGCGGCGGCCGGGCCAGTCGCGGACGCGATCGCGGAGGCGACAGCTAGCGGCGACCCCGCTGCCGAGATCGTCACGTTCGTGCCGCGCGCCCTGCTCGCCTTCGCCCGGGGCGACTGGCGGGGAGCCATCGGCTTGGCGGGCGAGGCGGCCAGGCGCCAGCACGAGGCGAAGGAGCTCCGGATGTGGCTGCCGGAGACGTGGAAGTCGCTGCTGCTGATTTCGGAGTTGCGGCTGGAGGAGGCGCACGCGATCATCGAGGCCGGTACCCGCGAGGCTGAGAACATCTCCAGGAACATCCGGGTCTGGTCCATGCTGAGGTGCCGGGCACGGCTGGCCGCCGGGCAGCTCGCCGACGCCCGCGCCGAAGCCGAGGCGATCCTGGATATGTCCGACGAGATGGGTGACGGGAGCTTCGGCTACCTCAACCACATCGCCAGCTACGTCCTCGGTGACATCGCACTGCGCACCGGCGACCCCATCGCGCTGCAGACCGCCCGGCGGGATGCGGCGGGACTTTACGGCACGGGCAACGGCTGCGCGACCACCGAACGTCTCGGCGCGTGGCTCACCGTCCGTCTGGACGGCGGTCCCATCGGCCCAGACCTGCTCGACGTCCTCGCGCCCGGGTACGTGCACGCCTGCAGCCCGGTCGGCCATGGCGACGCGGTCGAACTGGTGCGGCTGCTGCTGGCGGCAGGGCAGCGGCCGGACGCCGCCTCCGTCACCGCGCGGCTGGAGAACGGCGCGGACGCGAATCCGAGCTTTCCCGGGCTGCGCGCGGCGGCGCTGCACGCGCGCGCGCTCCTTGACAATGATCCCGAACGGGCCCTGGCCGCCGTCCAGGCATACCGCGGCGACCCTCGGTCGCTGGTCCGCGCGGCGGCGTTTGAGGATGCCGGCCGGATGCTCCCGGAACGGGCGAAGGACGAGGCGGTCGGTTATCTGGACGAGGCGCTCAGGCTGCAGTCCGCCGCGGGCGCCGAACGAGACGCGGCACGTGTCCGCCGCCTGCTCCGCGACTGCGGCGCGCAGCGGGCAGGCGGGCGCCCGGACCCGGCCGCGGCGCACTGGCCGGAGCTGACCGCCTCTGAGCTCGCGGTCGTCCGGCTGGTTATCCGCGGCGCGACCGACCGTGAGGTCGCCCAGCGCCTTTACATCTCCGCGCACACGGTGAACTCGCACCTGCGCCACGTTTTCGCCAAGCTCGGTATCCGGTCCCGGGTCGAGCTGGCGCGCCGGGCCGGCGAGCGCCAGGCGGCGGAGTTACGGATGTAGCTCGCGAACTTCATGGTTTCTCTCCGTCATTGCGCGGTGAGTGCCAGTCTCGGCGTCCGCCGCGGTACGGCGCATCACTCATCCCGGCCATCCCCGCCACAGCGAGTCCGGGCGCGGTTAATCACTTGATCGAGTCATGCGCCGCGCGCGCGCCACGCGGCACGCTTGGCGGCATGCCCCATGTCCCCGTCGGGTCGGAGAACACGGGGGTGGTCGAGATCTACTCCAAGATCACGGCCCGGGCATGTCTGGCCACGCCTGGAGGAGCACATGACCGCACCATCCGTCCCCGTCGTCTTCATCCACGGCCTGTGGATCCACTCCGATGCCTGGCAGCCCTGGGTCGAGCTGTACCGCGCGGCCGGCTACGACGCGGTGGCACCCGGCTGGCCCGGCGACTCAGCCAGCGTGGACGACACACGGAAGAACCCGGCCGCCGTCGCGGGCAAGGGCATCGACGACATCACCGGCGGCTACCTCGACGTCATCGGCGCCCTGCCGGCCAGGCCGATCGTGATCGGCCACTCGTTCGGCGGCCTGATCGCGCAGAAGCTGCTGTCCGGGGGCATGGCCGCGGCCGCGATCGCGATCGACCCCGGCCAGATCAAGGGGGTCAAGCCGCTGCCGTTCGCCCAGATCCGCTCCGGGCTCCCGGTGCTGTCGCGGCCCGGCAACAAGAAGCGGGCGGTAACGCTCACGAGGAAGCAGTTCCGCTACGGCTTCGGCAACGCGCTGTCCGAGGCCGAGTCCGGCGAGCTTTTCGACCGGTACGCGATCCCCGGGCCGGGCAGGCCGCTGTTCGAGGCCTCGGCCGCGAACTTCAAGAAGTCGTCTCCCGCTGCCGTCGATACCAGGAAGCGGGACCGCGGGCCCCTGCTGATCGTCGGCGGCGGCAAGGACCACACCGTGCCGGAGGTGGTCGCCCGGGCCGCCTACCAGCTCTACTCCGGCTCGGGTGCGGTCACCGGTTATCACGCATTCCCTGACCGCGGCCACTCGCTCGTCCTCGATCACGGATGGCGTGAAGTCGCCGACCTCACCCTGTCCTGGCTCACCCGCCAGGACCTGTGACAACTCCCGCCGCCGGGGAAAGGACACTCGAATGCGCACGCCACTGAAGTCCGGAACACGAAAGGCGCGATTCGCGCTGATCGGCCTGGCCCTGGCCGGCCTGGCCGCAATCCCCGGCGCGGTCGCCGCCGCCTCGACGGGCAGCCCGTCGCACCCGGCGGGCAGCGACCCGGCCTCGGCGGTCAAGCCGACCATCGTGCTGGAGCACGGCGCCTGGGCGGACGGGTCAAGCTGGAGCGGCGTCATCACGCGGCTGCAGCAGGGCGGGTACACCGTCGACGTCCCCCCGAACCCGCTGCGCGGAGTCAGCAGCGACTCGGCCTACCTGGCTAGCTACCTCGCGACCGTGCCCGGGCCGGTCGTGCTGGCCGGCCACTCCTACGGCGGCTTCGTCACCACCAACGCCGCCACCGGCGACAAGAACGTCAGGGCCCTCGTCTACATCGACGCCTACATCCCCGCCCGGGGCGACACCATCAACAGCCTCACCGCGCAGTTCCCCGGCAGCCAGATCACCCCGGCCGCCCTGAACTTCGTCCCGTCCCCCGGCGGCGTCACCGACGCCTACATCAAGCCCGCGCTGTTCCGCAGCATCCTCGCCAACGACCTCCCGGCCAGCCAGGCAGCCGAACTCGCCGCTACCCAGCGGCCGATCGCGGCCAGCGCGCTGACCGAGGTGTCAGGCCCGCCGGCCTGGGCCACCATCCCCAGCTGGGCCGTGATCGGAACGGCCGACCATGCGATCCCGCCCGCGGCACAGGAATTCATGGCCGCCCGCGCGCACGCCACGGTAACCAAGATCAACGCCTCGCACCTGTCACTGATCTCCCACCCCGGCACCGTCGCGAACGTCATCGAAGAAGCCGCGCGCGCCACCTCATAGGACACCAGGCCAGTGAACGCCGGACGACGAGCCGTACGCGAAGTCGAACCGGCGTTCCCGGCACGTGCCGCCGCGGCGTCGGCTATGGCGTCAGGCCGCCCTGTTGCCGGAACTACCTCCTGCTCTCGACCGCATTCTCGGTCGTCACGGAGGTCTTCGCCGAGAACACCAACGCTTGACAAGTTTCTACGGCGCCCTTCTATAGCGCCGGGGTCTTTGGCCGGGCTTAGCTGGACTTCATGGGACATGATCGAAACACAGCAGTACGCGATCTTGCCTTCTACGGCGACAGGACCTGACCGAGAATCTCGGTGAACGTGGCCGCCGACTGGGCGCCCGAGACGGCGAGCGGGCCATCGAACGCGAAGAACGGGACGCCGGTGATCCCGAGTTCGCGGGCCCGCCGCTCGTCGCCGCGTACCTCATCGGCGAAGTCGTCGCCGGCCAGGGTCTGCTTCACGTCGTCCGGGTCCAGCCCGGCGGTCGCGGCCACCGCGGCCAGGGTCCCCGCCTCGAAGACCGGCTCCGCCCGGGCGAAATACGCACCGTAGATGGCTTCCATCAGCCGATGCTGGAAGCCCTGGGCCCGGCCCAGATGCAGCACGCGATGGATATCGAACGTATTGCCCAGCATCCGGTCGGTCCGGAAACCCAGGCCCTCCTCCCGGGCCAGCCCGGCCACCCGGGCCTCGGCCGCCTCGGCTTGGGCCATCGACAGCCGGTACTTGCTGGCCAGCATCTCCAGGATGGGCATGGTCTGGCCCGCGGGCCAGCCGGGGTCCAGCTCGAAGGACCGGTAGACGACCTCGACCTCTTCCCTGCGCCCGAAGCCGGCCAGTGCCTTGGTGAACCGGGCCGTGCCCACGTAACACCACGGGCAGACCACGTCGCTCCAGATGTCGACACGCATGAGTCCAGCCTAGGCTGGGCGCGTGAAGACGTCACAGTGGGCGGAACAGCCCCAGGGGAGACAGCCGCACGTGGTCATCGTCGGCGGCGGCATCGCCGGGCTTGCGGCCGCCTTCTTTCTGCGCGGGGAACCGGTCCGGGTCACCGTCCTGGAGGGCTCCCCACGGCTGGGCGGCAAACTGTCGGTGTCCGAGGTGGCCGGGATCGCCGTGGACGAGGGCGCGGAGGCGCTGCTCGTGCGGCGCCCGGAGGGCACCGGCCTGATCAGGGACGTGGGTCTGGGCGACCAGCTCGTCACGCCCGGCACCACGTCGTCGGCCATCTGGACCCGGGACGCGATGCGCCCGCTGCCGCGGCGCCAGTTCATGGGCGTGCCGGCGGATCTGGCCGATGACGGGGACCTGGCCCGCTCCGGTGTGCTGTCGCCGGAGGGCCTGGCGCGGGCCCGGCAGGACCTGGACCTGCCGGCCACGCCGCGGGACGGGGACACGGCCGTCGCCGCCTACGTCGGGGCCCGCTTCGGCGACGAGGTGGTCGAGCGCCTGGTCGACCCGCTGCTCGGCGGGGTGTACGCGGGCCGGTCGGAGGACTTGTCGTTCGAGGCGACGCTCGGGCCGCTGGCCGCCGCGGCGCCCGCGCACCGCTCACTGTCCGGCGCCGTGACGTCGCTGCTGCCCGCTGCGGGCGAGCCGGGGGCGGATCCGCCCACCCGGCCGGCCGTGTTCACCACGCTGTCCGGCGGCCTGGGGGCGCTGCCCGCGGCCGTGGCGGAGGCCTCCGGCGCGGTCATCCGGACCCGCGCCACCGTCCGGGAGCTGGCCCGCACCGCGACGGGATGGCGCCTGACCGTCGGGTCCGCCGCGGCGCCGGAGGAGATCACCGCGGACGCCGTCGTGCTGGCCCTTCCCGCGCGCCCCGCCGCCCGGCTGCTGGGCGGCGTGCCGGGAACGTCCGCGGCCGCCGCCGCGCTGGGCGGCATCGAGTACGCGAGCATGGCCATTGTGACCCTCGCGTACCCGCGCTCGCGCGTCCCGGCCATCCGCGACGCGGTGGCCCAGGGGGCGCCCCGGAGCGGCTACCTCGTGCCGGCCGTGGAGAAGCGCGCCGTCAAGGCGGTCACGTTCTCGACCGTGAAGTGGCCGCACCTGGTCCGCGCCACGGCGGCCACGGGAGCCACGGAGCCGGTGGACCTGATCCGGTGCTCCATCGGGCGGATCGGCGAGGAGGGCGTGCTCCAGCGCGACGACCGGGAACTCGCCGACCTGGCCGCCGCCGACCTGGCCGAAGCCACCGGCGCGCAGGGTGACCCGCTGGACAGCCGCGTCACCCGGTGGGGCGGCGGACTGCCGCAGTACACGGTCGGGCACCTGGACCGGATCGCGGCCATCCGGGCCGGGGTGGACGCCCAGCCCGGGCTGGCCGTCTGCGGCGCCGCTTACGACGGGCTCGGCATTCCGGCCTGCATCGCGACCGCGCGGACCGCGGCCGAGCGCACGCTCGGCTACCTGCGCGCCCGATCACGGCCCGCCGTGTGAATAGGCCGCCGTTGGAATGGGCCGCCGTGTGCAGGACCCCGGTGATGGCAGACAATGGGACCCATGGCTGCGAATGAGGAAGCGGGGCGCCCCGCGGGCGAGGCGGCCCGGCCCCGGGCCCGGGACCTGAACGAGACCATCCGGTACACGATGTGGTCCGTGTTCCGGGTGACGGACCACGCGACCCTCGACGAGGGCCCCGGCGGTCGCAGCGGGGTCGCCGACGGGGTGACCGCGCTGATCGACGAGGCGGCGGGCAAGGGGACGGTCACCCGAGGCTGCTACGACGTGCAGGGCCTGCGCGCGGACGCCGACTACATGTTCTGGTGGCACGCGACGTCCTCCGATGACCTGCAGGAGATGTACGCGCGCTTCCGCCGCACCCGGCTCGGGCGCGCCAGCGAGCCGGTCTGGTCGGTGATGGCGCTGCACCGTCCCGCCGAGTTCAACAAGGGCCACATCCCGGCGTTCCTCGCCGAGGAGGAGCCGAAGGCCTACGTGTGCGTCTACCCGTTCGTCCGGTCCTACGAGTGGTACCTGCTGGACCCGGCCGAACGCCGCACCATGCTGGCCGAGCACGGCGTGATGGCCCGGGAGTACCCGGACGTCCGCGCCAACACCGTGTCCAGCTTCGCGCTCGGCGACTACGAGTGGATCCTGGCCTTCGAGGCCGACGAGCTGCACCGGATCGTCGACCTGATGCGGCACCTGCGCGGAGCCGAGGCCCGGCGGCACACCCGCGAGGAGCTCCCGTTCTACACCGGCCGCCGCAAGCCGGTCCGCGAACTGGTCGCCGCCCTGCCCTGACACCCGGCCCGTCCCGGCACCCGGCCCGTCCCGGCACCGGCCCTCACGCGAGCGACCTGGCGCCGTCGGGCATCCTGGTGGGATGGCGGACGATCTCCGGGTGAACGGATGGCTGGTGATACCGGCCGGTGAGCTGCGCGAGCGGTTCTCGCGCTCCTCGGGGCCCGGCGGGCAGTCCGTCAACACCGCCGACTCCCGGGTCGAGCTGTCCTACGACGTCGACCGCTCGGCGGTACTGCCCGGCTACGCCCGGGAACGGATCTTGACCCGGCTCGGCAGCCGGCTGACCGACGGCGTGCTGACCGTGATCGCCTCCGAGCAGCGCAGCCAGCTGCAGAACCGCCGGGCCGCGCGCGGCCGGATGGCCAACCTGCTCCGCGAGGCGCTGGTCCCGCCGCAGCCGCCCCGCGTCCCCACCCGCCCCAGCCGTGGCGCCCGGGAGCGCCGGCTGGCCGACAAACGTCGCCGTAGCCAGGTCAAGCGCTCCCGGCGTCCGGGTTCCGGCGATACGGACTGACCGGCTGCAGGCCCGACTCGTAGGCGGAGATCACCGCGTGCACCCGGTCCCGCAGGCCCAGCTTGGCCAGCATGTGGGCGACGTGGGTCTTCACGGTGTGGTCCGAGACGTGCAGCACGCGGCCGATCTCGGCGTTGGACAGGCCGCGCGCCACGAGCGCCGGCACCTCACGTTCCCGGCCGGTCAGCCGGCCCAGGCGGCCGTCCGCAGCCCGGGTCCCGGCCGGCGTCCCGTGGCAGAACAGCTGGATCAGCCGCCTCGTGACGGACGGTGCCAGCAGCGCCTCCCTGGCGGCGACGATCCGGATGCCCTCGATCAGGTCTGCGACGGAGCGCCCGGAGACTCAGAGCCCGGGAACGGGGACCACGATGGCTTCCTGCGTGGACCGGGCGATCACGACCACGGCGTCGGTGTCGGGGGAGGGGTTCTCCTCACGGTGAGGCACGTGCGGCGGTACCCAGACGTAGTCACCCGGCTCGGTCTCCAGCCGGGTGACCTGGCCGGTGCCCGGGTCCCTGAACACGAACACGGGGTGGCCGGACACCACGTAGATACCCGTTTCCGACGCCCCGTGATGGTGGTCGCCCGAGGACGCGCCCGGCAGCACGACGGTGCGGCCCATCCACAGGCCGCTGGCCCCGACGATGTCGCCCGAGATGGCGGCGGACCGCTGCATCCCGGGCGTCTGCGCCGTGCCGCCGGAGAGCTCCCCGCCGCGGATCACGCGCAGCGCGGTCATGACTCCGCTGGCTCGAGCGTGAGCGAAACCGAGTTGATGCACCAGCGCTGGTCGGTGGGGACGTCGTAGCCCTCGCCCTCGAAAACGTGGCCCAGGTGGGAGTCGCAGCGTGCGCAGCGCGCCTCGATCCGCACCATGCCCAGCGTCCGGTCCTTGACCAGCACGACGGCGTCATCGCTGGACGGCTGGTAGAACGATGGCCAGCCGCAGTGCGATTCGAATTTCTCCGCCGAGCGGAACAGTTCCGCCCCGCATGCGCGGCACCGGTACACCCCGACCGTTTTGGTGTCGGTGTACTCACCCGTCCACGGGGCCTCGGTGCCCGCCTGGCGCAGCACCTTGTACTCCTCGGGCGCGAGACGCTCGCGCCATTCGGCATCCGTCAGCTCAACCTTTTCCATACCTACAGAAACGACCTGGCGCGGCCGGTTAATCCTTCGGAGGTGTCAGGCGCGGATGGGATACTCGGGACATGTTGCCGGAGGCGCCGTGGGGACGACTGGTCGGGCGGGACGCCGAGTTCGCCCGCTTGCGCACGCTCCTGGATGACGCCGCGTCCGGCCACCCCGTGGTCGCGCTGATCGGCGGGGACGCCGGGGTGGGCAAGACCCGGCTCGTGACCGAGATGACCGGGCTGGCCGCCGGGCGCGGGTTCACCGTGCTGTCCGGGCACTGCGCCGAGCTGGGCGAAAGCGTCCCGTACCTGCCGCTGGCGGACGCGCTCCGGGGCGCGGCCCGGACGCCCGGGGCCGCACCGGGGCTGGCCCGCGCCCTGGCCAGCCGCCCGCAGCTCGGCCGCCTGCTGCCGGAGAGCGAGCCGGCCGCCTCGGCCGGCGGGGACGGGGTCGGCATGGCCCGCCAGCAGATGTTCGGCGCGGTCCTGGGGCTGCTGGCCGAGCTCGGGGCGGCCGCCCCGGTGCTGCTGGCGTTCGAGGACCTGCACTGGGCGGACGCCTCCACGCGGGACCTGCTGACGTTCCTGAGCCGGGTGCTGCGCACCGAGCGGGTCGCGATCGTCGGCACCTACCGCACCGATGACCTGAACCGGCGTCACCCTCTCCGTCCTCTCCTGGCCGAGCTGCAGCGGCTGCCCACCGTGACCGCGATCCCACTGGGCCCCCTCGATCCGGCCGCCCTGGCCGAGCACCTGACCGCCCTGGCCGGCGCCCGGCGTCCCGGTCCCGGTCCCGGTTCCGCGGGGCCCGGGCACAGCCTCGATGCGGCCGCCCTGAACGGCATCATCACCCGCGCGGAGGGCAACGCCTACTACGCGGAGGAACTGCTCGCCGTGTCCGCGGATCACGGCGACGGCGAGCAGGTCCTGCCCGCGGGCCTGGCGGCGCTGCTGCTGAACCGGGTCGAGCGCCTGTCCGACGCGGCCCAGCGAGTGCTGCGGGTGGCCGCGGTGACCGGCCGGCGCGCCGGCGATGAGCTGGTCCGGGCGGCGTCGGGACTGCCGGTGGCCGAGTACGAGGACGCGGTCCGCGAGGTGGTCGCGCAGCAGTTGCTGGTCCCGGACGGCGCGGACGGGTACGCCTTCCGGCACGCGCTGCTGCGCGAGGCGGTCTACGGTGACCTGCTGCCCGGCGAGCGCACCCGGCTGCACAGCGTGCTGGCCGGGCTGCTGGCCGACGAGGAGCGGCTGGCCGCCAACCCCGGCACCGCCGCCGAGCTGGCCCACCACTACCTGGCCAGCCACGACATCCCCGGCGCCTTCGCGGCGTCGGTGCGGGCCGGGATGGAGGCCGAGCGTCTCGGCGCCCCCGCCGAGGCGCACGGGCACTTCGATCAGGCGCTGGCCCTGTGGGAACGGGTCACCGATCCGGAAGAGCTGGCCGGGATGGCGCGCGGGCAGCTCGCCCTGTACTCGGCGAGCAACGCCGCGGCCAGCGGGGACGTGCCCCGGGCCGTGCACCAGCTGCGCAGCCTGCGGGCCGCGCTCGCCGCCGGGCCCGATCCGCAGCCCGTGCTGGCCGCCAAGACCGGCGAGCGGCTCGCGTACTTCCTGGTGCAGATGGATCAGGAGGAGATGATCGCCGAGGCGGTCCAGGTGGCCCGGGCCACCATCGACGTGCTGCCCGCGGACCCGCCAACGTGGGAACGGGCGCGGGCCATCGCCACCTACGCCAACACCCTGCTGGCCGCCGAGGACCCCGCCGCCGCCGACTGGGCCGAGCGCGGCCTGGCCGCGGCCCGCGCCGCGCACTCCCGCTCGGTCGAGGCCGACTCCCTGGTCACGCTGGGCCTGCTCGGCCATCGCCAGGGGCGCGACGACGAAGCGATCAAGCTGTTCACCGCCGCGCACGCGCAGGCGCGCGAGGCGGGAGTGCTCGGTGTCGAACTGCGGGCCGCGACGCATCTGGCGCGGGCGCATCTCGAGCGCGGCGAGCTCGGCGCCGCCGCGTCCGTCGCTCACGAGGGAGTGCGGCGCGCCGAGGAGACCGGGCTGAGCCTGGCGCCGTTCGGCCTCGACGTGCAGCATCTGCATTTCCAGGCTCATTTCGCCGACGGTGAGTGGGATCACGCGGAGCAACTGGCCGACGGGTTCGCGGTCCGGGTCGCCACCATCCCCGAGGCCCTGCTGTCCGCCATGGCCCTGTTCGTCGATGTCGCCCGCGGCCGGCCGTTGGCGGCCGAGCGCCGGGTCTGGCTGGAGCCGCTGTGGTCCGCGGACCGCTTCTGTGCCTATATCGCGCGCGGCCTGTTCGCCGAGCGGGCGCTATGGCAGGGGGACACCGCCACGGCGCTGGTGGAAGCCGAGGCCGCCATCCGGGCCGACACCGCAGAGCATGAGCTGTACGGCTACGGCCCGTCGGTCATCCGGCTCGCGGTTGTGGGCCTGAGCGCGCGCGCCGAGCGCGCGCGCCGAGCGCGCGCGCCNNAGCGCGCGCGCCGAGCGCGCGCGCCAGGCGCGCGCGGCGGGTGACGAGAAGCGGGCCGCTGCCGAGGTGGAGGCGGCCCGGGCGCTGCTCGAGCTGGCCCGCGAGGGTGCCGCCTTCGCGTTCCGGCCGCACTTTGCGCTCGGGCCCGAGGGTCGCGGCTGGCTGGCCCGCGGCGAGGCGG
>PLRW01000218.1 GCA_003164955.1 Actinomycetota bacterium
GCCGCGTCCCCGGGCCCCCCGGCCGGGCCTTCCACGTGTCCCGCCGGGCTCGCGGCCGCTGTCCGCAGGGCGGTCGCGGCAGGCGAGGATCCGCGGCAGATCGCCGACCGGGTCGCCCGCGCCTTGCGCCGTCACCTGCCGGGTCCGGAGATCCTGACTCCCGTCCAGCTTCGGGGCGCCCCGGACCGCTACCAGACGCACCTGCTGCACGTTGAGCCCGGCGGCTCGTTCTCGATCGCGGCCATGGTCTGGCGGCCCGGCCAGCTGACACCTATCCACGACCACGTCTCCTGGTGCGTGACCGGCGTCCTGCAGGGCACCGAGTACGAGGAGATCTTCACGGCTTCGCCGGCGCCTTTGCCCGCGTCCGGGTCCGCGCCTGGCGGCAGGTTCCTGACCGAGGTCGTCCGGCGGGAGAACCCGCCCGGCACCGTGGCCGGTTTCACGCCCCCGGGCGACATCCACCGGGTGCGCAACAGCGGCACCGGTATCGCCGTCTCGATGCACATCTACGGCGCCGACCTTTCCCGCCTCGGCTCCAGCATCCGCCGCGTCTACGACCTCCCGGTCCGCACCCCCGCCCGGTAACGCCGCCTGTCGCGCTGGCGCCCCGGTACGGCCCACACCCCGCCCAGCCGCGAGCACCAAGCCCTTGGCTAGCTCCCATGTACGCGATGGCACCCTCCACGTGTACGGGGATACACGCGATGGCGCCTTTACGTACCCAAGCGCGCCGGTCAGCGGCGTGGCGCACGGTGCCGGTGGAGCGCACGTCGCAGATGAGGCGCGGTGGCCACGTCATGCCGCGGCTGGCCCCGGGCGGCGAACGTGCCCAAATACGCCATCGCGCACGTTCTGGCGAGCCGTCGGCGCCATCGCGCACGTCCCCCAGCCCGCGCTCGCCGCATTTTCCTCGGCCAGGATTTGCGTCAAAGAACACTATCGATATATCTTTGACCTAGCTAGACAGTAACGGGGATATCTAGATGGTCCGAATTATGGCGGATCACGCCCCGCGTCCAGCGCAGACAGCAGAACATCGAAGGAGTACACGAGATGCACGAACACGAAGAAGAGTGGGCCCGCAGGGGCGGCCATCGGGGTCGCGGGCGCGGCCCCAGGCGCGGCGGCTGGGGTGGCCCGCCGCCGGAGATGATGAGGGGCGGCCCGTTCGGCGGCCCGAGGTTCGCACGCGGGCCGCGGGTACGCCGGGGCGATGTCCGGGCGGCGGCGCTGTCGCTGCTGGCCGAGGGGCCCCGCAACGGCTACCAGATCATCCAGGAGATCAGCGAGCGCACCGACGGTGTGTGGCGCCCGAGTCCCGGTTCGGTCTACCCCGCGCTCCAGCAACTAGAAGACGAGGGCCTGATCCGCGCCGAGACCGGCGAGAGCGGCCGCAAGGCGTTCGCGCTGACCGACGAGGGCCGGGCGTACACCGAGGCGCACGCGGACGAGCTCACCGCGTCCTGGGACGCGGTGACCGGCAGCGTGGACGGCGCGGAAGTCGAACTGCGCGGGCTGATCCGCCAGGTCATCATGGCCGTCACACAGGTGGGGCAGGCTGGCTCGGCGGCGCAGGTGAAAGAGGCCGCCAAGGTCCTCACCGGCACCCGCCGCTCCCTGTACCGGATCCTCGCCGCCGACGACGAATCCGAAGAGGGCAGCGCCCAGCAGTGAGCTGCGGACCAGCGCGCCGCTCCGCCCACCCGGGCCACGGCCGCAGCCGGGTTCCGCACCCCGCGGTCCGCACCCGTACCGGGTGCGGACCGCGGTCGTGAGCGTCCCCGGGGTGCCATTGGACCAGCGGACGCCGTCAGCTCGGCGGGCACGTCGTTAGGCTCGGATGAGAAGTCTGCAGAGGGAGGCGCAGCACGTGACGGTACAGACCGGTGCGGAGCCCGGGGGCTCCGCGGAGCCCGGCCCGGCTCAGTCCGGCCCCGGACGGGGCCCGGCGATTTCAGTCAGCAAGCTAACCAAGCGGTACGGCGACCTCGAGGCCGTCCGGGGCATCAACTTCGAGGTCGCGGTGGGGGAGACGTTCGGGTTCCTGGGGCCGAACGGCGCCGGCAAGTCGACCACCATCAGCATGCTCTGCACCCTGGTACGGCCGACGTCGGGCCGCGCCGCCGTGGCCGGGTACGACGTGGTGGCCGAACGGGACACGGTGCGCCGCAACATCGGCCTGGTGTTCCAGGACACCACGCTCGACAGCTATCTGACCGCCGAGCAGAACCTGCGCTTCCACGCCGACCTGTATGGCGTGCCCAGGGCCGCGGTCGCACCGCGGATGCGCCAGGTCCTGGAGATGGTGGGCTTGTGGGACCGGCGGGAAAGCCTGGTCCGCACGTACTCCGGCGGCATGCAGCGGCGCCTCGAGATCGCGCGTGGCCTGCTGCACGCGCCGCACGTGCTGTTCCTGGACGAGCCGACCGTCGGCCTCGACCCGCAGACCCGCTCGTCGATCTGGCGGTACATCAACGACCTGAAGCAGCGTGAGGACATCACCATCTTCCTCACCACGCACTACATGGACGAAGCGGAGAACTGCGACCGGATCGCCATCATCGACCACGGCCAGATCGTGGCGATTGACACGCCCGAAGCGCTCAAGGCCAGCGTCGGTAAGGACCGGGCGCAGATCAGCACCGCGGACGACCAGAAGACGATCGCCGAACTGGCCGAACGGTTCGGCCTGGAGGCCGCCATGCACGAGGGGCTGGTCACGTTCTCGGTGGAATCGGGGGAGGAATTCGTGCCCCGGCTGTTTGCCGAGCTGGACGTGCCCATCCGCTCGGTGAGCGTGGCCCGGCCCAGCCTCGACGACGTGTTCATGTCCTACACCGGCCGCACGATCCGCGACACCGAGGCAACCGGGGCGGACGCCATGCGGGCCATGGCGCAGCGCTTCGGACGGAGGCGATAACAGATGGCGACTCCCACCACCACCGAAGCGGCGGCAGCGACCGGGGCGCCGCTGACCGACGCGATCAGGGTCGCGGTGCCCGAGAGCGGGTTCCGGCAGGACCTGCGCGCCACCGGTATTGTCTGGCGGCGGGAGCTGATCCGGTTCCGCACCGACCGGCTGCGCGCGGTCACCTCGCTGATCCAGCCGTTCCTGTTCCTGTTCATCCTGGGCACCGGCCTGGGGTCGCTCGCCGGGCGCGGACTGCCCGCGGGGATCAACTTCCGCACGTTCATCTACCCGGGCGTCGTCGCGATGGGCGTGCTGTTCACCGCGATCTTCTCGGCCGGCTCGATCGTCTGGGACCGCGAGTTCGGCTTCCTGCGCGAAATGCTGGTGGCGCCGGTCAACCGCGGCGCGATCGTGCTCGGCAAGTGCCTGGGCGGGGCGACCGTGGCCACCTTCCAGGGCATCATCGTGCTGGCCCTGGCCGGGCTGGCCGGGGTCCCCTATAACCCGGTCCTGATCATCACGCTCATTGGCGAGCTCCTGCTGCTGAGCTTCACGCTGACCGCGTTCGGCGTCATGATGGCGGCGCGGATCAAGCAGTTCCAGGCCTTCATGGCCCTGACCCAGATGCTGGTCTTGCCGCTGTTCTTCCTGTCCGGGGCGCTCTACCCGCTGAACGGCCTGCCCGCCTGGCTCACGGTCCTGACCCGGATCGACCCGCTGACCTACATCGTGGCCCCGATGCGCCGCGCGGTGTTCAGCCACCTGAACATCAGCCCCGCCGCGCTGCATGCCCTCGCGCCCGGCGTCACCTGGGGCGGCTGGGTCGTGCCCGTGGGCCTGTCGCTGGGCATCGTCGCCCTCATGGGTGCCGTCATGGTCATCATCGCCATCGCCGAGTTCAACAAGACGGAGTAGGCCCGGGGCCCGGGGAGCCAGAGGAGCCGGGATGGCCGGGAGCCGGAGGAGCCGGGAGCCGGAGGAGCCGGGAGCCGGGAGGGCCGGGAGCCGGGAGGGCCGGGAGCCGGGAGGGCCGGGAGCCGGGGAGAGCCGGGAGCCGGTCAATAACCAGTAAGTGGCTGGAGTGCTGGAAGTTACCCACTGCGGCAATACGGACAGCAACCCTTTTCTGCCGCCCAACCGAAACAACCGATTGCTTCATCTGTTCGTAAAGTCTAGGTAAAGAGCATCCCGAGAACGAGCAAAGTCCGTTCCCCGTACCGCCGTCAACCCAAAACCAATTACGGACGGCAGCAACCGAGGTAACCAGTAACCAAAACGGCCCGCCGCACCGCCCTAAAGAGGTCAGAGGCATGTCCCGCAGGGCCACCACAGAGGGGCAAGGTTGGCCCGCAGGGCCACCACAGCAGGACGGGGTTGTCCCCGGGGGGTCCGGGGGGTCGCCCCCCGGGCAAGTACTGCGAGCCACCCCGAAAGACCCGAAGGGTCTGAGCATGGGGCGACGCCGGGTGGCTACGGGGGCAAACCACCCGGCGTCGCATTCATCGGCGTTCCGACGGGGGCCCGGAACGCCGGTAGTGGTGCTCCGACGGGGGACCAGAGCACCGATATGAATGCTACACGGAAACCCCCCCGTACGTGTCAAGACCCAATTACGAATCTATCTCGGGAGAAGTGCGGTGGGTGACGACTATGGCGCGCGTTTAACTGTGCGTGTTTGGATCGCCAGCGCCTCGAGATCCGGATCCTGTCCCGCTCTGACCAGGCGGGATGCGCAGTTCCGGCGGCTTTGGCCGATACTCCATGAATCCGCGAACGTTGTCAGGCTCACGGCCCCCGTTGGCGAAAACGACCGCAACGTACGGTATGGCAATCGCGAAAACGGCCGGTATCGCTGCGAGCCACCCGAAGTGGTGCAGGAACAAGAGGATCGTGATACCAAAGCAGATGGCGCGGAACGACATCATGATCAGGTACCTGCGCTGCCGGTAGGAGATGTCTTCGGACATTGGGCGCCGAGCCTGCGTCACCATGTGAACGTTCTGGTTGCGGTCCCGCCCTGCGATCCTCATACCTCCAAAGTATCCTCGCCCTCTGCGGACAGGCACTCGGGTCGGCGGCGGCGGCCGCTGCGCTTTGAGCGAAGCCGCTGTGCTGGCCCGGGGGGCGACCCCCCGGAGCCCCCCGCTGTGCCGGCCCGGGGGGCGACCCCCCGGAGCCCCCCGCATGCGCTCCGCGCCCCGTGGTGGTACTTCGCCGACACACCGGCCACTCGCCCGGGCCAAGGCCCGGGGTCGCTGGGCCGGTAACGATCGCCTCGCCGTAGCGGTGCTGGCCCGGGGGGCGACCCCCCGCATGCGCCCCGCGCCCCGCGGGGGTACTGGTCCCGCCCGGCCCGGGCGTTGGCTAGCTGGCCTGGCTCACCGAGGACATGTTGAAGCCCTCCACCCGTACCGGCGGCATCGCCACCCGGTTGAAGTAGTCGCCCCACTCGCGCGGCAGAGCCGGGACGGTCGCTCCCACCTCGGCCAGGCGGCTCAGCATCCCGACCGGGCTCTCGTTGAACCGGAAGTTGTTCACCGCCCCGGTGACCTCGCCGTTCTCGACCAGGTAGACCCCGTCCCGGGTCAGCCCGGTGAGCAGCAGCGTCTGCGGGTCAACCTCCCGGATGTACCAGAGGCAGGTGAGCAGGAGCCCTCGCTCGGTCCGCGCGATCATCTCCGGAAGCCCCGGAGCCGCGGGACCGTCAATCTCAAAGATCAGGTTGTCGATCGCGGGGGTCACCGGCAGGCCCGTCAGCCGGGCCGAATGCCGGGTCTGTGTGAGCCCGGCCAGCTCACCGTGCCGGATCCATTCCGTCGGGCCCAGCGGCAGGCCGTTGTCGAACACCGAGGAATCGCGGCCGGACGCGTGCGCCACGACGAACGGCGAGCACGCGATACCGGGAAACGACGGGTCGCTGCGCAGTGTCACGGGCATGCCGGTGAGCGGCTCCCCGACCCGGGTGCCGCCGCCCGGCTTGCTGAACACGGTCCGCCCGTCCAGTGCGTCCTTGGCCCCGGCCGACCAGTACAGGTAGGTGAGCAGGTCCGCGGTGGCCGTGGGCGGCAGAAGCGTCTCGTACCGCCCGGCCGGCAGGTCGACCCGCCGGCGCGCCCACTCCAGCCGCTCGGCCAGGCCGCGGTCCAGGGCGGCCACGTCCACGTCGGTGAAGTCCCGGGTCGCCTCGCCCGCCCACGCCGACCGGGTGAAGTCATCGGACTTGGCGTTGAGTTCCACCTTGCCGGTCGGCTGGTCGTGCCGCAGCCGCAGGCCGGCGGACGTGCCGAGGAACGTCGACGTCAGATCGTGCTCGGCGAACCCGTACAGCTTCCGGCCACCGGAGGCCGCGGCGCGGAGCGTGTCGCCCAGCTGGCCGGCGAACCCCGCCAGGACGCCGATACCGGTGCTCTCGGCCGGATCGTCCCATCCGGGATGGCCGGGGATATTTTTCCCGAACGGACCTGAGCCCGGGTCGACCAGCGGGCCCGCGTCCTCCGCGAGGGAGCCCTGGGCCGCCTCCTTCTCAGCCGCGCGGACGATGCTCTCGACCTCGTCGTCGCCGACCCCGGACCGGGAGACCACGCCGACCGCGGCGCCGGTGCCGCGCCAGTCGATGGCGATCACGGTCAGCCGGCGGGAGCGGGCTACCCCGTTCGTGGTGAGCGTGTTGCCGGCCCAGCGGAGGTTCGCGGTGGAGGTCTCGTCCGCGATGACCACGCAGTCGCCGCCCGTCGCGAGGGAAAGGGCCTGCTCGACGACATCCTGCGGTCGCTGGTTCATGCCGCTTCCTCCACCGTGTTGAGTATCCGGATGCCGCGCATCAGGACCGACGGGGCGCCGTGGCTGACCGGGGCCACCTGCCCGGGCTGGCCTTTGCCGCAGTTGAACGCGCCGCCCAGCACGTAGGTCTGCGGGCCGCCGACGGCCTCCATCGAGTTCCAGAAGTCGGTCGTGGTCGCCTGGTAGGCGATGTCCCGGAGCTGGCCCGCCAGCCGCCCGCTGGTGATCTTGTAGAACCGCTGCCCGGTGAACTGGAAGTTGTACCGCTGCATGTCGATCGACCAGCTTTTGTCGCCGGCGATGAAGATCCCGTCCTCGACCCCGGCGATCAGCTCGCTGGTGGAGGGGCCGCCCTCGGCCGGGTGCAGCGACACGTTGGCCATCCGCTGCAGGGGCATGTGCCCGGGCGAGTCGGCGAACGCGCAGCCGTTGGACCGGCCGAGGCCGCGCAGCGCGGCCATCCGGCGATCGAGCTGGTACCCGGACAGCACGCCGCCGGTGATCAGGTCCCAGGACTGGGCGCCCACCCCCTCGTCGTCGTACCCGACCGTGGCCAGGCCGTGCACGGCGGTCCGGTCCCCGGTGACGTGCATGTGCGGGGACCCGTACTGCAGGGTGCCGAGCTTGTCCGGGGTGGCGAACGAGGTCCCGGCGAAGGCGGCTTCGTATCCGAGGGCGCGGTCCAGTTCGGTGGCGTGCCCGATCGACTCGTGGATGGTGAGCCAGAGATTGGACGGGTCGATCACCAGGTCGTAGCGGCCGGGCCGGACCGTCGGGGCGGCCAGCTTCTCGGCCAGCAGGGCCGGGATCTCCTCCAGTTCGGCCTGGAAGTCCCAGCCGGTTCCGTTCAGGTACTCATAACCGCGCCCCGCGGGCGGCGCCAGCGTCCGCATGGTCTCGAAGCGGCCGTCCTTCTCCACCGCCACGGCGGTCAGCGTGGGGTGCAGCCGCACCCGCTGCTGGGTCGCGGTGGTGGCGCCGTCGGTGTAGAACTTGCACTCCCTGACCTGCGTCAGGTGCGCGTCCACGTGGTCGACGCCGTCCCGGGCCAGCAGGCGCATGCTCCAGTCCGCCAGTTGCGCCGACTTGTCGGCCGCGCTCACGTCGAACGGGTCGATGTCATAGGCCGATACCCAGGTGACGTCGCCGTGGGCAGGTTCGGGGGCCAGTTCGATCCGTTCGGTATTCATGGCCGCCGCGACCCGGGCCACCTCCACGGCCTCACGGGCCGCCTGGGCCGCCGCCTCGGGCGTGAGGTCCACCGCCGAGGCGAACCCCCAGGTCCCGTCGACGACGACGCGGACGGCCAGGCCGGTGTCGCTGGCGTCGAACAGGGTCTCCGGGTTGCCGTCCGACAGCCCGATCTGCTGGCTGCGGATCTGCTCGGCGCGGAAGTCCGCGTGCCCGGCGCCCAGATCGGCCGCCTGCTGCATCGCGGCGTCGGCCAGCGCTCGCAACGGGAGCGCCGTGAACTGAGGATCTATGTCGTGCTGGCCACCGTGAGTCACGCCAGCAACTTACTACCGCAACAATCTCCGGCCCCGGCCGGCCCTGTTGGCTTTCCCGGCGGCCCCTGTTGGCTTTCCCGGCGGGCCCTGTTGGCTTTCCGGCGGGCCAGATGCGGACCCGGGCGAGGGCGGGCCGAGCGCGGGACCGGTACGCTCACCACGATTGTCCGCACGCGATGAGTGGAGGTGGACGGCAGATGGGACGCTCCGTCCTGGTAACGGGAGGCAATCGGGGGATAGGGCTGGCGATCGCGCGCCGGCTCGCTGGGGACGGTGAGAGCGTCACGGTCACTTCACGGTCCGGTGAGCCCGTCGAGGGGCTGGCCGTGGTGCCCTGCGATGTGCAGGACACCGGGTCGGTCGACGCCGCCTTCAAGGACGTCGAGGCCGCCCAGGGGCCGGTCGAGGTGCTGGTGGCCAACGCCGGCATCACCAAGGACCAGCTGCTGGCGCTGATGAGCGAGGACGATTTCACGTCCGTGCTGGACACCAACCTGACCGGGGCCTACCGCGTCGCGAAGCGGGCGGTGCGCGGCATGGTCCGCGCCCGCCGGGGGCGGCTCATCTTCATCTCCTCGGTGGTGGGCCTCTACGGCTCGGCGGGGCAGGCTAACTACGCCGCCTCCAAGGCCGGCCTGGTCGGCTTCGCCCGCTCGCTGGCCCGGGAACTGGGCTCGCGCGGCATCACCGCCAACGTGGTCGCCCCCGGCTTCGTGGAGAGCGACATGACGGCGGCGCTGTCGGAGGACCGGAAGGCGGCCATCCTGGGGGCGGTCCCGCTGGGCCGGTACGCCGCCCCGCACGAGGTGGCCGGGGTGGTGTCGTTCCTGGCCGGGGACGACGCCGCCTACATCACCGGCGCGGTCGTTCCGGTGGACGGCGGCCTGGGCATGGGACACTGACCGCCATGGGAATTCTGGCGGGAAAGCGCATTCTGGTCACCGGCGTCCTGACCGACTCCTCGATCGCCTTCCACGTGGCCAAGGTCGCGCAGCAGGAGGGCGCGACCGTCGTGCTGACCGGGTACGGGCGGCTGAGCCTGGTGGAGCGGATCGCCAAGCGGCTGCCGGACCCGCCGCCGGTGCTCGAACTCGACGTGACCGACCAGGGCCACCTGGACTCGCTCGCCGAACGGCTCTCCGGGCACGTCGACCGGCTCGACGGGGTGGTGCACGCGGTCGCGTTCGCGCCGCAGGACGCCCTCGGCGGCAACTTCCTCAACACCTCCTGGGAGGACGTGGCGACCGCGGTCCAGGTCTCGGCGTTCTCGCTCAAGTCCCTGGCCATGGCGGCCCTCCCGCTAATGAACGGCGGTGGCTCGATCGTCGGCCTCGACTTCGACGCCAGCGTGGCCTGGCCCGGCTACGACTGGATGGGCGTGGCCAAGGCGGCCCTGGAGTCGTGCGCGCGGTACCTGGCCCGCGAGCTGGGCGGCAAGGGGATCAGGGTGAACCTGGTGTCCGCGGGGCCGCTGCGCACGATGGCGGCCAAGAGTATCCCCAGCTTCGGCCGTTTCGAGGGACTCTGGGCAGAACGCGCCCCGCTCGGCTGGAACATGACCGACCCGGAACCAGCGGCCCGCGGCTGCGTGGCTCTGCTGTCCGACTGGTTCCCCGCGACCACCGCGGAGATCGTCCACGTAGACGGCGGCACCCACGCCATGGGGGGATAGGGCTGTGCTGGCCCGGGGGGCGACNNCCCGCATGCGCTCCGCGCCCCGCTGGGGTACTTCGCCGACACACCGGCCACTCACCGGGCCTGACGGCCCGGTTCGCCGGGCCGGTAACGATCGCCTCGCCATAACCCTTTGAAGGGCTGATCACATATCTGCGAGTAGCCCCGCGAGTCTGGTTTCTCGGGGGCGTTCGCCGATGGTGCGGACGGCTCGGGCCAGGGCGGGGCCGGCGCCGTGGACGACGGACAGGTGCTGCTGGGCCCGGGTCAGGGCGGTGTAGACGAGCGGGCGGGACAGCATCCCGGACGCCTCGGCGGGGAACACCGCGACCACGGCCGGCCACTCCGAGCCCTGGGCCCGGTGCACGGTCAGCGCCCAGCCGTGCCGCAGGTCCCCGAGGAGCTTGAACGGGACCGTGACCGGCAGGCCGCTGAACGACACGGTGAGGCCGTCGCTTTCGGTGCCGGTGACCGTGCCGACCTCGCCGTTGGCGAATCCCTCCTCGGCGTGGTTCGCGATCGCCACCACCCGGTCGCCCGCGTCGAAGCCCCGGTGCACGCCGGGCCCGGGGTTGAGCCTGGCCTTCAGTGCCTTGTTCAGCTCGATGGTCCCGGCCGGCCCCTTGTGCACCGGCGTCACTACCTGAACGTCCTCGGCTGCGATGCCCAGCACCCGCGGAATGGAATCGGTGACGAGCTGGACCACGCGGTGCGCGGCTTCCGCACTGCCCCGCGCGGTCACGATCACGACCTCGCGCTCGGGTGAGTCCACCGACGGCAGGTCGCCACCCCGGACCGCGGTGGCCAGCTTGGCAATGGTGCCGCCGTCGCGCTGCCGGTAGAGGGTGGTCAGCTCGGTGACCGGGACGGCGCCCGAGTCGATGACGTCCGCGAGCACCCGGCCGGGCCCGATCGACGGCAGCTGGGCCGGGTCGCCCACGAGCAGCAGCCGGGTGCCGTCCGCGCAGGCCTCGATGAGTGCCGCGGCCAGTTCCACGTCGAGCATCGAGCTCTCGTCGACGACCACGAGATCCGCGTCCAGCGGCCATTCCTCGCCCCGGGAGAAGACCCAGCCGCCCTCCCGGCCGCCGCCGGGCTCGCTGGCCGCGCCGAGCCCACCGGGCCCACCGGGCGGCGCCGCACCTGGGAAATCGCCGCTCCCGGCCCCGCCCGGCGGGGCAGAAG
Source organism: Actinomycetota bacterium (assembly GCA_003164955.1). Taxonomy (GTDB): domain Bacteria; phylum Actinomycetota; class Actinomycetes; order Streptosporangiales; family Streptosporangiaceae; genus Bog-532. Next base: position 11,062 of record PLRW01000218.1, read on the forward strand.
CGCCGTCCGCGAACAGGCCGTCCCGTGCGTCGCCCGCACCGGACCGGGGCATGCCGCGGCCCTGCGCGCCCAGCAGGCGGTGCAGGGTGGTCGCGGGCGCGCCCGCGAGCTCTTCCAGCCGCTTGGCGGCCCGGCCGGTTGGTGCGGCCAGCGCCACCCGCAGCCCGCGCTCCGCGGCGAGCGAGACGACAGCCGCGACCGTCCGGCTCTTGCCGGTGCCCGGGCCGCCGGTCAGCACGGAGACGCCGTGCTCGGCGACGGCCTGCACGGCCGCGCGCTGCCGGTCGTCCAGCTCGGCGTCGGCGGGGCGGGTGGCCCCGGCGTGCCCGCTGACTTCGCCGGGGGACCCATCGGAGGCCCCGCCGGGCGCCCCATCGACCGGCTCGGCGGTCGCGGCCAGGCGCTGCAGCCCTTCGGCCACCGACTCCTCGGCGATGGCGTACTGGGTCAGCGCGAGCAGCGTCCCGCGCCCGGGCCCCGGCTCACCGTCGCCCGCGCCGGAGACCCCTGCGCCCGGGACCCCCGCACCAGCGGCGCCCACGTCGGCGGCCGCGGTCGCCGCGGCCGCCTCCGCCTCCGCGGCCGCGATCGCCGCGTCATCGATTTCCGCGGTGCCGATCTCCCTTGGGCCTTCCGCTTCCCTCGGCTCTGGCCCGGCTCCGAACGCCTCGAACGGCAGCACCGTACCGTCATCGATCGCCGCCGCCACCGCGCGGCCGGGATCATCGATACCGAACGTGCCCAATGCGGCGATGACCGCGACGGAGGGCACCGCCGTGTGCCCGTCGCGGGACGCCTTGACCAGCAGGTGCACGACCAGGGCCCGGCCGCGCCGTGGGTCCTGCCGGTCAGCCCGGCCCGCCAGCAGCTTGCGCGCGAACCAGTCGGCCTGATCGGGCCGGATCTGCGGCAGCAGCAGCAGTTTCCACGGATCGTCGCGCAGTTGCCGGGCGGCGGACGGGCCGAGCAGCGCGACCGCGGAACCCGCGTACCGCACCGGCACCCGGCCCTGGATCAGCAGCTTGGCCGTTTCGTAAGCCGGGGCCGCCCGGCCGAAGGACGCGGCGAGCTTCGCGGCCCGTTTCGGCCCGATGCCCTCGACCAGCTCCAGGCGCCCCGCCGTGACGTCCGCGGGGCGGGTGATCCCGGCCGCGCGCAGCTTTTCCACCAGGGCGCGCCCGACGCCGGGCCACAGCCCGGCCAGGCAGAACTCGCCGAAGAGCGCGGCGGTCGATTCCTCGGTCATGTCGTCACTCATGGTGGACATCCCGGCAAGGGTAACCCAGCCCCACGACGGTTTTTGTGCTCCCGCGCGGCAGGGCCCGGGACGGCTGTTGTACAACAGCCTGCAGAAGGCGGACTACCCGGCAGTACCAGCCCCCCACGTCCGTTTCGTGCAGAAGAGGTAACCTCTGTGGCCCCAGTCCTTGATATCCAGGACCTGTCGACCCATATCAAGCTCACCAGTTCCGTGGTGCAGGCCGTCGGCAACATCGGCCTGCGCGTGGAGGCGGGCGAAACGCTCGGCATCGTCGGCGAGTCCGGCTGCGGCAAGTCCATGACCGGCCTGTCGATCATGGGACTGCTGCCGTCCGGCGGCCGCATCGTGAACGGATCGATCAAGCTGGACGGGCGTGAGCTGGTCGGCCTGCCCGAGGCGGAGCTGCGGGCCCTGCGCGGCAACGAGATGGCCATGATCTTCCAGGACCCGCTGACCTCACTGGACCCCACCAAGACCATCGGCTACCAGGTGTCCGAGCCGGTCCGGCTGCACCGCGGGGCCAGCAAGCGAGCCGCGCTGGAGCGGGCCGCCGAGGTTCTGGCCCTGGTTGGGCTGCCCCGGCCGAAGGAACGCCTGGACGACTTCCCGCATCAGCTCTCCGGCGGCTTGCGGCAGCGCGTCATGATCGCGATGGCGCTGGCATGTGAGCCCAAGCTGCTCATCGCGGACGAGCCGACCACCGCGCTCGACGTCACCATCCAGGCGCAGATCCTGGCCCTGCTGGACGACCTGAAGAGCCGTCTGGGCATGGGCATGGTGCTCATCACGCACGATATGGGGGTCATCGCCGGGCACGCCGACCGGGTCAACGTCATGTACGCCGGGCGCATCGTCGAGACCGCGGAGATCCGGGACCTGTTCGTGCAGATGCACCACCCGTATACGCAGGCGCTGCTGGCGTCGATCCCGCGGCTGAGCCAGGACAGCCAGCGGGCCCTGCACGCCATCCCCGGGCTGCCGCCCGACCTGGCCCGCCTCCCGGAGGGCTGCCGGTTCGCGGCCCGCTGCACCCGCGCCACCGGCGAGTGCCGGGAGGCCGAGCCGCCGCTGGCGGGCACCACCCCGGCGCACGAGTTTGCCTGCTGGCATCCGGTGGACGGGCCGCTCGCGCTCACCGTCGTCGGCCCCGGGGGCCCGGACGCCGCGAGCATCGGGCTCGACGCGGCCGACGCCGTGCCCATCCCGGCCGGCCAGGCGTCCCAGGCTCGCGTCGCCGAGCCGGCCGCGGACGGCGGCCGCCGGTACGGCGGCGACGGCTACCTGCTGGAGATCCGCGACCTGGTGAAGGAGTTTCCCGTCACGTCCGGCGGCATCCTGCAGCGCCGGGTCGCGAGCGTGAAGGCCGTGTCCGGCGTGTCGTTCGGTGTCCGGGAAGGGCAGACGCTGGGACTGGTGGGCGAGTCCGGCTGCGGCAAGACCACCATCGGCCGGATGATCGTCGCGCTCGAACGGCCCGATGACGGCACGGTGACGCTGCACGGCCAGGACGTGTCCCGGGTGCGGGGCGGCGACCTGCGCCGGATGCGCCGGGACCTGCAGCTCATGTTCCAGGACCCGTACTCTTCCCTCGACCCCCGGATGCGCGTCGGCGCCATCATCCGCGAACCGCTCTCCGTGCAGCACATCGGCAGCCGCGCCGAGCAGCAGGAACGGGTCTTCGAGCTGCTCGGCGAGGTCGGGCTGCCGCGTAACGCGGTGGAGCGCTACCCGCACGAGTTCTCCGGCGGCCAGCGCCAGCGGATCGGGCTGGCCCGCGCCCTGACCGTGCACCCGAGGGTGATCGTGGCCGACGAACCGGTCAGCGCGCTGGACGTCTCGATCCGGGCTCAGGTGCTCAACCTGATGAAGCGGCTGCAGGCGATGCACGGCCTGACGTACGTGGTCATCTCGCACGACCTGGCCGTCGTGAAGTACATGGCCGACCAGATCGGGGTCATGTACTTCGGCAAGCTGGTCGAGCTCGGCTCGGGGCAGGACATCTACGAACGCGCGGCGCACCCGTACACGGCGGGGCTGATCGCGACCATCCCGGTGCCCGATCCCGAGACCGAGCAGTCCAAGTCCGAGGTCGGTATCCGGGGCGAGCTGCCCAGCCCGATCAGCCCGCCGTCCGGGTGCCGGTTCCGTACCCGGTGCCCGTTCGCGCAGGAGCTGTGCGCCGAGCAGGAGCCCGAGCTGCGCTCGTTCGGTCCCGGTCACGTGGCGGCGTGCCATTTCCCGCTGCGGACACCGGACACGCCCGTCAGCACCCCCGCCGCCCCGCCGAGCGCCGGGCCCGGCGCGTGATGGGGGGCCAATCCGGCGCATTGCTTGCCCATAGCGGGATCCGGCGCTGATACTCCTGTTATGGGAGGCATGCCGGCGGAGGCGCCCACCACACCCGATGCCCTGCGCGCGTCCGATGAGGAACGCGACCAGGCGGTCAGCGAGCTGAGCGAGCAGTTCGCCGAGGGGCGGCTGTCGCACGAGACGTTTGTGCGGCGGATGGACGAGGCGCTCGAGGCCCGCGACCGCCGCCAGCTGGCCCGGCTCTTCGCCGACCTTCCGCGCCGCGGGCCGGGAGTGGGCACTCTGGCGGCCCTGCGGGCCAGCCTCCGCGACCGCGCCCGGCGCGGCCGCGAGCTGCTGGCCGCCGACGCAGAGGCGCTGTCTGGCGCGGTGCGGGACAGTCTCCGCGCGCGCCCGGTCCCGCCGTCCGCGCGAGCGGCGGTACTGCGTCCGTCCGCCCTGTACTTCCCGCCGCTGGCCCCCGCCGACGGTGATCGGGGCAGCAGGTACACGATCGGCCGGGACGGTGCGTGTGACCTGCTGATCGAGGACCTGTCCGTGTCCCGGTGGCACGCCCGGCTGGAGCACGCGGTCGGCCGGTGGATACTCACCGACCTCAACTCCACCAATGGCACCAGGCTGAACGGATGGCGGGTCCGCGACCCCGTGCTGGTGCAGACCGGGGACCGGCTGACGTTCGGGTCGGCGGTGTTCGTGCTCTGCGATGACCAGCGTGCGGCCGGCCCCGGCGGCCGCGCGGGACCCCCCGCGCCGGATCACGCGGGTCCCGGGTCCGGCTAGAGTCGGGCAGGTGACGACCGTCCTGCTGGTGCGCCATGGCCTGACCGCGGCCACTGGCCACACGCTGTCGGGGTGGACGCCGGGAATACCGCTGGACGACCGGGGCCGTGCGCAGGCCCGCGCGCTCGGCACCCGGCTGGCCCGGCTGCCGCTCGACGCGATCGTCACGAGCCCGCTGGACCGCTGCCGCCAGACCGCCGAGGCGGTCGCCGCGGCCCGCGACAGCCGCGGCCCGGAGATCCGCCAGGACGAACGGCTCGGCGAGTGCCGCTACGGCGACTGGACCGGCAAGCCGCTGCGGAAACTGGCCAAGGAGCCGCTATGGCGCGTCGTCCAGGCTCACCCGAGCGCCGTCCGTTTCCCCGGCCCCGCCGGGGAGTCCATGCTGGACACCCAGCACCGCGCGGTGGCCGCGGTCCGGGAATGGAACGAGACCCTGGGGCCCCGGGCGACGTACCTGATCTGCTCGCACGGGGACGTGATCAAGGGCATCATCGCCGACTGCCTGGGCCTGCACCTGGACCTGAGCCAGCGCATCCAGGCCGATCCCTGCTCGCTGACCGTGATCCGCTATACGCCGCTGCGGCCCTTCCTGCTGCGGATGAACGACACCGGGGGTGGTATCGAGGACCTGATGCCGCGGGCCTCCGGCGATAAGGCCGCCGAGAAGGGCGCGGAAAAGGGCGCCGGGAACGCGGGCGCCAAGGGCCGGCCCGACGAGAGTGACGCCGTGGTGGGCGGCGGCGCCGGGGCTCCTCCGGCGGGCGCGCCGGAAGAGGTCCAGACCGGGGTACCTGCCGTTCGCGCACCATCAGCGGACGCGCGAGGATAAGAACATGCCGGTCTATATGTACGATCCGCCCGAGAGGTTCGTGGCCGGGTCTGTCGGGCAGCCGGGGGAGCGGACGTTCTACCTCCAGGCCACCTCCCGCGGTCGCGTCACGAGTGTCGCGCTGGAGAAGTTCCAGGTCAGCTTGCTGGCCGAACGTCTCGACGAACTGCTCGACGAGGTGCTGCGGCGCACCGGCGGGGTGCCCGACGTGCCCGACGTGCCCAACGTCCCCGGGGTCCCGGCGGCAACACCGGCCGGCCTGCATGACGACGCGCCCCTCGACATGCCGGTGATGGAGGACTTCCGCGTCGGCGCGATCGCGCTGGCCTGGGACGGAGACGACGGCCGGGTCGTTATCGAGGCTCAGGAGGCCACCGAGGAACCGATTGAGCCGCTGGCCGAGGAGGTTCCGGCCGACGGCCCGGGCGTGCTGCGGGTACGGATCACCCCGGGTGCGGCCCGGGCGTTCGCTCAGCGCGCGCTGCGCATCGTGGCCGCCGGACGGCCCCCGTGCCCGCTGTGCGGGCTTCCGCTGAACGCAGACGGGCACATCTGCCCCCGGCAGAACGGGCACCGCGCCAGTGCTTGACGGGTTCGCGAGTCCTCCCCCGCGCCGGCCCGGCGCCGGCCGCCGCTCGGGGGCCAAGCGCCGCGACCGCGCCACGCCGCCCGAGGCAGACGGGAGCGGTGGCCCGGCCTCGGGGCCCGGAGGCGAGGCGGCCCTGCAACTGCTGGAGCAGGGCAGCCTGGAAATCCTGGGCCGGCTGGTCGAGGCGTCCAACGAGACCTGGTACTGCGCGGTGAGCTCGGGCGGCACCCAGGCCGCCTGCGTGTACAAGCCGGTCGCGGGGGAGCGCCCGCTGTGGGACTTCCCGACCGGGACGCTGGCGGGCCGGGAGGTCGCCGCCTACGTGGTCTCCCGGGCGGCGAGCTGGGACGTCGTGCCGCCGACGGTGATGCGCGACGGGCCGTACGGACCGGGCATGTGCCAGCTCTGGATCGACATCGACCCGCAGATCGACCTGATCGAGCTCGCCCGCCGCGCTGACCACCCCGGCCTGCGCGACCTCGCGGTCTTCGACGCGGTGGTGAACAACGCCGACCGGAAGATCGGCCACCTGCTGCCGGCGCCCGGCGGTCACCTGCTGGGCTGCGATCATGGTGTCTGCTTCGCCGAGGATTACAAGCTGCGCACGGTGCTCTGGCAGTGGCGCGGCAAGAGCCTGCCCGGGCGGGCGGTGGAGGCCCTGCGGCGGCTGTACGCGCTGCTGGAAAGCGGTGAGCTGGCCGCTGAGCTGTCCCCGTGGCTGAGCCCGGGTGAGCTGACGGCGATGACCATCCGGGTGGAGAAGCTGCTCAAGCACCGGGTGCATCCGTACCCGCCGGAGGACTGGCCCGCCATTCCGTGGCCGCCGTACTGACGTCCGTTAAAAAAACTAGAAGCCGCCGGGCTCCCCGCGGCGGCCGCGCCGCCTCAGGTAGCGCTCGAACTCGCGCGCGATGGCGTCCCCGCTCGCCTGCGGCAGGTCGGTGGCGTCCTTCGCTTCCTCGAGCGTGCGGACGTACTCGGCCACCTCGGAATCCTGCTGGGCCAGCTCGTCGACGCCGCGCTCCCAGGCCCGGGCCTCCTCGGCCAGGTCGGCCAGCGGCAGGGGAGCATCCAGGATGTCCTCGACGCCGCGCAGCAGGGCCAGCGTGGCCTTGGGGTTCGGTGGCGTGGCCACGTAGTGCGGCACCGATGCCCACAGCGACACGGCCGGGATACCCGCTCCGGCCAGCGCGTACTGCACGACGCCCAGGATGCCGGTGGGGCCCTTGTAGTCCGAGAACGGCGCGGTCACGGTGGCCGACAGCTTCGGGTCCGACGCGCCGACGGAGACCGGCACCGGACGGGTGTGCGGCGCGTCCGCCAGCAGCGCGCCGAGCAGGATGACCGTTTCCACCCCGAGGTCGGTCAGGCCCTGGACCAGTTCGCTGGTGAACGAGCGCCAGCGCATGTTCGGCTCGATCCCGTGCACCAGGACGATGTCCTTGTCCAGGCCTGTTCCGCTGGCTGCGGCTTCGCGCTCCTCGCCGTCGGCGGCGCCGGCCGGATCCGTGCCGTCGGCGGCGGCGGCCGGGCCGGGTGCGGCGCCCCCGCGCGCCACCGATAGCCGCGTGGTCGGCCAGACGAGCCGCTCGATCCGGCCCTCCGTTATCTCGACGACCGGGCGCGTCACCTGGAAGTCGTAGTAGTCCTCGGGTTCGATGGCGGCAATCGGCTGTGCCTGCCAGGCGATTCCCAGATGGCTGATCACGCCGCTCGCGGCCTCGCCGGCGTCGTTCCAGCCTTCGAAGGCGGCAATCGCGACGGGTGAGGTGAGCTTGCCCGGACGATCGAACTCGATGTCTCCCCCCTCCTCCCTGTACGTGCGCACCGCGCTGGCCGCGTGCGCCCCTTTATCCCGGTAACACCGGGCATTTGACGCGCTTGGTCACCGAGCGCTGCCGTGGGTCCCAGCCTACGTTGTTGGCGGAGCTGCGGGCAGCATCCGCCTCAACCCCGGCCCCGTGTTGCGGCTTAACGCCCGGTTGCGCCCCGTGCCGCCCGGCCCATGCCGGTCTGACCGCCCCTCGCGCTGGCCTGCCCGTGTTGGCCTGCCTGGCCCTCGCGCGGGATCCGTACACTGGGCACGATGAACGCGCCGGAGACTGATGCACCCCAGGGACGCGGGGGCGGCGGTGCCCTGCGGTCGGCCCTGGCCAGCCGGGTGCTGGTCGCGGACGGCGCCATGGGCACCATGCTGCAGGCCAGCGACGCCGTGCTGGATGACTTCCTGGGCCACGAGGGCTGCAACGAGATCCTGAACGTATCGCGCCCGGACATCGTGCGCTCGGTGCACGAGGCGTACCTGTCCGCCGGGGCGGACTGCGTGACAACCAACACGTTCGGCGCCAACGTCGCCAACCTCGGTGAGTACGGCATCGCGGACCGCATCACCGAACTGTCCGAGGCGGGGGCGCGCATCGCGCGCGAGGCGGTGGACGCGGTGTCCCGGCCCGGCCGCCCGCGCTGGGTGCTCGGCTCCATGGGCCCGGGGACCAAGCTGCCGACGCTCGGCCACGTGAGCTTCGCCACCCTGCGGGACGCCTACGAGCAATGCGCCGCCGGCCTGCTCCGCGGCGGCGCCGACGCGCTGATCGTCGAGACCTGCCAGGACCTGCTGCAGGCCAAGGCCGCGATCATCGGGGCCAGGCGGGCGATCGCGGCTGGAGTTTCCGGCACTGGGGTGCCCGGCGCTGGAGTAGCCGACGTCATGCTCATCGCGCACGTGACGATCGAGACCACCGGGGCCATGCTGCTCGGCAGCGAGATCGGGGCCGCGCTCACCGCCCTTGAGCCGCTCGGCATCGACGTCATCGGGCTCAACTGCGCCACCGGGCCCGGGGAGATGAGCGAGCACCTGCGCTATCTGGCCGCGCACGCGCGCGTGCCGCTGTCCTGCATGCCCAACGCCGGGCTGCCCGAGCTGATCGCCGGCGGGGCGCGCTACCCGCTCACGCCCGGCCAGCTCGCCGACGCGCACGAGCGGTTCACCGGCGAGTTCGGCCTGTCGCTGGTGGGCGGGTGCTGCGGCACCACCCCCGAGCATGTCGCCGCCGTCGTGCAGCGCGTCGGCGGCCGGTCCCCGGTCCCGCGCCGGCCGCGTCCCGAGCCCGGGGTCGCCTCGCTGTACGCGCACGTTCCGTTCCAGCAGGACACGACGTTCCTGGCCATCGGCGAGCGGACCAACGCCAACGGGTCGAAGGCGTTCCGCGAGGCCATGGCGGCGCAGCGCTACGACGAGTGCGTTGAGATCGCGCGGGCGCAGACCCGGGACGGCGCCCACCTGCTGGACGTGTGCGTCGACTACGTCGGCCGGGACGGCGTGGCGGACATGCGGGAGATCGCCGGGCGGTTCGCCACGGCCGCCACCCTGCCGCTCGTCCTGGACTCCACCGAGCCCCCGGTCATCGAGGCCGGGCTCGAGCTGCTCGGCGGCCGCGCCGTGGTCAACTCGGTCAACTACGAAGACGGCGACGGGCCGCAGTCGCGGATCGCGCGCGTCATGCCGATGATCCGCGAGCACGGCGCCGCGGTGATCGCCCTCACCATCGACGAGCAGGGGCAGGCCCGCACGGCGGACTGGAAGGTGGCCGTCGCGACCCGGCTGATCGAGGACCTGACCGGCCAATGGGGCATGCGCCGGCCGGACATCCTCGTGGACTGCCTGACCTTCCCGATCGCCACCGGCCAGGAGGAGACCCGGCGCGACGCGATCGAGACCATCGAGGCGATCGGCGAGCTCAAGCGGCGTTACCCGGACGTGCAGACGACGCTGGGCGTGTCCAACGTGTCGTTCGGCCTCAAGCCGGCCGCGCGTGCCGTGCTCAACTCGGTGTTCCTGGCCGAATGCGTCCGGGCCGGGCTCGATTCGGCCATCGTGCACGCCTCCCGCATCATGCCGGTCAACCGGATCCCCGACGAGCAGCGGCAGGTGGCCCTCGACCTGGTCTACGACCGGCGCCGCCCCGGTTACGACCCGCTGTCCCGCTTCCTTGATCTGTTCGAGGGCGTGGACATGGCGGCGGTCAAGCAGAGCCGGGCCGCGGAGCTGGCCGCGCTGCCGCTGTGGGAGCGGCTGAAGCGCCGGATCATCGATGGCGCGCGGACCGGCCTGGAGGCCGACCTGGACGAGGCCCTGGCCCAGCGGCCCGCGCTGGAGATCGTGAACGACACCCTGCTCGACGGCATGAAAACCGTCGGCGAGCTGTTCGGGTCCGGCCAGATGCAGCTGCCGTTCGTGCTCGCGTCGGCCGAGGTGATGAAGCGCGCCGTCGGGTACCTGGAGCCGCACATGGAGCGGACCAGCGAGGACGGCAAGGGCAGGATCGTGCTGGCCACGGTCAAGGGCGACGTACACGACATCGGCAAGAACCTGGTCGACATCATCTTGTCCAACAACGGCTACGACGTGGTGAACATCGGCATCAAGCAGCCGATCTCCGCGATCATCGCCGCGGCGGAGGAAGCGGGCGCGGACGCGATCGGCATGTCCGGGCTGCTGGTCAAGTCGACCGTCGTGATGCGGGACAACCTGGCCGAGCTGAACTCGCGCGGCCTGGCGGCCCGCTGGCCCATCCTGCTGGGCGGCGCCGCGCTTACCCGCGCCTACGTCGAGCAGGACCTCGGCGCGCTGTTCAACGGCGAGGTCCGGTACGCGCGGGACGCGTTCGAGGGCCTGCGGCTGATGAACGCGGTGATGGCGGTCAAGCGCGGCGAGGCCGGGGCGCGGCTGCCCGAGCGCCGGACCCGGCAAGTACGCCGCCCGCCGCGCTCCGGGCCGGACGGTGCCGTGTCCCCGGAGGGGCCCGTCCGCTCGGATGTGGCCGAGCTGGCCGAGGTGCCCGTGCCGCCGTTCTGGGGAACGCGGGTCATCAAGGGTGTCCCGCTCGCCGAGTACGCCGCCTACCTGGACGAGCGGGCCACCTTCATGGGCCAGTGGGGCCTCAAGCCGTCCCGCGGCGACGGCGGTGTGACGTACGAGGAGCTGGTGGAGGAGCACGGCCGGCCACGGCTGCGGATGTGGCTGGAGCGTGCCCGCGCCGAGGGCCTCCTGGAGGCGGCCGTCGTGTACGGGTACTTCCGCTGCGCCAGCGAGGGCAACGACCTGATCATCCTGGACGACGACGGGAAGGAACGGGAGCGCTTCACGTTCCCGCGGCAGCGGCGGGACCGGCGGCTGTGCCTGGCCGACTTCTTCGTCTCCCGCGCATCCGGGCGGACCGACGTGGTGGCGTTCCAGCTCGCCACCATGGGCAGCCGGATCAGCGAGGCCACCGGCGAGTTGTTCGCGAAGAACTCCTATCGTGACTACCTCGAGCTGCACGGCCTTTCCGTCCAGCTCACCGAGGCGCTCGCCGAGTACTGGCACACGCGGGTCCGGCGCGAGCTGGGCGTCGGCGGGCAGGACTCGGCCAGCATCGAGGACTTCTTCCGGCTGGGGTACCGGGGCGCCCGGTACTCGTTCGGCTATCCGGCCTGCCCGGACCTGGCCGACCGGGCCAAGGTCGCCCGGCTGCTGCGGCCCGCCGACATCGGAGTGGAGCTCACCGAAGAGATGCAGCTTGTTCCCGAGCAATCCACCGATGCGATCGTGGTCCATCACCCCGAGGCGAAATACTTCAGCACGTGACCGACGCCCAGCACAGCGCGGTATCCGCCCCCCCGGATACCGCCCTGCCAGAGGCCGTCCTGTTCGACATGGACGGACTGCTCGTCGACTCCGAGCCGCTCTGGTTCGAGGTCGAGACGGACGTGATGACCCGGCTCGGCGGTACCTGGACCGCCGCCGACCAGCAGGCGCTGCTCGGCAGCGCGCTGCCCAATTCGGTCCGCTACTTCCTGGAGCGGGCGCAGCGGCCCGCCGACCCGGCCGAGGTGGCGGAGTGGATGATGGGCGGGATCGTGGCCAAGGTCCGTGAGCAGGGCGTCACGATCATGCCGGGCGCGGCCGAGCTGGTGGCCGAGGTCGAGGCCGCGGGTCTGCCCTACGCGCTGGTCACGTCCTCCCAGCGCCGGTTCGTCGACGCCGTGCTGTCCCGGATCGGGCTGCGCTTTCCCGTGGTGGTCAGCGCGAACGACGTGACCCGGGGCAAGCCCGACCCCGAGCCCTACCTGCTCGCCGCGCGGCGGCTGGGCGCCGATCCGGGCCGGTGTGTCGTCCTGGAGGACTCCATCACCGGCGTCACCGCCGCCGAGGCCGCGGGGTGCCTGGTCGTCGCCGTGCCCACGCTGCGCACCATCGAGCCCCGGCCCGGCCGGCTGGTGGTACGTTCCCTCTCCGACATCAGCCTCGGCTGGCTCCGGGCCGCCTGGGACGGCCACCCGGGGTTAGGGGCCGCCCTGGCCGGGGCGTCCTTATCCCGCCCTACTGATCCGCTTTACTGGCCGCCGCTCGCCGTCGTCTTCTCCGCCACGGCCGGCGCGCCGGCATCCGCTTCCGGCTCACGCAGCGGGAAGTGGCACGCGGCCAGGTGACCCTTCGCGGTGAACGGCCGCAGCGGCGGCTCCTGCTCGGCGCAGATGTCCTGGGCCAGCGGGCACCGCGTGCGGAACCGGCAGCCCGAGGGCGGGGCCACGGCCGAGGGCAGCTCGCCCATCACGCCCTGGCTCTCCTTGGCCCGCTCCAGCAGCGGGTCCGCCACCGGGACGGTGTCGATGAGGCCCTTGGTGTACGGGTGGACCGGGCCGAAGTACACGTCGTCGGCCGGCCCGACCTCGACCAGCTTGCCCAGGTACATGACCCCGATGATGTCCGAGAGGTACCTGACCACCGACAGGTCGTGCGAGATGAACAGGTAGGTCAGGCCGTTGTCCTTCTGCAGGTCCAGCATCAGGTTCAGGATCTGCGCCTGGATCGACACGTCCAGCGCCGACACCGGCTCGTCGGCCACGATCATGCTCGGCCGCAGGACGAGCGCCCGGGCCAGGCCGAGCCGCTGCCGCTGCCCGCCGGAGAACTCGTGCGGATAGCGTTCGAGGGCAGCCTGCGGCAGGCCGACCTCGTTCATGATGGCGGCGATCCGCTTTTCCTGGTCGCGCCGGCTGCCCTGCTTCTGGATCACCAGCGGCTCGCGCAGGATCGTGGCCACCCGCATTCTCGGGTCCATGGACGCGTACGAGTCCTGGAACATGAGCTGGATCTTGCCGCTGTGCTGCCGGCGGCCCCGGTTACTGAGCTTGGCCAGGTCCTGGCCGTCGAAGGTGATCGAGCCGGCGTTCGCCTTCTCCAGGCCCACGATGAGGCGGCCGATGGTGGTTTTCCCGCAGCCGGACTCGCCCACCATGCCGAACGTCTTGCCCCTCGGCACCTCGAAGCTGACGTCGGCCACCGCGCTGACGCTGCCGACCCGGCGCTGCAGGATGGCGCCGGCGGTGACCGGGAAATCCTTGATCAGATGCTCGACCTTCAGCAGCGTCCCGTTCGGCGTAGCGCCGTCGCCCGCCACCGACGGGGCGGTGGCCAGCACCGGAACGGCTCCCTCGGTTGCCTCGGCCTCGGCTTCCGCCTCGGCGGCGGCCACGGTGGGCGCGTCCGCGTCCTGGGCGGGCGCGTCGAGGGCGGCCTCGCCGACCGGGAAGAAGCATCGGTACTCGTGCAGCGCGACGTCGTACGTCAGGTCGGGCTCGGTTTCCCGGCACGAGTCCTGCGCGTACCGGCACCGCGCCGCGAACTTGCAGCCCTGCGGCGGGCTGGTCAGGTCCGGCGGCTGGCCCGGGATGTTGTACAGCCGCTTGGCGACGCCGGCCGGCTCCACGATCTTGTCCGGCAGCGCCTCGAACAGGGCCTGCGTGTAGGGATGCCGGGGGTTGGCGAACAGGGTCGTCGTGTCCGTCGTCTCGACGACCCGGCCGGCGTACATCACCGCGACCCGGTCGGCGCGCCCGGCGATGACCCCGAGGTCGTGGGTGACCAGGATCACCGCCATGCCGAGCCGCTGCCGCAGGTTGTCGAGGAGCTCCAGGATCTGCTTCTGGATGGTGACGTCGAGCGCGGTCGTCGGCTCGTCCGCGATGAGCAGCTTCGGCTCACAGGCCAGCGCCATGGCGATCATGACCCGCTGGCGCATGCCGCCGGACAGCTGGTGCGGGAAGTTGCCGATCCGCTCGGCCGGCTTGGGCATGCCGACCAGGCCGAGCACCTCGACCGCGCGCTCCAGGCCGGCCTGCTTGTCCGCACCCCGGTGCAGCCGGACGCTCTCCGCGATCTGGTCACCGATCGTCATCGTCGGATTCAGCGACGTCATGGGGTCCTGGAAGATCATGCCCACCAGGTTGCCGCGGACGTCCTGCATCGCTTCGTCGTCGAGATTCGTGATGTCCTGGCCGTCCAGGACGATGCTGCCGCCGGTGATGTGGCCGCCGTTGGGCAGCAGCCGCATCACCGACAGGGCCGTCATCGTCTTGCCGCAGCCGGACTCGCCGACGATGCCCAGGCATTCGCCCGGTTCGACGGTCAGGTTGACGCCATCGATGGCGTGCACGGTCGACCTGCGGAGCCGGATCTCGGTGTGCAGGTCCTTTATTTCGAGCAGGGGTGCCATGCGTCCTCGTCGTGCCTTATCTGGAGGGGAGCCGGCCGGGATTGGCCGGCTCCGCGTGCATCAGGTGCGGTCAGCGCCGCTGGAGGCGGACCTCGAACGAGTCCCGCAGCGCGTCGCCGATGAAGTTGATGGCGATGACCACCAGGATGATGGCGACACCGGCCGGGTAGATCAGCCACCAGTAACCGTCGTAGGTGTACTGGACGCCGTCGCTGAGCATGCCGCCCCAGTCCGTCTTCGGCGGCTGGACACCCAGGCCCAGGTAGCTCAGCGCGACCACCAGCAGGATGGCGTCGGCCACCTGGAAGGTGGCGCTCACGATGATGGTGCCGACCGCGTTCGGCGCGATATGCCGGAGCACCGCGCGGGTACCGCCGCCGCCCATCACCTTCATCGCCTGCACGTAGTCCCGGACCCGCAGCGACAGGGCCTCGCCGCGGATCAGCCGGGCCGTGGTCAGCCACGACGTCAGCGCGATGACGATGATCAGCTCCAGCTCGGTGGCGGGGTACATCGACACGACGACCAGGGCCAGGAACAGCGTTGGGATGGCCAGAATCGCGTCCACGAGGCGCATCATCACGGCGTCCACGGCGCCGCCGACGTAGCCGGCGATGGCTCCCCACAAGGTGCCGACCACGGTGGCCAGGATCGCCGCCGCCATCCCCACTTCCAGGGAGACCCGGCCGCCGACCATAAGCCGGCCCAGCACGTCGTACCCGCTGGAGTCGGTGCCGAGCGGATGACCTGACCCGGGTCCCTGGTTCTCGATGGCGAGGTTGGTGTGGATCTGGTCCGTGTGGTAGAGGAACGGCCCGAGGTAACAGAACAGCACCATCGCGACGAGGATGACCACGCCGACGATGGCGAGCTTGTTCTCGAGGAACACCTCGAGGCCGCGCACGAACATGCTGCGCGGCTTGCCGGCCGGAATTGTCCCCGGCGCGGCGTCATTGGGCGGGAACTCGTCGGGAACGATGCTGTCGAGCCCGGGCGCCAGTGGCGTATTGATGCCGGGCGCGAATGGATCGGGCGAGGACGGTGGCATGGTCATGAGCTCACGTACCTCACACGGGGATCGAGTACCGCGTATGCGATGTCGGCCACCAGCGAACCGATCACGGTCGCGATCGCGACCACGATCAGGACGCCGAGGAGAGTGGGGTAATCCTGCTGCTGCGCTGCCTGGAAGAACAGGTACCCCATGCCCGGGTAGTTGAAAACGGACTCGGTGATGAGCGCGCCGGACACGATGAGCGGGATGTTAAGCCCCACCAGCGTCGCGATCGGGATCAGCGAGTTGCGCAGCACGTGCCGGATGAGCACGCGCCGTTCCGAGGCGCCCTTGGCCCGCGCGGTCCGCACGTAGTCCTCGGTGATGTTATCCAGCGTGGACGAGCGCATGTAGCGGCTGAACAGCGCGAACGTCACCAGGGCGAGCGTGACCACGGGCAGCGTCAGGTCTTTCCAGTCGGTGAAGTCGCTGACCAGGCCGCCCTGCGGGCCCTCCGGGCCGAATAGGTGCAGCTCGTCGGCGAACACCAGGATCATGACGGTCCCGACGAAGAACGTCGGCGCCGCGTAGAACAGGAAGGACAGCGCGGTGAACGTGTAGTCCGCCGCCTTGTTGCGCCGGACCGCCTGGTACACGCCGATCGGGATGGCGACGATGAGGGCGATGATCGTGGAGATGCCCACGAGGATGACCGTCTTCGGCAGCCGGTTGCCGAGCAGTGAGGCGACGCTCTGGTTGAGTTTCCAGGAGTAGCCGAGGTTGCCCTGGGCCAGGTGCCCGAGCCAGAGGAAGTACTGGTCAAACCACGGCTTGTTGAAGCCGTAGGTGGCGTCGAACTGGGCGATCGTCGCCGGGTTGCGGTAGGCGGTGGGCCCGAGGATGGCGATCGCGACGTTACCGGGGATCGCCCGGAGCAGCGCGAAGGTGATCATCGTGACCAGCAGGATCACCACGACCGCCTGCAGCAGACGCCGCACGAAAAAAGCTATCAACGTGGTCCCTTCCGGCGTGCCGACGGGGGCACCGGGCGAACCCGGTGCCCCCGTCCCGCCGAGGCTGCGGCGGAGCCGCGCATGTAAATCATGATCACTTGGTGAAGTACCAGTTTTCTGGGTTGATGTTAAGCGTCGGCGCCTGCGGGTTCACGCCGCCCAGGTTGCTGGCGATCTCCGTCAGCTCGTAGACGCCGTTCGGCTGCCAGATCTCGGGGAGCTGCTTCGACGCATAGTCCTGCCAGGTGTGCAGCGGGGTCAGCGAACTGTTGGTCAGCGTCTGATTGATGAGGTTGTCGTTCTGGCTGTTCTTGTACCCGGAGGAGTTCGCCGCGGAACCGCTCTCGAACAGCGTCTCACCGGTGGGGTAGTAGTCAGGCGCGAAGATCCAGCCACCGCCCCAGTTGGCGAAGTCCCAGGCGCAGGACGCCTTGGTGACGACGCAGCCGCCGCCGCCGATGGCGGTGACCTGGTTAAACGGCTTCGGCTGCAGCTGCAGCTGAATGCCGACCTGAGAGGCGTCCGACTTGAGCTGGGCCATCTCGGCTGTGATCCAGTCGATGCCGGTCGCGTACGGCAGGGTGAACGACAGGCCCTGGCCCTGCTTGACGCCCGCGCCGCACAGGCTCGGGTTGGTGCAGGTGGTGGTCCCGTTCGGCGTCACCTTCCAGCCGTGGCTGGACAGCAGCGACTTGGCCTTGGCCGGATCGTAGGGGAACGGGTCCGTCTTGCTCTGGGAAGACAGGAAGCTGGTCACCGGGTTGGCGCCAACCGGTCCGTTCGTGGTGGTGCCGTATCCGCGCAGCGGGCCGGCGATGACCGCCTCCTGGTTAACCAGGTACGCCAGCGCCTGCCGGAAGTACAGCTGCTTGATGACCTGACCCTCCGGGGTGGTGGAGTCAATGTTGGGCACGAAGTAGTTGATGCCCCAGGAGTACAGCGGGCTGAGGTTGTACCCGGGCACCGGGTTCGCGCCGACGGACGCATTGGCCGGCTTCTTCGGGGCATCGGTGGTCGGCAGGTAACCGAAGTCCAGCTTCTGGCCGCCGTTACCGGAACGGAGCACGTTGTACTCGGCCGGCTCCGTGGTGAACGGCACCTCCTTAAACACCGACAGGCTTGGCTTGACCGGGCCGGAGTAGGACTTGTTCGGCACGTACGAGGCGTTGCCGTCCGCATTGAAGCTCTGCAGCTTCCACGGGCCATCCACCACGCTCCAGACCGGGGAGCTGGCGTAGGTCGACATGGACTTGGACTGGCTGTCCAGGTAGGTGTAAACAGCCTTGCAGTCCGCGACGGTGGTGGTGCAGTCGCTCGGTCCGGATGCCGTCCGGTCCCAGGCCTTGGGCATCGGGGTGATCTGGCTCAGCTCGTTGTAGGTGAACCAGGTCGGCGAGTACGCCTTGTTCATCGTCATGGTCAGCGTCGTGGCGCTGGTGGCCTTGACGTTGGTCACGTTGGTCGGGAAACCGCCCGGCACGAAGGCGCCCCACTCGGTCTGGCCGACCGCCTGCAGCATGTTGATCCAGAACAGGATGTTCTGCGCGGTGACCGGCGTGCCGTTGGACCATTTGTAGTTCTTCAGCGTGATCGTGACCTGCCGGCCGCTGTACACCGGCTGGTCCGCCAGGCTGAGGGACGGGTTGAGCGTGGGCTGGGTGCCGTCACCGAACCAGTACAGCGGGCGGTAGAGCAGATCCTGGAGATACGAGATGTTGGACACGCTGAAGTACGTGCTGTTGGACATGGGGAAGATGTAGTTCGGCGTGGTCGCGGGCGGGAGAGCATAGGTGGCGGTGCCGCCCGCCACCTTCGTGCTGCCCGAGGACGAGCTGCCGCTGCTGCCACAGGCGCCCACTACCAGGGCGATCGATGCGGCGCCACAGCCCGCGATCGTTGCCATGCGGGCCCGCCGGCCCCGGCTCGGCCGTCGGCCGCCGGGAGCGTCCTGGTTACCGGCCCGCTTACGGCCGGTAAACCAAAGCCCTCGTCCTCGTTGCTGCTCGGGATGTGCTCCCATGCGGCAGGCTCCTTCTAGTCGTTGGGAGCGGTCGGCCTTTCCGGGGTGCGCCGACCTGCTCTGATGCGAATTGATGTCCTAAGTATCACGATGCGACCGTAACCCCCAAAACGCCGTTCGGGATCGCGCCGTGTTCGTGACACGTGCGTTATATTGGCACCGCCAGCGCACCGAATATGTTTCAGTAGAGTCGATAGTCTGTTACGTTTTCGTGGCACCTGCCGGGGATGGCGCAGAGAATCTTGCTTTGCCCGGCATCCCGGCGGACCATACGCCGTCGTGATCGGGCCGGCCCGGGAAGATTTCCTGGCCCAGCGTACCGACGCCGTATCGTGCTCCGACAGGGGGGCAGCGGTAGGAGAACCGCGGCGGCACGGAAGTAAAACCGTCGAAGGCCAATGACGTCACCGGGCTGAGGGTCCGCGCATTACCCCCCAAATGGCCGCGACCAGAAGTTACCTGGTGATCTTGGTGAATAGTCATCAGGCGGCCGACCGTGGCGGCCAGCCCGTTACGCCAGGATCGCGGCGGCCAGCAGCAGAGCCGGAACCAGGACGGCCAGCACGGACGGCCCGTGCCAGGCCGAGACGGGGCGCGGCGCCCATTCCGGTCCGTCTCCGGCGCCCGGTCCGATGCGCTGCTTCTGTCCGTTATCGTCCGCTCGGTTCTCTCCGGCCCGGTTCTCTCCAGCCCCGGGGACCGGCCGGGCCGCGTCGGCGCGTTCCCGGCGGGCCCGTTCGGCGAGCGCCCGGGCGATCCGTTCGGTCTCCTTGCGGTGCAGGGCGCTGGGCGGCTCCGCGGTGAGCGCACTCCCGCCGACCGAACGGCGCGCCATCTGGCCCTGGCCCAGCGAGGCCCGCATCCCGCTCATCCCGGCCCGGCGCGCCGACTGGAGCGCCCACGCGTGGATGACCCGGGTGCGCTGCGGGTCTTCCGGTCGTCCCGCCCACTGCCCGCCGTTCGCGGGTTCCTGCCACGCGCAATGCACCCGCAGCAGGTCGCGCAGGTCCACGTTGGTCACCGTCGCCCAGGGCGCCCGGTGGTCCCGCAGCGGGTTGCGCACCTCGATCCCGTGCGCGGCGGCGACGACCCGCGGCCGGAACGCCGCGACGTACATGACCCCGGTGACCAGCACCAGCGCCGCGGCGGCCGCCAGGGAAAGGCGGTCACGGCCCTGCACCGCGAGGTCGATCAGATTGGCGACCGCAAACGCGAGCCAGACCCACCAGGCCGCCACGGCCAGGGACGACCGGTAGACGTCCGGCGGCGGCGCCGGTGTGGTGGTCCCGCCGCTCTGGCCGCTGCCGGTCTGGCCGCCGCCGGTCCGGCCGTCCGGCGCGCCCGCGGGAACGCCGACCTTATCGTGCACTAATTGATCCCGTGCCGGCGCAGGATGTCTTCCACCCCAGCCATATCGTCGTCATCGTCCAGGGCGCCCTTCCCGGCCCGCACGGGCTTGGTGGCCAGTTCCTTGCGCGGGGAGCCTTTCGCCCCGTCCCGGCCGGCCGTACCATCGCGCGCGGCCCCGGCGGTCCCGTCCACGGCCGTCCGGCCCGGTTGGTCCCCGGCCGGGACCTGGCCGCGGGCACGCTGGGCGCGCTTCCGGCGCCGGCCGGCGGCCGACACCACGAACAGCACCGCCGCCAGCGCGGCCACGCCGACACCCGACCACACCTTGAGCGAGAACGCGAAGGAGGTCGCGAAGGTGCCGATCGCCGTGCCGATCTTCCAGAACATCTCGATGGAACCGGTGAGGTAGGCGGCGACCGGCAGCAAGGACCAGGCCGCCCCGCGCAGCCCGGACATCAGTCCCCGCCTGCGCATCGCGAACCAGCTCGCGATCAGTCCGATCCCGGTGAGCCCGGCGCAGAGCGGCAGCCAGGCGATCGCGTTGTAAGTCGACATCTCTACCTCGATGGCGCTACTCGACGCATACTTCAGAGGCAGCGGCCCCTTTGTCCATCGTTGCACAGCCTCCGTACCGGATGAACCGCCCGGATGAATCGCCCGGATGAACGGCTCAGACGAGCCCATCCTGCCCGTGCCCGGGCAGNNCCCGGGCAGCGGCCCATCCTGCCCGCGCCCGGGCAGCGGCCCATCCTGCCCGCGCCCGGGCAGCGGCGGGGGGGTACCGCCGAACTCCGGGCACAGCGCCTTGTGCGCGCACCACTCACAGAGCCGTCCCGGCCGGGCCCGCCAGTCGCCGCTATCGGTGGCCCGCTCGATGGCCTGCCACAGCGCCAGCACCTTGCGCTCGGTGGCCCGCAGATCCGCCTCGTCGGGCGTGTACCGCACGACCTGCCCGTCCCCGAGGTACATGAGCTGCAGCAGCCGCGGGATCTCGCCACGCGCCCGCCACAGCACCAGGGCGTAGAACTTCATCTGGAACAGCGCCCGCGCCTCGAAGTCCTGCGGCGGCGCCTTGCCGGTCTTGTAGTCCACGACCCGGATCTGCCCGGCCGGCGCGACGTCGAGCCGGTCGATGTAGCCGCGGAGCCGCAGCCCGGACTCCAGCTCGGCCTCGACGTACAGCTCACGGTCCGCGGGCTCCAGGCGGCGCGGATCCTCGAGCCGGAAATAACTGTCCACCGCGGCGGACGCGTCGCGGATCCACGCCTCCCGCTCGGCCTCGCCGGGGAACAGCTCGGCCAGGTCCGGCTCGGCCGCCGCCAGCCGCTCCCACTCCGGCTGCAGTAGTGAGCGCGCCGCGTCCAGGGTCCGTTCGGCCGCGGTGAGGTCGAAGAGGCGCTCCAGCACCGCGTGCACGAGCGTCCCCCGGGCGGCGGCGGCACTCGGTGGCTCGGGCAGTTTGTCGATCACCCGGAACCGGTACAGCAGCGGGCAGGTCATGAAATCGGCGGCCCGGGACGGCGACAGCGCCGGCCCGCGCGCCGCACCCGGGCCCTCATCCGGAGGGGCCGGGTCGGCGATCTCTACCGCGACGAGTTCATCCACGCCCATGAGCGTAGGGCAGGGCACTGACAGCCGATGCGGCCTTTGGCGGGGAGCCGGTGCGGCCTATGGCCGGGAGCCGGTGCGGCCTCCGGTCGGCACTCGCCGTAACCTTTCCCGGTCGCGGGGCCCGGGATGGCACGTAGCATCGAGCTGTGGCAGGGATGACGCCCGACAAACAAGACCAGCAGCCGCCCAAGCAGCCGGGGTCCGGGATCGTAATCGGGCGCCCGTTCGGCATCCCGGTGACCATCTCGCCGTACTGGTTCGTGATCGCGGGCGTCTTCATCGTCATCTACGCGAACGATCTGGCCGGGACGCTGAACGGCAGTACCCGGTACATCGTCGCCGCCGCCTTCGTGATCCTGCTCTACGCGTCCGTCCTGATCCACGAGCTGAGCCACTCGCTGGTCGCCCGCGGTTACGGGCTGCCGGTGCGGCGGATCCTGCTGTACCCCCTCGGCGGCATCTCCGAGATCGAGCGCGAGCCGGAGACGCCCAGCCGGGAATTCATCGTCTCCGCGGCCGGTCCCGCGCTCTCGCTGGTCCTGGCGGCCATCGGGTATGGGCTGACGAAGCTGGTACCGGGCGGGACCATCGGCTGGATCATCGTGAACCAGCTCCGCTGGGCCAACCTCGTGGTTGCCGTCTTCAACCTGCTCCCGGGCCTGCCGCTGGACGGCGGCCGGATGCTGCGCGCCATCGTGTGGAAGGTCACCGGGCGGCCGGGTACGGCGACCATCGTGGCCGCGTGGTCCGGCCGGGTCCTCGCGGTCGCGCTGCTGGTGGTGCCGGCCGGGTACGCGATGGCCAAGGGCCGGAGCCAGGACCTGATGAGCATGCTGTGGCTGGCGTTCATCGCCGGGTTCATGTGGATCGGCGCGGGGCAGTCGATCCGGGCGACCCGGGTGCGGGAGCGGCTGCCGGGCATCCAGGCGCGGCGGCTCGCCCGTAAGGCCATCCCCATTCCCTCGACCCTCCCGCTGGCCGAGGCCATTCGCCGGGCCGACGAGACCAACGCGCGTGCCCTGGTCGTGGTGGACCACGAGAACACCCCGATCGCCATCGTGAACGAGTCGGCGGTGATGGCGACGCCGCCGCAGCGCCGGCCGTGGATCGAGGCCGGGACGCTGGCCCGCAAGCTCGATCCCAGCCTCGTGCTATCGGCTGACCTGGGCGGGATGGCGCTGATCGACGCCGTCCGCAAGGCTCCGGCGAGTGAGTACCTGGTCGTGGAGCCCACCGGCCAGGTGTACGGCGTGCTGGCCGCCAGCGACCTGGACGGCGCGTTCGCCGGGGTCTGAGTCCCGATCGCCGTCCCCGATCGATCCGGCGGCGAGCCGATAGCCTGTCCGGCATGATCCCCCCACGTCGCGGCCCGTTCCGGGCAGGCGACCTCGTCCAGCTCACCGACCCGAAGGGCCGCCACCATACGGTGGTCCTGGAACCGGGCAAGTCGTTCTTCACCCACCGCGGGTCGCTCAGTCACGATGACCTCATCGGCCAGCCGGACGGGAGCGTGGTGAAGTCCTCGGGCGGCACGCTCTACGTCGCGCTCCGCCCGCTGCTCGCGGACTTCACCCTGGGCATGAAGCGCGGTGCGGCGGTCGTCTACCCCAAGGACGCCGCGCAGATCGTGGCGATGGCCGACGTCTTCCCGGGGGCGCGGGTCGTCGAGGCGGGAGCCGGGTCGGGTGCGCTGACCTGCTGGCTGCTCCGCGCCGTGGGCGACGGCGGGTCGGTGACCTCGTTCGAGCGCCGCGCCGACTTCGCCGAGATTGCCCGGCACAACGTGGAGACCTTCTTCGGTGCCGCGCCCGCGGCGTGGCAGCTGGCCGTCGGCGACTTCGACGCCGGGGCGCGTTCGCTTCCGGCGGACCACGCTGACCGCGTAATCCTCGACATGCTCGCGCCGTGGGACTGCGTGCAGGCCGCCGCGCACGTCCTGGTGCCCGGCGGTGTCATCTGCTGCTACGTGGCGACGACCACGCAGTTGTCCCGGACCGTCGAGGCGCTGCGCGCGCAGGGGAATTTCGATGAGCCGGCCGCGTGGGAGTCGATGGTGCGCGGCTGGCATGTGGACGGCTTGGCGGTCCGCCCGGACCAGCGGATGATCGGGCACACGGGCTTCCTGCTGACGGCGCGGCGGCTGGCCGACGGGGTGACGCCCCCGCCGCGACGGCGCCGCCCGTCCAAGGGCGCGCACGCCGATGAGGAGAGCCAGGCGCAGGTGAACTCCTGAGGCCCTGAAGAGCCCGCAGGAACGCGCGCGGGCCGTATGCTCCCAGCTTGCGCGGCCTCAAGCCCATGGCCTGTTACGGAACCAGAAGTGTCTAAACCGTAACGATAGGCCGCCCCGGCTGCTTCGGACGGCCCCCGGCGGGGCATTAATCCCGTATCCAGTGTGCTCTGACTAACGCGGGCTGCGAGGTTACGAACCGATCCGTGATAGGTAGGGTCTAAATAGTTCAGGTACCGGAAGGAGGTGAGGGCCGTGGGAAGCAGGGACGAAAGCTCACGAGCCTCACGGCATGACGATGAGGTCAAGGGCCTTACCGCGCAGATCTCCTTCCTTGACGAGGAGATCGCCGCATTGCGCCGTAGGCTCGCCGATTCGCCACGCCAGGCGCGGCTTCTCGAGGAGAGGCTGCGTGAGACCGAGGCCAGCCTGGCCGCCGTCACCGCGCAGAACGATCGGCTGACCGGCACGCTGCGCGAGGCCCGGGACCAGATCGTCGCGCTGAAGGAGGAAGTCGACCGGCTGGCGCAGCCGCCCTCGGGCTTCGGCATCTTCCTCAATGCCAGCGCCGAGAACACCGCCGACGTGTTCACCGGCGGCCGGAAGATGCGGGTCCACGTGAGCCCCGCCGTCGAGCTGGACCAGCTCAGGCCCGGCCAGGAAGTCGTGCTCAACGAGGCGCTCAACGTCGTGATCGCCGAGGGCTTCGAGACCGCCGGTGAGATCGTCATGCTGAAAGAGCTGCTGGAGGATGGCGAGCGCGCGCTGGTCATCTCGCACGCCGACGAGGAGCGCGTGGTCCGGCTCGCGGACCCGCTGCGCGCCTCCACCCTGCGCAGTGGCGACTCGCTGCTGCTGGAGCCGCGTTCGGGCTATGTGTTCGAGCGGATCCCCAAGGCCGAGGTCGAGGAGCTCATCCTGGAGGAAGTCCCCGACATCGTCTACTCCGACATCGGCGGCCTGACCTCCCAGATCGAGCAGATCCGGGACGCGATCGAGCTGCCGTACCTGCACGCGGACCTGTTCCGCGAGCACCAGCTCCGGCCGCCGAAGGGCGTGCTGCTCTACGGCCCGCCCGGCTGCGGGAAGACGCTCATCGCCAAGGCGGTGGCGAACTCGCTGGCCAAGCAGGTCGCCCAGAAGACCGCCGCGGACGGTACCGCCGGGCCCGGCTCGGCGGGGCGGAGCTTCTTCCTGAACATCAAGGGCCCGGAGCTGCTGAACAAGTACGTCGGCGAGACCGAGCGGCACATCCGGCTCGTCTTCCAGCGGGCCCGGGAAAAAGCCAGCGAGGGCATGCCGGTCATCGTGTTCTTCGACGAGATGGACTCGATCTTCCGTACCCGCGGCTCGGGTGTCTCCAGCGACGTGGAGAACACGATCGTCCCGCAGCTCCTGTCCGAGATCGACGGCGTTGAGGGCCTGCAGAACGTGATCGTCATCGGCGCGTCCAACCGTGAGGACATGATCGACCCCGCGATCCTGCGGCCCGGCCGGCTGGACGTCAAGATCAAGATCGAGCGTCCCGACGCCGAGGCGGCCAAGGACATCTTCTCCAAGTACATCCTGACCGGGCTCCCGCTGCACCCCGACGACCTGGCCGAGCACGGCTCGTCGCGGGACGGGACCGTCGAGGCGATGATCCAGCGGGTCGTCGAGCGGATGTACACCGAGTCGGAGGAGAACCGGTTCCTCGAGGTCACCTACGCCAACGGTGACAAGGAGGTCCTGTACTTCAAGGACTTCAACTCCGGGGCCATGATCCAGAACATCGTGGACCGGGCCAAGAAGATGGCCATCAAGGAGTTCCTCGACACCGGGCAGAAGGGCCTGCGGGTGGCGCACCTGCTGTCGGCCTGCGTCGACGAGTTCAGCGAGAACGAGGACCTGCCCAACACCACCAACCCGGACGACTGGGCGCGCATCTCCGGCAAGAAGGGCGAGCGCATCGTCTACATCCGCACCCTGGTGTCGGGCAAGACCGGCACCGAGGCGGGCCGGTCGATCGACACCGTGGCCAATACGGGCCAGTACCTGTGACGTGTGTCGGCGGCCTGGGCACGGCCCAGGCGGCATAGGCTGCTGACATGAGCGTGCTGCGGGTGATGGGCACCGAGACCGAGTACGGCATCTCGGTGCCCGGCCAGCCAGGGGCCAACGCCATGGTGACCTCGTCCCAGATCGTGAACGCCTACCAGGCCGCGACGGCGGCACGGGCGCGCCGGGCCCGGTGGGACTTCGAGGAGGAGAATCCGCTCCGCGATGCCCGCGGCTTCGACCTGGCCCGGGAGAGCGCGGACTCGACCCAGCTCACCGACGAGGACCTGGGCCTGGCCAACGTCATCCTGACCAACGGGGCCCGGCTGTACGTCGACCACGCGCACCCGGAGTACTCGACCCCCGAGTGCACCAACCCGCTGTCCACGGTGATCTGGGACAAGGCCGGCGAGCGGATCATGGCCGAGGCCGCCGAGCGCGCCGCGACGATTCCCGGCGCCGCGCCGATCCAGCTCTACAAGAACAACACCGACAACAAGGGTGCCTCCTACGGCACCCACGAGAACTACCTCATGCGGCGGGCCACGCCCTTCGCCGACATCGTCCGGCACCTGACCCCGTTCTTCGTCTCCCGCCAGGTCATCTGCGGTGCCGGGCGCGTGGGCATCGGCGCGGACGGCCGCGGCGTCGGCTTCCAGATCAGCCAGCGGGCCGACTTCTTCGAGGTCGAGGTCGGCCTGGAGACGACGCTGAAGCGGCCGATCATCAACACCCGGGACGAGCCGCACGCCGATCCGGAGAAGTACCGGCGTCTGCACGTGATCATCGGCGACGCCAACATGAGCGAGGTCGCCACCTACCTCAAGGTGGGGACCACGGCCCTCGTCCTTTCGATGATCGAGGACAAGTTCCTCGACGCGGATCTGTCCCTGGACGCCGCCGTCGCCGACCTGCGGGCCGTCTCGCACGACCCGTCGCTGCGCCGCTTGGTGACGCTGCGGAACGGCAAGAAGATGACCGCCATCCAGCTCCAGCGCGAGTACCTGGAACTGGCGCGCAAGTACACCGAGGACAAGTTCGGCTCGGACGTCGACTCCATGACCGCCGACGTGCTCGACCGGTGGGAGTCGGTGCTGAACCGGCTGTCCGAGGACCCGATGCAGCTGTCCCGTGAGCTGGACTGGGTGGCGAAGCTGGAACTGCTGGAGGGCTTCCGGGTCCGCGACGGGCTGGCCTGGGACCACCCGCGCCTGCAGCTCATCGACCTGCAGTACTCCGATGTCCGGCAGGCCCGCGGGCTGTACAACCGGCTGGCCGCCAAGGGCCGGATGGTGCAGCTTGCCACCGAGGAGCAGATCCGCCGGGCGATCGATGAGCCTCCCGAGGACACCCGGGCCTACTTCCGCGGCCGGTGCCTGCGCCAGTACGCCGAGTCGGTCGCCGCCGCGTCCTGGGACTCGGTGATATTCGATATCCCGGGCCGTGAGTCGCTGCAGCGGGTGCCGACCCTCGAGCCGCTGCGCGGGACCAAGGCGCACGTCGGGAACCTGCTCCGGCGCTGCCGGACTGCGGCGGACCTGGTTTCGGCGCTGACCGGGCAGCCGGAATAAGCCCGATTTGCGGCTGGACCGCAAATCGGGGGTTGAACATGATGTCGGCGGGCGAAGATAGCGTTGGGGCGGGGAACGCCCCCGATTGACGGAGGTACCGGGATGGCAACATCAAAGGACACGGGCGGCCAGCGCCAGACCTCACGGCGTACCGAGGAGGCCGAGGAGACCGAGGCCAAGTCGACCGAAGAGGTCCAGGAACGGCACGAGAAGCTCTCCGACGACGTTGACGCGATCCTGGACGAGATCGACGAGGTGCTCGAGGAAAACGCGGAGGAGTTCGTCCGCTCGTACGTCCAGAAGGGCGGCCAGTAACCGCTCGTCACCAGGGCCCGTACTGCCGCTCGAGGAGCTGCAGTGCGGGCCGTTAACTGGTTCGCCCAGGGCTGACGCCCGGCTTGACGGATGGCCCGCGGCCCTGTGCGCAGCGCCCGCAGGTCGCAGTAGGGTCTGTTGTTAAGACGGCTTTGAGATACGGAAGGAACCGCGTGGGCTCTGACTTGGACGGGAGCAGGCGTTTTCCCGGAGCGTTCATGGCTCCCCGGATTTCCTCGTTCGCTGACTTCCTCGCCTCCTACGCGCCCGACCTGCTGCCCGGCAGCGCGGCAGGCCGGGCCCCGATGTCCGGTACGTACCCCGGGCCGGGCGGGCACGGGCTGCCCGACCTGCCGCATGCGACGACGATCGTCACGGCCATCTGCGACGGCGGCGTGGTCATCGCCGGGGACCGCCGCTCCACCGCGGGCAACATGATTGCCAAACGGGACGTGGAGAAGGTCTTCCGCACCGACGAGTTCTCCGGCATGGGGATCGCGGGCACGGCCAGCGTGGGCCTGGAGTTCGTCCGGCTCTTCCAGGTGGAGCTCGAGCACTACGAGAAGATGGAGGGCCGGTCGCTGTCCCTGGAGGGCAAGGCCAACCGCCTGGCCACGATGATCAGGGGCAACATCGCCGCCGCCATGCAGGGCCTGGCCGTCGTCCCGCTGTTCGCCGGCTACGACGAGGTCACCGGGATCGGCCGGATCTTCAGCTACGACGTGGCCGGTGGCCCGTACGAGGAGCACCGGTACCATTCGATCGGTTCGGGGTCGGTGTTCGCCCGGGGCTCGCTGAAGAAGCTCTACCGGGACGGCATGACGTCGTCCGAGGTGGTGCGCGCGTGCGTGCAGGCGCTGTACGACGCGGCCGACGACGACTCGGCGACCGGCGGCCCCGACCTCACCCGCTCGATCTACCCGGTGATCGCGGTCGTGACCGCGGACGGCTACAACCGGCTGTCCGAGGCCGAGGCCGAGGAGCACGCGCGCGCCGTGGTCAACGAGCGCATGCATTCGCCGGACGGCCCGACGGCGCCGCTCAGCTCCGGCTGAGCACAGCCCTCCTCCCGCCCTCCCGTCCCAGCCGAACTCGCGAGTAAAGGAAGCGCCTGCGGTGTCCATGCCGTTCTACGTGTCACCCGAACAGGTGATGAAAGACAAGGCGGACTATGCGCGCAAGGGAATCGCGCGCGGCCGCAGCGGGGTCGTCATCCAGTACGCGGGCGGGATCCTGTTCGTGGCGCCCAACCCGTCCCGGGCGCTGCACAAGATCAGCGAGATCTACGACCGGATCGCCTTCGCCGCCGTCGGCCGGTACAACGAGTACGAGAACCTGCGCAAGGCGGGCGTGACCTACGCCGACGTCACGGGCTACCAGTTCGACCGGCGTGACGTCACCGCGCGCGGCATCGCCAACTGGTACGCCCAGCAGCTCGGCCAGATCTTCACCGAGAGCTCCAAGCCGTTCGAGGTCGAGATCATCGTGGCCGAGGCGGGGGAGACCACCGACGCCGACCAGATCTACCGGATCACGTTCGACGGTTCGGTCGGCGACGAGCACGGGTACGCGGCGATCGGCGGTCAGGCCGACCAGGTGAGCACGGTCCTGAAGGAACGATACTCCGACGGCATGACGCTGACCGAGGCGCTCAGCGCCGCGCTGGCCGCGCTGGCCGCCCCCGCCGGCACCGCTGCCCCCGCCGGCAACCCCACTTCCACCGGTAACGGGGGCGAGCGCCCGGAGCTGGGGACCAGCCAGCTCGAGGTGGCCGTGCTGGACCGCACCCGGCCGCACCGGACGTTCCGCCGGCTGCAGGGCGCCCGGCTGGAGCAATTGCTCGCCGAGAGCCGGGCCGCCGAGCCCGCCGAGGCGCCCGAATCGGCCGGGCCTCCCGAAACCGGACCGGCCACGGGCCCCGCGGCTCCGCCGTCCGATCCCATCGGCCCGTCCGCACCCGCCGACGGAAATACTCCATAATTCGGGGGGGCGACCCCCCGATCCCCCCGCATGCGCTCCGCGCCCCGCTCGGGTACTTCGCCGACACACCGGCCACTCACCGGGCCGGAGGCCCGGTTCGCTGGGCCGGTAACGATCGACTCGCCGTAACCCTGCTGCGGGTCTCGCCGACAGCACCGGCCACTCACCGGGCCGTTGGCCCGGGCTCGCTGGGCCGGTAGAAAACCTCTCCGTAGCCCGCTTGAGACGGCTGAGGACGTATGCAGGCTAATGACTGGATGTCTGACTTCACGGTTATGGAGAGGGCTCCTCCGCCCCGGCGCCTGTTCAAGCCCACGCCGGGGCGAGCGGAGCCGGGGCCGCTGGGCACGGCTGCGGCTGCCGGTTCGTTACGGCGTGACCGCGATGGCTACCGGACTGCCCCCGACGCTGATCGGCATGAGGGCAGTGTTGGTGGCGGTGGCGATCGGGATCACCGTGCTCAGGCCGTAGTCGGTGACGTAGGCGGTCTTCCCGTTCGGGGTGATCGCGATCGCATCGGCGCTAAAGGCCACATGTATTGTCTTGAGCGCGGTGCTGGTCGCGGTGTTGATCGGGGTCACGGAACCCGAATGGATAGCGACGTAGGCGGTCACCGGGCGAGCCGTCCTGACCGCCGAGGTGGGCGCGGCCGTCGCTCCGGCGGTGCCGTTCCCGGCTAAGCCCAGCGCGCTCAGTGCCCCGGCCGCCGCGACCACGCTGGCGGCCCGCATGATGTGGGTTCGCATGGGAAGTCATCCCTTTCATGCCCGGGACCGGGGCAGAACGCATCTCTGCGGGGTGATGGCCGGGCGGCCGGTCCCGGGGCTTGCCCCCGGCGCGAATCCGCGTCCCGCTCCTGTCACCACTCTTGTCTCGCCGCAATTATGTTTGCTGCGGCCAGCGCGGCGCGCTAGATCCGTAGGTCACCACAAGGCCCTGGCTTTCGGCCCGCGTCTCGAGATCGCATCAACCACAGTCGAGGGCGATCTCCAGGATCGGGACGCAGTGCGGCTCGACCGGCACGAGGTCGCCGCCCTGGACCGCCGTGACTTCCAGATCGTCGCGCCACGCCACCTGCCCAAAGGCGGGCGGCTCAGACTGCTGCCGGAAGACTGACCGACCGTGCTACAGCGGGATGTTGCGGTGGGCGCCTCTGGCCTGGGGGGCGGCGGCAATGGCGTGGGCGATCGCCTGGCGGGTCTGCGCGGGGTCGATGATCTCGTCAATGACGCCGAGGTCGAGGGCGCGCTGAAGGCCGCCGACGGTCCGCTCGTGCTCGGCAGCCAGCGCCGTCTCGGTGTCGTGCAGCTTCTCCGGCTCGGTGGCGGCCAGCGTGCGCCGGTGCAGGATCCGGATCGCGGCCACCGCGCCCATCACGGCCACTTCCGCGCCCGGCCAGGCCAGTACGCGGGTGGCGCCCAGCGAGCGGGAGTTCATCGCGATGTAGGCGCCGCCGTACGCCTTGCGCGTCACGAGCGTGACCCGCGGCACCACGCATTCGGCGAACGCGTGCAGCAGCTTCGCGCCGCGGCGGACCACCCCGTCCCATTCCTGGCCGACCCCGGGAAGGTAACCGGGGGTATCGACGAGCACCACGAGCGGAATGCCGAACGCGTCGCACATCCGCACGAACCGAGCCGCCTTCTCGGCCGAGGTGGCGTCCAGGCAGCCGCCCAGGCGCAGCGGGTTGTTCGCGACCACGCCGACCGTGCCGCCGCCGAGCCGGCCCAGCGTGGTCACCACGTTCGGCGCCCACTTGGGGAACAGCTCGACCCCCGGCGCGTCCAGCACGCGGTCGATGACCGGGTGCATGTCGTAGGCCCGGCGCGGTGAGGCGGGCAGCAGCCCGCTGAAGTCAGCGCCACGGGGGTCGTCCGCGACCTTGCCGTGATCCCCGAGCAGCGCGGCGAGCCGCCGCGCCTGGGCGATGGCCTCGGTGTCCGTGTCGGTCACGATGGACGCCACGCCCGACCGGCGCGAGTGCGGCTCGTGCCCGCCCAGCCGGGCCATGTCCACATCCTCGCCGGTCACGCTGCGCACCACGTCCGGGCCGGTGACGAAGATCCGGCCCAGCCCGGACAGGATAACGATGTCGGTGAGGGCCGGCCCGTACGCGGCGCCGCCGGCCGCGGGGCCGAGGACCACCGAGATCTGCGGCACCAGGCCCGAGGCGCGGGTCATCGCCGCGAAGATCGTGCCGACCGCGTGCAGGCTGGCCACGCCCTCCGCCAGCCGCGCGCCGCCCGAATGCCACAGGCCGATGATGGGCACGCCGCGCCGGACGGCCTCCTCGTACGCGGCCACGATCGCCGCGCACCCCGCCTCGCCCGAGGCCCCGCCCTGGACCCGCGGGTCGGAGGCGAACGCGACCGCCCCGGTGCCGTCGATCAGGCCCGCGGCGGCGATGGCGCCGGTCCCGGTGTCCGGCGCGATCAGCTCCAGGGACCCGGTGTCGAACAGGGCCTCCAGCCGGATCACCGGGTCGCGGGGCAGTGTTGCTCCCGCAGCCGGGGTGGCTCCCGCGGCCGGGGTCGCCGGCGCGGCGCGGTGGTTGTCCGTGGCGGTCACCTGAGTTCTCCTTGCGCGTGTGAAGACACGGTTAGGGGGGCCGTACCAGCCCGGGGGCGCCCCCCGGGAACCCCCGGCGGCCCGCGGTGGTGCGGACCGTACACCGGCCGCCCGCCGGGCCGGGGCGCGGACTCGCCGGGCCGGTCAGGGAGCGGTGAAGACGAGCGAGACGTTGTGCCCGCCGAAGCCGAAGGCGTTGTTCAGCACCGCCATCGGCTCGCGGCCACCGGGCCGCAGGGGCCGCGGCTCGGTCGCGACGTCGACCTTGACGCCGTCGTCGGGATCTTCGAGGTTGATCGTGGGCGGAGCGGTCTTCTCGTGCAGGGCGAGGATCGCCGCCACGGACTCGACCGCGCCCGCGCCGCCGAGCAGGTGCCCGGTCATCGACTTGGTGGAGGAGACCACGACCCGTTCCGCGGCCGGTCCCAGGGCCGTCATGATGGCCTGCGCCTCGGCCACGTCGCCTTCCGGCGTCGAGGTGGCGTGCGCGTTGACGTGCACGATCTGGTCGGGCGAGACACCCGCATCGGCCAGCGCCCGCTTCATGGCCAGGATCACGCCGGCGCCCTCGGGATGCGGGTGAGCGATGTGATAGCCGTCCGAGGAGTACCCGGCCCCGGCCGCAACCGCGTACACCCGCGCGCCGCGCGCGGCGGCGTGCGCCGCGGACTCCAGCACCAGCATGCCGGCGCCCTCGCCGAGGACGAAGCCGTCCCGGCCCTTGTCGAACGGGCGCGACGCCCGCTCCGGCTCATCGTTGCGTGACGATAGCGCGCGCATGACCGCGAACGCGCCCATGTTCAGGGCCATGATCGCCGCCTCCGTGCCGCCGGCGACCACGACGTCGGCGCGGCCGGACCTGATCATGTCGATGCCGTACCCGACCGCCTCGGCACCGGACGCGCACGCGCTGACCGCCGAATGCGCCCCGGCCTGAGCGCCCAGTTCGATGCTGATCCATCCCGCGGAACCGTTCGGCATCAGCATCGGCACCGTGAACGGGGAGATCCGCTGCCAGCCCTTTTCCTTGAGCGTGTCGTAGGCGGCCAGGGTGGAGCCGATCCCGCCGATGCCGCTGGTGACCGAGACGCCGAGCCGTTCCGGGTCGACCTCGGGCTGGCCGGCGTCCGCCCACGCTTCCCGGGCGGCGACCAGGGCGAACTGCTCGCAGCGGTCCATCCGGCGGGCCTGCACGCGTCCCACGATCTCGACCGGGTCGGCCGCTGCGACGCCGGCGATCCGGGACGGGAGATCCTTGGCCCAGTCGTCGGTCAGCGCTTTCACGCCGCTGCGCCCGGCCAGCATCGCTGACCAGGTCGATGCGACGTCGCCGCCGAGAGGCGTGGTCGCGCCCAGGCCGGTGACGACGACCCTGTTGTCGTCTGCGCTCACTGTGATCGGCTCCTCAATCTCGTCACACGGGGCCCGCATGCGGGGTGGCTGTGGGCCCTGGCTGTGCGCCCTCTGCTGGCTGTCCGCCGGGCCGGGAAGGCTGCTCGCCGACGGGGAAGCCTGGCCGCCAGCGCCAGTGCCGGCGAGCAGGCCCCGTGCCGTTAGCTCGCGTTCTTGTGCACGTAGGTGATGACGTCCTGGACGGTCTTGAGATCCTTCAGCTGATCGTCGGGGATCTCCACGCCGAACTTGTCCTGTGCTGCCACGGCGATCTCCACCATGGACAGCGAGTCGATGTCGAGGTCGTCCACGAAGTTCTTGTCCGGGGTTACCTCGTCGGCCGGGACACCCGCGATCTCGTCGATGATCTCTGCCAGACCCGCGAGGATCTCCTGCTCGGTTAGTGCCATCTGTCTGCTGACTCCTTGTCTTACGGTGTCGTCTGGTTGGGGGGTTCATTGGATTGCCTGGTCATCGGGTTGTGCGCGGCCGGAGCCGGGCCAGGCTAGGGTACTGTGACCACCTGCGCGGCGTAGCACATGCCGGCGCCAAAGCCCAGGAGCAGCACGGGCATGCCGGCGTGCAGCTCACCGCGTTCCGTCATCCGGGCCAGGGCCAGCGGGATCGACGCGGACGAGGTGTTGCCCGCGTGGATGATGTCATCGGCGAGCCTGTCCCGCGGCACCCCGATCTTGCGGGCGATCGACTCGATGATCCGCAGGTTGGCCTGGTGCGGAACGAACGCGGCCAAGTCCTCCGGCCGGACGCCCGCACGCTGGCAGGCTTCCAGCGCCATCGGGTACAGCTCGGTGGTCGCCCACCGGAATACCGCCTGTCCCTCCTGGAACAGGAACGACGTGCGGTCCTTGATGTGGATCTTGTCGGCCAGATCGCCGTTGCTGCCCCACACCACCGGGCCGATACCGGGCTTGTCGGCCGGGTCCGCGACCGGGCCGACCACGGCCGCACCGGCGCCGTCGGCGAAGATGATCCGGGTCGACCGGTCCGCCGGGTCCACCCAGGCCGACATCTTCTCCGACCCGATCACCAGGACGTGCCGGGCGGTCCCGGCCCGCACCGCATCGCTCGCGTTGGCCAGCCCGTAGCAGAAACCGGCGCAGGCGGCGTTGAGGTCGTAGGCGCCCGGGGCGACGATGCCCAGCCGCGACGCGACCGTGGCGGACGCGTTGGGGATGGGGGCCTCGGTGCTGCAGGTCGCCACGATGACCAGATCGATGTCGGACACGCTGACGCCGCTGCCGGCGATCGCCTTGCCCGCCGCGGCCACGGCCATGTCGGCGACGGTCTCGTCCGGGCCGGCGATCCTCCGGCTCGCGATGCCGACGCGGCTGCGGATCCACTCGTCGCTGGTGTCCATGACGGCCGCCAGGTCATCGTTGGTCACCACATTGTCGGGCTGATACCCGCCGAACGCAAGGATGCGTGCACCAGCGGCCGGCTGGGGGAGTCGCATAGTGCCGCCTTTCTGTGTCGTCTTCTCTGTGTCGGCTTTATTAGGGGGGAACGGTGGTCGCGATGGATTTTTTTTGGCCGAAACGGACCTGGCTGGGGCTATTCGGCGCCCTCGGGCAGCAGCCGGGCCAGCGGCTGTCCCACGCTGACCGGGTCCCCGTCCTGCACGAGCCACTCGATGATCGCGCCGCGCCACGGCGGGATGATCGCGCGCCGGTCGCTACGCGCCTCGACGTGGCCAACCTCGGTGCTGATGCCGTCGGTGAAACCGGAGTGCGGGACGGCGCGGAAGGTCCCGCCCAGCGGGGCGACCAGCAGCCGCCACTCGGGCAGTTCACCCGTCCAGGTGGCGCCGACCTCCGCGTCATCCTCCGTGCTGCCGTCTCTGCTGTCTATCTGGGGGACGTCGGCTCCGGTGATGGAGGCCAGGTCCGGTGCGAGCGTCATGCGTGCCTCCGTGGGATGGGTTCCGATGCCCCGGTGGGTTCCGGCGGCCCGGTGGGTTTAGACGGCCCGGTGGGTTTAGACGGCACTGTGGGTTTAGACGGCACTGTGGCGAGCAGCTTGCGCGCCGCCGCCAGGTCATCCGGGGTCTTGAGGGCGCGGGCGGCCACGCCGGGCAGCGCCCGCCGGGCCAGGCCGGTGAGCGTGCCGGCCGGGGGCAGTTCGATCATGGCGGTGATACCGCGGTCCGCCATCGTGGCCATGCAGGCGTCCCAGCGGACCGGCGTGGCGACCTGCGCGACGATGCGGTCCAGCCACTCCGTGCCGGTGCTGACGACCGCGCCGTCGGCGTTGGACAGCAGGGCCATCCGGGGATCGCGCACGGTCACGGTGCTGGCCGCCGCGCGCAGCGCGGCCACGGCCGGCGCCATGTGCACGGTGTGGAACGCGCCCGCGACCGGCAGCGGGCGCAGCCGCGCCCCGGCCGGCGGTTCGGCCGCGAACGCGGCGAGCTGCTCCAGCGTCCCGGCCGCGACGATCTGCCCGGCGCCGTTCACGTTGGCCGGGGTCAGCCCGTGCGCCTCGATCGACGCCAGCACGGTGGTCTCGTCCCCGCCCAGTACCGCGGTCATCCCGGTCGGACGGGCCGCCGCGGCCTCGGCCATCGCGCGCCCCCGCACCGCGACGAGCCGGAGCGTGTCGGCGGCGCTCAGCACGCCGGCGATGGCGCCGGCGACCAGCTCACCCACGCTGTGGCCGGCCGCGGCCAGTCCGGGGCCGGTAGCCGGGAGATCCCCGTCGAAGAGCGCTGGGTTGTCGAAGAGCGCCGTGTCGTCGAAGAGCGCTGTGGCGGCCGCGAGTCCTGCCGCGACCAGCAGCGGCTGGGCGACGGCGGTGTCCTTGATCTCGTCGGCGCTGGCCGTGGTGCCGAACCGGACGAGGTCGACGCCCGCCAGTTCAGACCAGGCGCCCAGACGTGCCGCGACGCCGGGGACCTCGAGCCAGGGCGAGAGGAAGCCGGGAGCCTGGGCCCCCTGGCCGGGAGCGGTTATGGCGAGCACATTTACAGCCTGCACTGTAGAAGTCCGCTACTCCAACGACGGACGGTACGAAGTTTGGGGGGGAAACTTTGTACCCTTCCGCCAAATAGCGTTTACCTGCGCGTCACCGTCCCGTTGCGGGCCGCTGTACGCGTGCGCGGGTCCGCCCGGACTCGTGCCCTTCTTTCCCGGCCAGAGGTATAGCGTCGGACGTGTCCGGCAGAGGCCCGGAACCTCTCGCCCCTCAGGAACGGGATCACTGATGGCTGAACGCATGACCGACGACGCGCAATCGGCCGAGACGGCCGGCGATCCGCAGCCGCAATCGCCCCTGGAGCCGTTCGGCGAAGGCGAGAGCTGGAAGCTGATCTCGGCGGGCGGCGTCGGCCGGATCGGGTATTCCGGCCGGTACGGCCCCACCATTCTCCCGGTCAACTTCATGGTGCAGGACAACGTGATCTACTTCCGCACCGCGCGGCACTCCACCATGGAAGAGGACCTGCGCACCGGGATCGCGCACGCCGACTACAAGGTGGCGTTCGAGATCGACCATTTCGACGAGACCGCGCACGTCGGCTGGAGTGTCCTCGTCCAGGGCGACGTCCACCCCATGGAGTCTGACGACGAGCTCGCGGTGGCCTCCCGGACCGGTGTCGAGTCCTGGGTGGCTGGCGCCCGCAACCTGTTCATGCGCATCACCCCGACCAAGGTCACCGGTCACCGCATCGGCCGGCTCCCGGGCTAGCGGGCGGCTAAGCCGGTTTGGCGGCGAGGCGGCCGATGACGATCGAGGTCCACAGGGCGAACCCGTCGCGGCCGTCGGACGGGGTGTAGCCGGTGAGCTCGGTGACCCGGCGCAGCCGGTAGCGGACCGTGTTCGGGTGCACGAACAGCATCCGCGCCGTCGCCTCCAGGGACGACCCCTGCTCCAGGTAGGTGGTGAGCGTGTCCACCAGGGCCGAACCCCCGGCCAGCAGCGGCTCGTAGACGTGCGTGATCATCTCCCCGCGCGCGTCGGTGTCCCCGTCCAGGGCCCGTTCGGGCAGCAGTTCGTCCGCACTGACCGGCCGGGGGGCGTCCGGCCACGCGGCCGCCGCGCGCAGTCCGGCCAGCGCGGCGCGCGCCGAGGTGGCCGCCGACCGCAGGTCGGGGACGACAGGCCCGACCACGAGGGCGCCGGCGCCGAACCGCCCGGCGAAGCGCTCGGCCGCGCTGAGCGGGTCGTCGGTGCCGCCGAGCAGGACCACCAGGCGGTTGCCCTGCAC
Source organism: Actinomycetota bacterium (assembly GCA_003164955.1). GTDB lineage: Bacteria > Actinomycetota > Actinomycetes > Streptosporangiales > Streptosporangiaceae > Bog-532. Next base: position 48,674 of record PLRW01000218.1, read on the forward strand.
TCCGGCCAGCACGTCCAGCCGGGCGCGCTTGGCGTCCGTACGCAGGTCGTCGATCAGCGCGGCGGTGGTCTCCTCGCCCTCGACCAGGGCGGCGATGACGGCGACGGGGGAGGAGGACCAGTTCAGCGCGGACGCCCACGAGTGCAGCGACTCCTCGGTTTCCCCGCGCACCAGGGAATCCACGACGAGAGCCTCCAGCCGGGCGTCCCACGCCCCGCGCGCCTCCGCAGTCCGTGCGTAGACCTGCGCCGCGCCGAACGCGACCTCCCGGGTGTACCGGAGTACGGCCTCACGCAGCTCCGCCTCGCCGCCCGGCGCCGCCAGCTCGCCGACCTGCGCCTCCACCACGTCGATGATGACGCGCAGCATTTCCACCGCCTGCTGCAGGCTGACCGCCCGGGCCAGCTCGCGCGGCGCGGTGCCGAACACCTCGCCCGCGACCGCCGGGCGGTCCCGCTCGGGGTGACGGATCCAGTCCACGAACGCGGCGATCCCGGCCTGCGCGACCAGCCCGAGCCACGACCGGTTCTCCGCCGACATCGCCCGGAACCACGGCAGCCGCTTATCCATCGACGCGATGGCGGCCGTGCCGAGGCTGCCCGTCGACCGCTCGATGCGCGCCACGGTCTCCTGGTCGACCCGGCTTCCCGCCCCGGCGTCACGGGCCGCCCTGGCTTTCCGGCCGCCGCGCGGACGGCCGGTCTGCTCGCTGGTGGACATGCGCCTAGAGTGTCACGTTTATGGAGACAGAGATCATCCAGGTCCGCACGGGTAGCCGTGAAGGCCTGTTCGACATCACCAGCCAGTGCGCGGACTTCGCGGCCGGAGCGTCCGGCGGCGGTGACGGGCTGCTGCACGTGTTCGTCCCGCACGCCACCGCCGGGCTCGCGCTGATCGAGCTCGGCTCCTCGAGCGACCGTGACCTGCTCGCCGTGCTGGCCGACCTGCTGCCCGCCGACGACCGCTGGCGGCACGCGCACGGCTCGCGCGGGCACGGCCGGTCGCACGTGCTGCCCGCCTTCGTGCCGCCCTACGCCACGGTCCCGGTCACCGGCGGCAGGCTGGCCCTGGGCACCTGGCAGTCCATCGCGCTGGTCGACCTCAACGTGGACAACCACGTCCGCCAGGTCCGGCTGTCGTTCCTGGGCTGATTGGGCCCCATTTTTGGGCTGATGGGGCGATGAGCCCCAGGGCGGTCAGGAGGCGCCGGGCTCCGGCCAGAGCCGGCGGGCGCGCTCCGCCGCGTCCCGGATCATCCCGGCGTCCAGGCTGACCCGGGACTCGGGCAGGCCCAGATCGGGCCATTCGGCCACGAACTCCAGCGCGCCCTTGGGCGGCAGCGGCCACGCCCACCACCGGGACAGGAACGAGAACGGTGTGCCGCCGCCCGCAAACGCCTGCAGCAGGGGCTCCTCCGGCTCGGTGTCATGGCCGCGGGGCGGCCGCCGGCCGTGCTGGCCGAACACCTTACGGCCGTCGGGCAGCTGCAGGCCGAAGCGGAACGAGTGCCGGGCCCCGCCCAGCCCGCCCTCGTCGCCGTCGTCCGGCCGGAAGCGCGCGATGAGCTGGATCTCGAACCCACTACTGAACGCGGCCAGCCCGGTGATGGCCACCGCGGTCCGGTCACTGCGGCCGAGGAGCGTCGCGTCGATGGGCACGATGCCGGGGAATTCCGCCTCCGGCGGATCCCATGGATGATGATGCCGCCAGAGCGGCTCCGGCACGGGGGCCGGCGCGTCGTCGAAGAATCCCATGCGGCCACCATCAGCCCGGTTTTCCGCCACCGCAACTGGTTTTTCCGCCGCCCCTCCTCCGATGAGATCGGCCGCCGCGGAGTGTCATACCCGGGAGGAATGATCTGAGCCGAGGAGGAGTGAAATGAGCGCAGGCCAGAATGAAGCCACACTGACCGCCGAGGGCGTCCGGCGGCTGCATGTTCGACTCCCCCGAGCCCCCGGCCCTGCACGCCGACTTCCAGGCCGCCGCCTACGCCGCCCTCGGGTAAGAACGTTCCACCCCGGGGCGGCGCGGCGGCTGGGCGCGCCTAAGCGCGGACCTCGGGCTGGGTCTCGGCCTCGGGGCGGCCCGGGGCGGAGGGCCGGCTCACGGCCCGCGGGGCAGCCAGGGCCTCGCTGACCGGGAGGTCCAGGCGGTACTTCTCGATCGCCTGGGTGAGCACGTCCGGCTTGACCTCGCCGCGCTTGGCCAGCTGGCCCAGCACGGCGACGGTGACCGACTCGGCGTCGACGTGGAAGAACCGCCGGGCCGCCGCGCGGGTGTCGGAGAAGCCGAACCCGTCGGTGCCGAGCGACGCGTACGGGGCCGGGACCCAGCGCGCGATCTGGTCCGGGACGGCCCGGATCCAGTCGCTGACCGCCACGACCGGGCCCGGCCGGCCATCCAGCAGCCGGGTCACGTACGGCACCCGCGACTGCGCCTCCGGGTGCAGCATGTTCCATTCCTCGCACGCCATCGCGTCGCGGCGCAGCTCCGTCCAGGAGGTCGCGGACCATACCGACGCGGCCACGCCCCAGTCCTCCGCGAGCAGCTTCTGCGCCTGCAGGGCGGCCCGGATGGCGACGCCGGACGCGAGGATCTGCGCGTTCGACTCGGGACGCGCCCCATCGGGATGAACCCGGGGATCGGTCCGTCCGGAATCATGATCGGCAGTTTCGCCCGGCTGCTCGCCCGGTTCGGCACCGGTTTGGGCCGTGCCCGTCCCGAACGGCTCGTGACCGGCGGCCGGCGCGTACTCGTACAGCCCGCGCAGGATGCCCTGCTCCAGCGCGGCCTTCCCGCCCGGGAACGCGGCCGGCTCCGCGGGCTGCGGGTAGGGCTCGTTGTAGATGGTCAGGTAGTAGAAGATGTTCTCGCCCTCGGGGTGGTCCGGCGTCGAGGAGTACATCCGCCGCAGCGCGTCCCGCATGATGTAGGCCATCTCGAAGGCCCAGCCGGCGTCGTAGGAGACGCACGCCTCGCTGACCGACGCCAGCAGGACCGAGTGACCGTCGTTGTGCTGCAGCCCCTCACCGGTCAGGGTCGTCCGCCCGGCGGTCGCGCCGAGCAGGAAGCCGCGGCCGAGCTGATCGCCGAGCGCCCACATCTGGTCGCCGGTCCGCTGCCAGCCGAACATCGAGTAGAAGATGTAGATGGGGATCATGTGCGTGCTGTGCGTGGCGTACGCGGTCCCGGCCGCGATCATCGAGCCCATCGCGCCGTCCTCGGTGATCCCCTCGTGCAGGATCTGGCCCTTCTCGGACTCCTTGTAGGACAGCAGCAGGTTGCGGTCGACGGCGTCGTACGTCTGGCCGTGCGGGGAGTAGATCTTCGCCGTCGGGAACAGCGAGTCCATCCCGAACGTGCGCGCCTCGTCGGGGATGATCGGCACGAACCGCGCGCCGATCTCCTTGTCCTTCATCAGCTCCTTCAGCAGCCGGACGAACGCCATCGTGGTGGCGATCGGCTGCTTGCCCGAGCCCTTCTTCAGCTCGTCGTAGACCTTTTCCGGGACCGGCGGCAGCGGCCTGGCCCGTACGACGCGCTTGGGCAGGTAGCCGTTGAGCGCGGCGCGCCGCTCCTTCATGTACTGGATCTCGTCGGAGTCCTGGCCCGGGTGGTAGTACGGCGGCAGGTCGGCCTCCAGGGCCGCGTCCGAGATCGGCAGGTAGAGCCGGTCGCGGAACTCTTTCAGCTCGGCGTGCGTGAGCTTCTTCATCTGGTGCGTCGCGTTGCGCGCCTCGAAGTCCGGCCCGAGGGTCCAGCCCTTGATCGTGTGCGTCAGGATCACGGTCGGCTGCCCGACGTGCTCGCGCGCGGACTTGAACGCCGCGTAGACCTTGCGGTAGTCGTGCCCGCCGCGGGACAGGTTCCGCAGGTCGTCGTCGGACAGGTGCTGCACCATCGCGCGCAGCCGCGGGTCACCGCCGAAGAAGTTCTCCCGGATGTAACCACCGGCCTCCACCGAATACGTCTGGAACTGCCCGTCCGGCGTGGAGTTCATCTTGTTGACCAGCACGCCGTCGGTGTCCTGGGCCAGCAGCGGGTCCCAGTCGCGGCCCCAGATGACCTTGATCACATTCCAGCCCGCGCCGCGGAAGTACGCCTCGAGCTCCTGGATGATCTTGCCGTTGCCGCGCACCGGCCCGTCCAGCCGCTGCAGGTTGCAGTTGATCACGAACGTGAGGTTGTCGAGCTCCTCCCGCGCGGCGAGACCGATCGCGCCCAGAGCCTCGGGCTCGTCCATCTCCCCGTCGCCCAGGAACGCCCATACGTGCGAGCGGCTCGTGTCGTGCAGCTCACGGGCGAGCAGGTACCGGTTGAAGCGCGCCTGGTAGATCGCGTTCAGCGGGCCGAGGCCCATCGAGACGGTGGGGAACTCCCAGAAGCCCGGCATCAGCCGGGGGTGCGGGTAGGAGGGCAGGCCGCCGCCGGGGTGGGACAGCTCCTGCCGGAAGCCGTCCAGCCGGTTCTCGCCCAGCCGGCCTTCGAGGAACGCGCGGGCGTAGATGCCGGGCGCGGCGTGGCCCTGGAAGAAGACCTGGTCGCCGGACTCGCCGTTCTCCTTGCCGCGGAAGAAGTGGTTGAAGCCCACCTCGTACAGGCTCGCCGCCGACGCGTAGGTGGCGATGTGCCCGCCCACCCCCAGGCCGGGCCGGTTCGCGCGGGAGACCATGACGGCCGCGTTCCAGCGGATGTAGGCGCGGATGCGCCGCTCGATGTACTCGTCACCCGGGAACCACGGTTCCCGCTCGGGCGGGATCGTGTTGATGTAGTCGGTGCTGCGCAGCCCCGGCACCCCGACCTGCTGCTCGCGCGCCCGCTCCAGCAGGCGGAGCATCACGTAACGGGCGCGGGCGCGGCCGCGGGTCTCCACGACCGTGTCGAATGAGTCGACCCACTCTCGGGTTTCGTCCGGATCGATGTCGGGCAGCTGGGTCGGGAGCCCGTCATTGATGATCGAGAAGCGCTGGCGTCCGGAAGCCACGGGGTAGCCTCGCCTTCCGCAAGTTCAGGGCGGCTGTACGCCGCGGTTTTTTCTATGATGTCCAGACCAATCGTCGTACGTATGGCCAGGAATTGCATCTCTACTACACGGTAACGGTGCTGGCCCGGGGGGCGACACTGTATGACCCGGGGGGGCGACCCCCCGAACCCCCCGCATGCGCTCCGCGCCCGCGCGATGGTACNNCACTCACCCAGGCCTCCGGCCCGGGATCGCTGGGCCGGTAGCGAGCGCCTCGCCGTAACCTCTGCGAGTTGCTCGCCGATAGCACCGGCCACTCACCCAGGCCTCCGGCCCGGGATCGCTGGGCCGGTAGCGAGCGCCTCGCCGTAACCCGTGTGGGTTGCTCGCCGATAGCACCGGCCACACTCCCCACACACGGGCCACTCACCCGGGCGCAAGGCCCGGGCTCGCTGGGCCGGTAACGATCGCCTCGCCATAGCTCGCGCCGGGTTTGGCCTGACCAGGGAGCGTCCACTAGGGCGTGGCGGGGTCTGAGGATGGCCTGTCGGAAACCAAATTGTGTCAGCAGTTTTAGGCTGTAGCGGCGATTGCCACTTGCGCGTCGCGCCGGGCCAGTGTGAACTGTCCCAACAAGTAGTGCGGACGCGGTCATCGCCGCCAGGACCAGACCACGGTACGGAGCCGTGGGGCTTGGTCCGGCCCGGAGGGAGCGATGACGCGGGGAGGGTGCAGGAGGACGTCAGTGAGCGCGACCGCGGGCCAGGCCCAGGACCAACGCGGCCAGGCCGAACGGCTCGGTATCAAGCCGGGCCAGGTGGTGCAGGAGATCGGCTATGACGACGATTGCGACGAGGATCTGCGCGACGCGATCGGTGATGTGGACAACGTGGAGCTTGTCGGTGAGGACTACGACGACGTGGTCGACGTCGTCCTGCTCTGGTGGCGGGACGAGGACGGAGACCTGGTCGACGCCCTGGTCGACGCGGTCTCACCGCTGACCGACGGGGGGTACATCTGGCTGCTGACGCCAAAGGCGGGCCGGGCGGGCCACGTCGAGCCGAGTGACATCGGCGAGGCGGCCCCGACCGCAGGCCTGTCCCAGACGTCCAGCATCAGCGCGGCCCGTGACTGGTCCGGGTCCCGGCTGGTGGCGCCGCGCGCGCGGCGCTGACCGGGTGGCGCTGACCGGGTAACGCGGATTGGGTAACGCGGATTGGGTAACGTCGGCCGGCCAGCGCCCGTCCGGGGTTCCCGGCCTAGTTGGCCGGCCAGGATGGCAGACTTAGCGGCGGCAACATTGTGCGTGCCCATCATGCGTTATGACCCTAGGCACCCCACGGAAAGGACCTGGCATGGCGGTAGAGATCGGCGAGCAGGCTCCCGACTTCGAGCTGACCGACCAGCACGGCACCCCGGTGCATCTGTCGGATTTCCGCGGCTCGAAGAACGTCGTGCTCATCTTCTACCCGCTGGCGTTCAGCCCCGTCTGCAGCGGCGAGCTATGTTCGATGCGCGATGAGTTTCCCGAGGTCTCGCGCGACGACGTCGAACTGCTGACCGTCTCGGTCGACTCCATGTTCGCCCACCGGGCCTGGGCGGACGCCGAACATTTCAATTTCGGACTGCTGTCGGACTTCTGGCCGCACGGTGCGGTGGCGAAGTCCTATGGTGTCTTCGACGATGGCAGGGGCCTGGCCACACGCGGGACCTTCATCATCGACAAGACGGGCGTCGTGCGGTGGAAGGTCGTGAACCCGATCCCGCAGGCGCGCGACATCAGCGATTACCAGAAGGCACTGGCTGAGCTGGACTGATTTCCCCCGTTCCGGCGCGCCGTGCTGACCTGGCCGTGCTGACATGGCCACGGCGCGCCCCGATGGGTGCACGGCACGATTGGAGTAGATGGCGGGGATGCCCTGCTACCACTGCGGGACGCGGCAGGTGGACCCGGACCGGGGTGAGAGCCCCTGGACACGGGGAGTGCTGCGCGATCATCAGATACTCGTCTGTCCCCGGTGCCAGACGCTGCGCGACTGGACCGCGGAACTGGACCGGTGCGGCCGCTGTGCCAGCGCCCATCTGGTCCGCCGGCTGGACGAGGTCGAGTGCCGTGACTGCGGCCTCATCCGGCTGACCGGCGTCGAGGGCGACCCAGGCGCGGATCATGTCTGCCGCGGGCCGGATTCCGGGGCTCCCGGGGTTGCCGGCGCCGCGACGGTCGCTGCGTCTCGGGAGGCCCGCCTGCCGGCCTCGCCGGACCCGGAGCTGGCGGCGGAAGTCGAACGGGCCCTGGCCAAGGTGCTGGGCAAGACGGCCAAGATAGTCGCGGCCCCGTAACCGGTCCGGTAACTGGTTCTGCGCGTCCCGGCGCCCCGGCCCGGGATCCCGGGCCGGGGCGGCTAGAAGATCCCGGTCCGGGGCGGCTAGAAGATGCCGGCGGTCGGGTCGCCGGCGGACGGCTCGCGCTGTTCGCGCATCCGGCGTGACCGCTCGATCAGGCCGGTCGCCAGCCCGATCAGATGCGACGGCTTCATCGGCTTGGTGACGAAACCGTCGGCGCCTTCCATCGCGGTCGCGGTCGGCTCCAGCACCGGGAACGTGGTGATCATCGCGAAGGGCAGCTCGGGGGTTTCCTTCCGGACGGCCGCCAGCAGCTGGAGCGCCTCCGCGCCGGGCAGTTCGTAGTCGGCGATGATCAGGTCCCACGGCTCACGCTCGATCAGGGCCGCCGCCGCTTCGCCGTCGGGCACCACGGTGACCTCGAATGCTTCCCAGACGCCCAGGATCGTCTCGGCGAACAGCGCAACCGCAGGATAAGGCTCGACGACGAGAATCTTGCCGGGGCCGGTGTTCGAAATGTTTTCCATGCCCCGACCATGCCCGCTGGCAGTAACCGCCGGGGGTGCGCACCGGTTGCAGGCGGGTGGCAGCGGGCCCGCGGCTACGGGCCGGGGTGCCCGTGCGCCGCGTGGGTGTGCGCCTCGTGGCCACCGTGCCCCCCGCCGTGGCCGGTGTCGGGCGCGCCGTTCATCATCCGCAGCATCGGCAGCCCGCCGGTCCGGGTGAACCTGACCACGAGTACCGCCGCGAGCAGGCCGAACACTATATTCAGCCAGGTGGTGTAGTCCCACGCGACGCCCTGGTCGGGGATCTGCGCGGTGGCCCGCCCGGGGATCAGCCCCAGGCCGCCGAAGACCAGCTCGACCACGTACCCGGCGATGGACATGGCCGCGTAGAAGGTGACCAGGATGAAGGCGGCCATCTTCGCGCCGTAGTACTTCCGGTAGATGTTCAGGATCGGCGCGATGATCAGGTCGCCGAAAATGAACGCGACGACGCCGCCGAAGCTGATGCCGCCCTTCCACAGCACGACGGCCAGCGGCACGTTGCCGATCGAGCAGACGAACGACAAGATTGCGACGGCCGGCCCGATGAGCGGGCCCCACACCTTCGCGGCCAGCGGGTGGCCCGCAAAGAAGAACGCCCGCCAGAATGAGTCCGGCACCCAGGCGGCGATCGCCCCGGCCGCGAGCAGCCCGATGATCAGGTCACGCAGGATCGCGGCCCACTCCATCACGAAGACGTGGGCCACGGCGGTGAACCCGTCCCGGGACAGCAGCCGCCGCAGGAACGAGCCGTCGCCCTGGACCGACATGTCCATGGCCGCGTGGCCCTCCATCGATCCGGCGACCCCGAGGCTGGCGTGCTCGCGGGCCTTCCGCAGCAGCTTTTCCCGCAGGAACAGCCGGAAGACGACGGCCACCACCACGATCATGATCGGGCCGCCGGTGAATTCGGCCACCGTGAACTGCCAGCCCATCAGCAGCGCGAGGATCACGCCCAGCTCGATAACCAGGTTGGTCGAGGCGATCTCGAACGCCATCGCGGCGGTGAAGCTCGCGCCCTTGCGGAACAGCGAGCGGGCCAGCGCCACCGCGGCGTAGGAGCAGGACGAGGACGCGGCGCCGAACGCGGCGGCCAGCGCCAGCGTGCGCGGATGGTCATCGCCCAGCAGCCGGACGATCGTGGACCGGCGCACCACGGCCTGGACGACCGCGGACAGGGTAAAACCGAGGATCAGCGCCCAGGCGATCTGCCACGTCATCGACCCGGCAATAGAAAGGGCGTGCCCGGCCGCGTGCATGTGCGTCCCCTTCCCGTTCCGGCACGCCCTAACTTAATACCCCCATAGGGTATTCCGTCAGGCGGGGGGCCGATGGGCAGGGGCCGATGGGCAGGGGGCTGATCCTGGCCGGCCTGCTTCTCGTGGCGAAAGCGTAGCCAGGGCCGCCTACGCCCCGATGGGCCAGGGCTTGGCCTCGGGCGTGGCGGCCGGCCGGTGCGAGTCGTCGATGGCGTAGCTGAGGTCGGCGGTCGCGTCGACCACGCCGTCCACGGCCCGGACGAGCGGCAGCACGACCGCGACCATGCTCTTCCGCTCGACCTCTCCGGTCATGGTCACCATGCCCTGGTGGACGTCGACGTGGACCAGCACGGGGTTGGTCCCCAGGTAACTCTGCAGAACGTCACCGGCGATCTCGTCCCGGATGTCGGCGTCCGGGCGGAGGAAGACCCGTAGCAGGTCGCGGGGGGTAACGATGCCGGCCAGCGTTCCGTCGTCGGCCACCACGGGCAGGCAGGCGGTGCGGTGCTTGTCCATCAGCCGGGCCGCTTCCGTCAGCGGCACGTCGGGGTGCACCGGCACGACGCGGGTGGTCATGACCTCCCCGGCGACGCTGCCGGCCGCGACGGCGTGCCGGCCGCCCCGCCACCGCAGCGGGCGCACGGTACCCAGCCCGGTGCTCAGATCGCGCTGCAGTTCTTCCTTCTTGAGCAGATCCGTCTCGCGGACGATGCCGGTGACCGTGCCATCCCGGCCGAGGACCGGCAGCGCGCTGACCTTACGCTCCACGAACAGGGCCACCAGGTCCTTGAACGATGTTTCTGTGGTCACCGTAAGGACGTCGGTCGTCATTACGTCCGCCACCGTGTGGTGCTTCATCGGATGCCCCCTACGCGGCCAGCTTCAGGTACCTAAGAATTCCGCTCCGCGTTACCCGCCGACAGGGAAATTCGTCCCGCTTACCCACAGACCTTCGCCAGGGCCGGCCACGCTAAGGGCCGGCGCCGTGGTGGGCGCCGGCCCGGGGTGCGAGGTTGACGAAGCGGTTAGGCGTTCACAGGGTGCTTGATGACGGGCGGGAACGCTTCGGCGTCGGGGGATGCGCGCCGTCCGCGGACGATC
>PLRW01000271.1 GCA_003164955.1 Actinomycetota bacterium
CTGCGGAAAACCGGCGTCGATCATGAAAGCTGACCCCGCCGGGCGGGATTCGGGGCGGCGGGCCCGCACGCGGGGAGCCTGTGCGCGGAGGGGGCGGTCAGGCGGTGACGTAGGGGGTGGATTCGCCTAGGAGGGCGGCGCTGGGGCGGTTGTCGGTGCCGACGGGGACATCGCCCGCGACCGTGATGCGGTGCATCCGGCGGGGCAGGTCGCCGTAGTCGTCGATGGCGTAGTGCTGGGTCGCGCGGTTGTCCCAGATGGCGAGGTCGCCTGGGGCCCAGCGCCAGCGGATGGTGTTCTCCAGCCGGATGACGTGCCGCTGGAACAGTTCGAACAGGTAGCGGGAGTCCGACGCGGACACGCCCAGGATGCGCTTGACGAACTGGCCGAGCAGTAGCGTGCGCTCCCCCGTCTCGGGGTGGATGCGGACCACGGGATGCTCGGTCTGGAAGATCGTGGACAGGAAGACCTCGCGGTGATGCCGTTCGTCCCGGGCTGACCTGGGGCCCACTCCCCCGCCGGACTGCTCCGCGTAGTCGTATTCGTTCGTGTGCAGCGCCCGCAGGCTCTCGGCCAGGGTCCGAACTTCCGGGGACAGGCTCCGGTAGGCGGCCGCGGTGTTCGCCCAGCAGGTGTCGCCGCCGTAGGGAGGGAGCGTCACGGCCCGCAGGATGGAAACCGCAGGCGGGCGGTCGACGAACGTGACGTCGGTGTGCCAGGCGTTGGCCTTGCCCCCGCCGGCCTGCGCGTCCAGCTCGAGGACGTGCGGCTCCTGCTCGATGCCCGGCACGGTGGGGTGCGCCGCGGTCAGGTCACCAAACAGGCGGCCGAAGCCTGCCTGCTCCGCATCGGTCAGGTGGTCCTGGCCGCGGATGAAGATCACCTTGTGCTCAAGGAGTGCGTGCCTGATGGTGCTGAACACATCGCCGGGAAGATCGGGCGCGATACGCACGCCGGTGATCTCCGCGCCGATATGGCCCGCGATACGCCGAATGTCGATGGCCGGGGCATTGGTGGACATGAGGCTCCCTCCTGCGGGTCGCGCGGCCCGTCCGGCGGGCGCGCCTGACCGTCATCGCGAGCAAAACACTACGGCCATCCTATTGTCAATAATTTAGATAGGTTTTATTGACTATAGGTAAGAGCCAGGTTGCGCGGAAGGGACCGCCAGTGCGGGCAGGGGCGGGCAGCGTTAGCCCGGGGGGCGACCCCCCGGACCCCCCGCATGNNCCGACACACCGGCCACTCGCCGGGCGGGGGCGGGGCGGCTTGGCTCGGCAGGGGCGGGGGCGTCCCGTAAGCTCAGCAGATGAGTCCCGCAACGACGCTGACGGAACTGGGCGCCGCGCGTTTCGTCATGGCCATCGACAAGATGCTGGCCGTGTACACGGCGGCCATGAACCCGGCGGCCTCACAGCTGGCGGGCCGTCGGTCGATCATGGCGCGGCACGCCACCAACCCCGGTTTCCGCGCTCTGGCCGTCCTCGACGGCGACGGTGAGCCGGTCGCCTTCAGCTACGGCTTCCACGGGGAGAGCGGCCAGTGGTGGCACGACATGGTGAACTACGCGCTGTCCAGCTCGGCCGGGGCGGCCGAGGCCGGCCATTGGCTGTCCGACTCGTTCGAGGTGGCTGAGCTGCACGTGACGCCGGCCTATCAGCACCAGGGACTCGGGCGCAGCCTGCTGTACCGGCTGACCGCCGACCTGGACGAGCCGAGCGCCCTGCTGTCCACGCACGACTCCGAATCACCCGCGCGGCATCTCTACCGCAGTGCGGGGTTCGTGGACCTGCTGACGGCGTTCCGGTTCTCCGGCGGGGATCCGCCTTACGCGGTGATGGGCGCCGCGCTGCCGCTGCGCGACGTTCGCTCCTGACTCTCCCGGCGCTCCTGACTCTCCCGGCGCTCCCGTCCGGACGCCCGCATCCGGGCCGTACGCTCGGCCAGGTCGAGCCGCTGGTAGATCTCACGCGTGGCCCGGGACCAGTTCAGGGTGTAGAAGTGCAGCCCGGGGACGCCCTCGGCGAGCAGGCGCTCGCACATTGACGCCGCGTAATCCACGCCGATCTCGCGGACGGCCGCCCGGTCACCGGAGACGGCGTGCAGCCGCTCGGACAGCTCCGGCGGAATCCGGGTGCCGCCCAGCTCGATCGCGCGGTCGATGACCCGCACACTGGTGACCGGCATGATGCCGGGGATGATCGGCACGGGGCAGCCGCGGGCGGCCACCCGGTCGCGCAGCCGCAGGTAGTCCTCGGGATAGAAGAACATCTGCGTGACGGCGAAGTCCGCCCCGGCCCGGCACTTGCGGACGAAGTACTCGACGTCGGAGTCGAGGTCGGGTGAGCGCGGGTGCTTCTCGGGGAAGGCGGCGACGCCGACGCAGAAATCGCCCGCGGACCGGATCAGGCGGACCAGTTCTTCGGCGTAGGACAGGCCGTCGGCGTGCGCCGTCCACTCCGCGTTCGGGTCGCCGGGCGGGTCGCCGCGCAGGGCCAGCAGGTTGCGCACGCCGACCGCCGCATAGGAGCCGATGACGTGCCGGAGCTCGGCGACCGAGTGGTTCACGGCGGTCAGGTGCCCGACCGGGGTCAGTGTGGTCTCCTCGGCGATCCGGCCGGTCACGCGGACCGTGCGGTCGCGGGTCGAGCCGCCCGCACCGTAGGTCACCGAGACGAACGTCGGCCGCAGCGGCTCGAGCTGCCGGATCGCCTTCCAGAGCTGAAGCTCCTCGGCGTCGGTCTTCGGCGGCATGAACTCGAACGAGAACGACTCGCCGCCCGCCGCGATCAGGTCCCGGATGGCGGCGGCGTGCCGGGCCGGGCCGGGCGGGCGGACCGGAGCGGCAGCCGACCCGGTGGGCCCAGTGAACCGAGTGGGCCCAGCAAATCTAGTGGGTGCGGTGGAGCGGCGCGGGCTCGGAGGCATGGGCCCCAGGGTAATCGCTGAACACCCATCTGGGCTATGGCCGTTACGGTGCGCGCAGGCGGGCGGCGAACGCAGCCGCCGCCGCGGCCGGATCCGGCGCGTCGGTGAGCGCACGGACCACCACCACCCGGCGCGCGCCGGCCGCCAGCACCTGGCCGAGGTTGTCCAAGGTGATCCCTCCGATCGCGAACCACGGGTGCCGGGTATCCAGCGAAGCCGCGAACCGAACGAGCGGCAGGCCGGGCGCGGGACGGCCGGGTTTGGTCGGAGTCGGCCAGACCGGGCCGGTGCAGAAGTAGTCGACCTCGGAGGCAGAGGCTTCCGCCGCCGTCTCCGCCTCGGCGTGCGAGGAACGCCCGATCAGCGGCCCGGGGCCGACGATCGATCGGGCCACGGCGACCGGGAGATCGTCCTGGCCCAGATGCAGGACGTCGGCCCCGGCGGCGTAGGCCAGGTCGGCGCGGTCGTTGACGGCGAACAGTGCACCGTGCCGGGCCGCCTTCTCCCGGAATACTTCGAGGAACGCGAGTTCCTGCGCCGCCTCCAGGCCCTTCTGCCGGAGCTGGACGATGTCCACCCCGGCGCCGAGCACCGCGTCCAGAAACTCCGGCAGGTCACCCTGGCGCTCCCGGGCGTCCGTGCACAGGTAGAGCCGGGCCGCCGCCAGCCGGTCCCGGAGGCCGGAGACACTGTGCGCCGGAGACACTGTGCCGCCGGTGACACCGTGCACCGGGGTCAGGCGGGCTGTTCGGTGGTGGCGGCGGGGCCGCTGAGCCGTAGCTCCACGCTGATGTTGCCCCGCGTCGCCCGCGAGTACGGGCAGACCTGGTGGGCCGCGTCGGCGAGCTCGCGGGCCTGCCCGGGACCGGCGTTCGGCAGGTAGATCTCGAGCGTGACGATCAGGTCGAACGCGTCTCCCTCGGGCCCGATGCCGACGTACGCGGTCACCGTGGAGCCATCCACGTCGGCGCCGGCCCGGCGGCCGACCGCGCGCAGCGCACTGTGGTAGCAGGCCGCGTACCCAGCGGCGAACAGCTCTTCGGGGTTGGCGCCGTTCCCCGAGCCGCCCATCTCCGGCGGCAGGGCGAGATCGAGGTCGATCCGGCCGTCCGGGGATGTGACGTGGCCGTTGCGGCCGTCGCCCGTCGAGATGGCTTCGGCGGTGTACAGGACTTTCTCGGGCATGATCTACCTCAGGGGTCTGAAGGATTTCCACGTGAGCGCGCATGCCACCGTGCCCCGCTCAGCCCGGCAGCGCTGCCGCCCATGCTAGGGGACAGCGGATTACGCCGCCGCATGGGCCGGACGGTCGGCTCAGAAAGCCGCGCTGGCGGATCAGGAGCCGCGCGGGCGGCTCAGGAAGCCGGCTCTCCGGCCGCCAGCAGCCGGCGCAGCGCGGCGGCCGAGGTGAACTGGACGGCCGCGATCCCGGCCGCTTTCGCGCCTTCCACATTCGCCGCGGCGTCGTCGATGAACAGGCAATCCTCCGCGGTGACACCGAACCTCCGCAGCGCGAGGGCGAAGATCTGCGGATCGGGCTTGCACACGCCAACGAAGCTGGAAATGACGATGTCCTTAAAGCAGTGCAGGACCGGAAAGGCCGCCATTGTGGCGGGCCAGACCTCGCCGCAAAAATTGGAAATGGCGTACAGCTCACGGCCCGATCCAGCCAATTCGGCGACGAGCTCGCCGGTGCCCGGGATGGGACCGCCGAGCATTTCGATCCAGCGCTCCCAGTACGCGCTGATCAGCCCGGCCTGACCGGGGTAGCGCGCGGACAGTTCCGCGACCGCTTCCGCGGACGGCTTGCCGGCATCCATCTGCAGGTTCCAGGACGGGCTGCACACCTCGGTCAGGAACCATTCGCGAGTCGCCTCATCGGGGATCAACTGAGCGAATAGGTAACGAGGGTTCCAGTCCAGGACGACGCCGCCGAGGTCGAAGATGAGCACCGGCCGGGACGCCAGCCAGGCTGGGTCCCCGGTGACTGGGTCCCCGGTGACTGGCGCGGCGGAGGTGTCGCCAGGTTCGTCCATCTCCCGCCCCTTTCCGTTACGTTAAATTTCAGGCGCTGAAGGTCACGGGCCCGCAGGCGGCAGTACGGGCAGACCGGGCGGCGCGCCGTCGCTGATCAGCCGCTCCAGCGCCGCGGTGTCGAGGTGGTCCGCGACCAGGTCGCCGAGCGCGTCGAGCCGCGCCTCGCGTAGCCCCGCGAAGTCGGTATCGGGTGCGGGCGTGAAATCGCGGCCCGCCAGGCGAGCCACCTCCGCCAGGAACGCCCGCCTGAACTGGTCGTTTTCCATGGTGCCGTGCCAGCTTGTGCCCCACACCGCGCCGCCGGGGCCGCCGCGGCAGCCGTCCAGGAACGGCTCGCTGCCCGCTCCGGTGACCCGGACGACACCGTGGTGGATCTCGTATCCGGCGACCGTGGCGCCGAGCGCCTGGCCCACCGGCCGTCCCAGGCGCTTGCCCGCGCCGAACTCCACGCGGGCCGGAAGCAGGCCCAGGCCGGCGACCTCACCCGCGCCCGATTCGACCCGGTCCTCAATCTGCTCGGCCAGCATCTGGTAGCCCCCGCAGATACCGAGCACCGGCCGGGCCGCCCGCGCGCGCTCGGCGATCACCGCGGCCAGCCCGCGCTCGCGCAGCCAGGCCAGGTCCGCGACGGTCGCCCGGGAGCCGGGCAGCACGACCAGATCGGCGTCGGCCAGTTCCGCGGGCTCGCGGACCAACCGGATGAGCACCCCCGGCTCGGCGGCGAGCGCGTCGATATCGGTGAAATTGCTGATCCGCGGGAGCCGGACCACGCTGATCCGCAGGACATCATTCCCGAACGGACGTAGGGCCGGCCCCGCCGTGCCATCGGAGCCGACCGGGCCACCGGAGCCTGCCGGCCGGGAGAGCGCGAGCGAGTCCTCCGCGTCGAGCCAGAGGTTCTCGGCCCAGGGCAGCACGCCGAGCAGCGGCCGGCCGGTGAGGCGCCCCAGCATGGTGATCCCGCTGTCCAGCAGTTCGGGGGCGCCGCGGAACTTGTTGATGACGAAACCGGAGACGAGTTCCTGGTCGGCGGGCGGCATGAGCGCGAGCGTCCCGTACAGCGCCGCGAACACGCCGCCCCGGTCGATATCGCCCACGACGATCACGGGCAGCCCGGCGGCCCGGGCCAGCCCCATGTTCGCGACGTCGGTGTCCCGCAGGTTGATCTCCGCCGGGCTGCCGGCACCTTCGCAGATCACAACGTCGAACTCAGCGCGGAGCCGGGCCAGGCTGGCCAGCGCGACCTGCCGGAGGTCCTTGGCCATGGAGCGGTAGGAGACCGCGTCGGTTTCGGTTCTCGGATGGCCGAGGACGACGACCTGGCTGCGCCGGTCGCTGCCCGGCTTGAGCAGGACCGGGTTCATGTCCGCGGTCGGCTCGACCCCGGCCGCGGCGGCCTGCATGACCTGCGCCCGGCCGATCTCCGCGCCGCCCGGCGTGACGAAGGAGTTGAGCGACATGTTCTGCGCCTTGAACGGGGCGACCTTCAGGCCCTGGCGGGCCAGCCAGCGGCACAGCCCCGCCGTGATCACGCTCTTGCCGGCGTCGGAGTTGGTCCCCGCGACGAGGAGGGCGCCCTTCACCGGGCAGCTCCCCGGCGTGGGGCCCGGGAGGCCAGGGAGGCCAGGGAGGCACGGGAGGCCAGTCTCCGGTCCGGGGCCAGGGCGGCGAGGACGGCCAGGGCGGTGGCGGCGACCGTGACGGCGCGGGACAGGCGCGCCGCGCGCCGGATGTCGCGGGGCTCGGGCGGGCGGCCGTCGCCGAGTTCGGGCCGGCGCTCAGGGACGCCGTCGTAGCTGCTGGCCCCGCCGAGCCGCAGGCCGAGGGCTCCGGCGAAGGCCGCCTCCGGCTGGCCCGCGTTCGGGCTGGGATGGTGGCCGCCATCGCGGAAGACGGCGCGCAGCGATTCGCGGGGGCTTCCGCCGACGGCGGGCGCGCAGGCCGCGGCGAGCGCTGCCGTCAGGCGGGCCGGGGCCCAGTTGGCCACGTCGTCGAGGCGCGCGGCGGCCCAGCCGAACCGCTCGTACCGCGGCGACCGGTAGCCCACCATCGCGTCCAGCGTGTTCACCGCGCGGTAGGCGGCCAGGCCGGGCAGCCCGGCGACCGCGGCCCAGACCAGCGGGGCGACCGCCGCGTCGCTGGTGTTCTCGGCCACCGACTCCACCACTGCGCGCGCGATGTCCTTCGCTCCCAGGTGGGCCGGGTCGCGGCTGCAGAGCCCCGGGAGCACCTCGCGGGCCGCAGCCAGATCGTTCGTATCGAGGGTCACGGCGGCCCGTTCAGCAACATGACGAAGCGAACGGGCACCGGTGACCGCCCAGACGGTGGCCGCGACGGCTGCAGCGCGGGGCAGCGGCCGGTCACGGGTGTGGCGGTGCGCGGCCACAGCCGGCAGGGCGGCGCCCAGCACGCAGGCCCCGGCGTACAGCGAGCCGCGCAACCGGTCATCCGCGTAGATGCGGGCCTCCAGCCACGCGGCGGCGCGGCCGAAGGCGGCGACCGGATGCCCCCGGCGCGGGTCTCCTATCAGTGCGTCCAGTGCCACCCCCGCAGCCAGGCCACCCGCCAGCGCCCAGTCCCGGCGCGGGCGCTCCCGGGGCGGGCGCCCCCAGGACGAGCGGCTCAGGAGGCTCAGGAGGCTCAGGAGAGGTGGCCGGCGGCATCGCGTCACCGGACACCACCTGGCGCCTGTCCCTCGCACGTCACAGCAACCGACCCTAGGCGACAGCACCGCGGCGTGCCTCGGCTCCCCGGTGGTTAGTGTGAGCGAACTCCCGCAGGCGCCCGGGGCGGCGCGGCGTCCAGGGCGGACGGCACTCCGGGCCGCGCGGCGTCCAGGGCGGACGGCACTCGGGGCGAACGGCGTTCGGACCGGCGCAGGCGCGTCTCGATCTCTGGCCCGTTGCGCTCCAGCCATCTCGCGGCCCGCAGCAGACGGTCCCCCACCCCAACGTCCAGCATGCGCGCCCAGGCCCCGCCGCGCACCCTGGCCCGCTGGGCGATGGTGGCCCGCGACCGGCGCAGCCACCGGCTGGCGACCGGGACGAGGCGGTCGCGTTCGGTGCGGGATAGGCCGTACGCCTCACAGAAGACCACGATGCGGCCTGCGGCGTCGGCGTCCCGCAGCGCCGGATCACGGTCGGCGGGATCGGCGATCGGAGCCCAGTAGCGCAGCGTCTGGATGATGTCGACCAGTCGTGTCCCCGGGCGCGCCAGATCGAAGTCGATGAACGCGTAGGGCTGGGGACCGTCCGGCCCCGGGCGGAAGATGACGTTCTCCAGGTTCACGTCGCAGTGGCAGATGACCTCCGGCGGCCCGTCGACGAACCGGGTCAGCTCACCGTCCCACCGCGCCCAGGAGGGCGGGTCGAAGCCAGTGACAGCACGGTGATAGCGGAGTTGCAGCTCGGCCAGGGAGGCCAGCGTCGATTCGGTGGTGACAAATCCCGGGAGCGGGCGCCGGCTCACCACGCCGGGCAGGTAGGTCAGCACCTCGCGGTTCCTCGCGTCGATACCGAGGACCCGCGGGGCTCCCTCGAAGCCGACGGCCTCCAGGTGCCGCAGGACGGCGTGCACCGCAGAGGTGTGCGGCCCTACCGGGCGGCGGACGGTCCGGCCGACGCGGACGACACCGTCGGTCATGTCGCCGCCGACAAGGGGGATCTCGGTAGCCTCGGGGTCATCGGCGAGGTACGGGAACGGGGCCAGCGCGGTCCCCCGGGTGGAGACTGTGGTGGCCTGCGGGGCAGAGGTTATCGCGGCTTCCGGGAGGGCGGTCACGGTGAGCGGTGGGGCGGCGGTCACGGTGAGCGGTGGGGCGGAGACGGGTCTAGCGGCCGGGGCGCACGATATGCCGCCTATGCCGCGGTTCCGGTTGAGCTCCCAGGTGTGCTGGACCCCCAGGGCCCGGCTGCGCTCCTGCAGCGCGGCACTACGGACCTGAAGTGCCCGGCTGCGGTACACGAGGTCGCTGGACTGCTCCCGCAGCGCTTGCGCCAGGCACCGGACGAGCTCAATGCGGGCGCGGGCCGGCTGGATCTGGTTCCAGGCTGCGCTTGCTCCGCCCGGGGCACCGGAACTATAAGCGCCATCGGAGCCTCCGGGGCCGCCAGAACCCGGGCCGACCGGGCCCAGGCGAACGGAGCTTGGGCGAACGGGGTCACCTTGGCCATCGGCCGGGCAGGGATGGACCTCAGCGACGGGGAACACGAGCCCGCCAGGAGCGCAGACCGCGCCGTCATGACCCGTTAATGCATCATCCGGCGCATCAGTCCCGGCCTGAGGACCGGCACAGAAGTCCCTAATCGGAGGATTTTTCCTAGACGTCATGGAATGTGACAATAAACGGTTACTGCCCGAAGTCGCTAGTACCGGCCCTGGTGGCAACGTTAATCTCTCCGCCATTCATTGCGGGTAACTGCAGGCAGCACTGATTACAGGAATCACATTGGCAACTTCGGCTGCTGGCGGCGTTAATGGAATCATATGACCATTAAAGCGGCCGGGAGCGGATAAGGACGTTTAAGGATTCTAATTGCCTGACCGAATTACCTGGCACACAGTTTCGGTCGCCATGCGCTAGACGTCGGATACGCCAGATGGGTGCTCCAGCCCGGATAGGTAGCGCCCGAATAAGTGCTCCGCCCCGAGGGTGCTCCGCGTCAGCGGGGGTTGCCGGGACTGGATATCGGGCGCGCAATACCGGTGCTGGACTGGGCGGCCCGGCGGGCTCAGGCGACGCGTTCCGGCGGGTTTGGGCGTCGCGTGGGAGCGTGAGATGCTGGAAGCTGCCGGGCACGCTGTTGGCGTCCGGGCCGTGCCCCGGCCAGGCTTCCCGTCGGTGCGGAACGCCGGGCCAGCCACTGTGGCGGGTGGGGATTGCGCGGCCCCGCACCGCGACGCATAGCGAACCTGCCCGTGGCCGACACGTGACCTTCGGCATGCACAATGTTGTGCCGGGCGCCCGTAGCTCAGTCGGATAGAGCAGCTGCCTTCTAAGCAGCGGGTCGCAGGTTCGAGTCCTGCCGGGCGCGCACAAACCGTACCTCAACTGCGTCAATGCCCGCCCGCTGTTCCGGGGGCCGGGGTGCTGTGGTCAAGCATCTCGGTGCTACAGACATAGCTTTCCTGCTTGGAAGTCTCTGTAGCTCCCCACGGACAGAGGGAGTCTGGCATGGCGTTGACCAAGTCCCGAGCCGCCACACCGGCCCGCAAGAGCCCGCAAGAGCCCGCTGCGGGCCGCGACGCTGGGCGGAATGACCCCGGCGGGCCCCGGCCTCACCACGGCGGAAATCCTCACCGCGGGCACCGGCCTGCGGCGGGAGTCGGTCCCGGCGCCGGATCTGCAACGGATGCAGATCAGCGAGTTCACCGCCTGGCTGCGGTCCCGGACCAACAAGCACCACCGGCCCTTCCAGGCCGACACCATCGCCGCCTATGCTGACGCGGCCCGCGCCCTGCACGAGTGGATGACCGGCCAGGGCGGCACCAACACCCGCCAGCGCAACCTGCGGCACCTGTTCACCTGGCTGGAAGAAACCCGCGGGCACCCGCACCCGTGGACCACGGCGCTGCACCGCTACGCCCCCGCGCAGAAACGGCCCTCGACGCTGGCCCAGGAATTCATCCACGACCTGCTCGAGCTCACCGGCAGCGGCCGGGCCCGCCGCTTCGAGGACGTGCGGGACCACGCCATCATCCGGGTGCTCACCGAGGGAGTACCCCGGACCGAGCTGATCCAGCTGCAGACCACGGACCTGCACGCAACGCCGCTATTCGGCAGATGAGGGAATTGTTCGTGCAGGACTGCGTGCATAAATATTCAGGCCGGGCGGCTGCGGGCATTGGTCACGGCAAGTTGGCATTCGGCGCTTTGACGGTCGCCCGGCTAGGTCCAGGGACGGCGGCCAGCTGGCTCATGAGTGCGGCGAACTCACCGAATGACAGGCTCTGCTCGGCATCGGACAGTGCCTTCTCCGGCGCCGGGTGGACTTCTATCAGCAGGCCATGAGCTCCGGCGGCGCGCGCGGCCCATGCCATCGGCGCGACGTAGCGTCGTTGCCCGGTGCTATGGCTCGGGTCGACGATAACGGGCAGGTGCGATCGCTCCCGGACAACCGCGACAGCGGACAGGTCGAGAGTGTTACGAGTGGCGTTCTCGAAGGTCCGGATGCCGCGCTCGCACAGAATCACCTGCTGATTGCCCTGCGCGACGATATATTCGGCAGCCGCGAGCCATTCCTCGATCGTGCTGGACAGGCCCCGCTTGAGGAGCACAGGCCGGTCCAGCTTCCCGACCTCGCGCAGCAGGTCAAAATTCTGCATATTCCGCGCGCCGACCTGAAGGATGTCGGCATCCTTCGCCATCCGCTGCGCCTGTTCCACGGCCATCACTTCGGTGACAACGGGAAGCCCGATCTCACGCCCGGCCGCTACCAGCAGTTCCAGCCCCTTCCAGCCGAGACCCTGGAAGGCGTAGGGCGACGTCCGGGGCTTGAACACGCCGCCACGCAGGACATGCGCACCATGATCGCGGACGAATTTCGCTGTGGCGGCGATCTGCTCGGCGTTCTCCACCGAGCAGGGGCCCGCCATCACCGCGAATCCGCTGCCGCCGACAAGCAGGTCTCCGACCTGAACCAGGGTGTCAGCTGCCCGGCTTGCGCGGTCGACAAGCCGGTACTGCCGGGAGCGGTGCCCCGCGGTTGCCCCGTCGGCTGCGACAGCCTCCAGCGTGTCCGCCGGTGCCTCCGCCGCCGGAGCGTCCGGCAGGCTGCCCGGATGGGCGGGATGGCGCAACGCCTTGGCCGGATAACTGCCGAGGACCTTGACGTATTGCGCTGCCAGCCGGAGTTCGTCCAGCGCCGCAGCTGTCCGCGGCTCGGCTGCGTTTCCTTCGAAGTCCAGGAAGAACAGGTACTCCCAGGGCCTGCCGGGACGAGGCCGCGACTCAAGCTTGGTCATCGAGTGGCCGCTGCCCGACAGGATCTCGAGGCAGCGCAGAAGCGCGCCCTCCTCGTGCCGGGTGATCAGGATCAGGCTCGTCTTACAGGCGATCCGCACATCGACCGGAGTTGCCGCCGCCGATAGCACCACAAAGCGGGTGTAGTTGTCCTGGGAGTCGGCGATGCCGTGCCGGAGCACCACCAGGCCGTGGGCCTGGGCGGCCTCGGCGGAGCCGATCGCAGCTACGCTCGGATCGCCCATGGCGGCCACCGCGGCCACGGCCCCGGCGGTGTCGAGGTAACTCGCTGGGATGGCATGCGGCAGCGACTGCAGGAACTGCGCGCACTGCTCCAGGCCCTGGGGATGAGACAGGATCCGGCTCAGCGAGCTCAGCGGAACGTCTTGTACCGCGGCCAGGCAGTGGTCGACCTTCCAGGTTTCCTCACCGGAGATAAACAGGTCGTGCTCGCGCAGCAGGGTATAGACCTCGTTGATGCTGCCGGCAGAGGTGTTCTCGATGGGGAGGACGGCGAGATCTACCTCGCCCGCCAGCAGCGCGCCGACGGCCTGGCCGAATGTGCCGTAGCCCGCCAGGTCGCCTTCTGCCCCCCGGGCGGCGAGGTACTTGCGCGCAGCCGCATCGCTGTATGCGTGCGCTGAGCCCTGAAAGGCCACGCGCAGGCGACCGGTTGCCGCGCCAGCAAGGTGCCTTGCCTGCTGGGCGACCGAGTCGCCGATCAGCTCGCGGAAGATCCTGTGCACCAGGCTGGCAGATACGCCCAGATCTGCGGCCACGGCTTCCACGCCTGCGAGCACCTGCCGCTCGCGGTCAGCATCCTGGATCGCCGACGTGCCGTGCTCTTTCAGGCGGCCTATCTCGGCGATGAGGCGGCCTCGCTGCGCGATGAGACCGACGATGCCGCTGTCCACCCCGTCCAGGCTTCGCCGGAGGTCACTGATGTCTGGCTGTTGATCGCTCACGCTGGCGGCTCCTCCCCGGAGGGCTAACTTCCACGAAGGCTTCCTATCACGGCCTCCTCCTGTCCGCACGCAGCGCGATCCGCTCCCTGGGCCGAGCGTCACAGACCGGCTCCCGCTTGGTCAGGGCACGCGAATACCGGCGTGACCAATCAATGAGGGGCTGTCGGGGTCCGTGGGCGAGAGCCAGGATCCGGGCTACGGCTCTCGGTAGAGCGGAGCCGGGATTCGAGTTGCGCCGAGATGGCGGTCCAGCCATGTGCGTGACGCCGTACCAGGGCCGGAGGCAGAAGTTCATGCTCGATGGTCGCTCGGAGCGCGCGGAGGCCACCTCGTCTAGGATCGGGCACACTATGGACGTTCCCCAGTTCCCCAGCCATGACGGCGTGCAACTCGCATACCGCGAGACCGGGTCGGGCCGGCCGCTGATCCTGCTGCACGGTTTCATGGGCATGGGATCGGACTGGCTTGACCATGGCCCTGGCGACACGCTCGCGGAGACGGGATTCCGCCTCGTTCTGCCCGACTTCCGCGGTCATGGACAGAGCCCGGGACCCCACGATCTGCCCGCTTATCCGCCCGACGTGCTCGCCGACGACGCGCTCGCCCTCATCGGGCATCTCGGGCTCGGCGCCGGCGAGTACGACCTCGGCGGTTACTCGCTCGGCGGCCGGATCGTGGTGCGCATGCTCGCGCGAGGCGCCGAGCCCGGTCGCGCCGTCGTGGCCGGGCAGGGGCTCGCGAAGATCGCCGGCCCGCAGGGCGGCGGCGCGAACCGCCGCGCGCTCACCGCGCTCACCGACGGGATCGCCCTGCCTCCCGGCTCAGCCGGCGCCCAGATAGCGCACTGGGCCGCGGAACTCGGCGCCGACCCCCGGGCACTGCTGTGCGTGCTGGGCTCGCTCGTCCCCACGCCCGAGGACGACCTGCGCCGGATCGCGACCCCGACGCTCGTCGTGATCGGCGACCGGGACGAGCGCTCGGACGCCGACGAACTGGCCGCGCTGCTGCCCGCCGGGCGCTTCGCCCGCGTGCCCGGAGACCATGGGGGCGCGTTCGCAGCGCCTGAGCTCGCCGCGGTGATCAGGGCATTCCTCGCCGGCCCGGCCGATCAGCCGGGCCCGCCGCCTCCGCCCGCGCACTCCTGAACACACCCATCCCGCCTACCGGCCCTCCCAGGGCCCCGGCAAAGTCGCGTAGTACTGCATGATCGTCTGGGGGGGGATCAGCCAGGCTATTGTGGCCCGCGCCGGTGACCCGCAGCGCATGAGGCTCAGCGGCCAGGCACTGGCGATGACTTCGGGCCCGGCGGATCGTCCTCACTGGGGGCGGCGCCCGGCAATGGTCCCGTTCGCCGTGAAGCAACGTGTCAGGAGGTCACTGTGCCGCAAGTCCGGGTGCACAATTTCTCAGTGTCGCTGGATGGGTTCGGCACCGGCGAGGGGCAAAGCCGGGACGCCCCGTTCGGGCACGCGGGAACCCGGCTGCACGAGTGGTTTTTCGCGACCCGCACGTTCCGCGCCATGCAAGGCCAGCCCGGCGGCGGCACCGGCATCGACGACGCCTTTGCCAGCGC
>PLRW01000020.1 GCA_003164955.1 Actinomycetota bacterium
GAGTCCCTCCGAGCGCGCCACGTTTCCGCAAGTCAGGGCCATACTCTTGGCGTGAGAGGTGGCCCAGATTCATGTCTGAGGGCCTCATCTCTCACAACTTCTCACAGTTCCTAGGCTGTGCTGTCCCGGTAGATGCTTGACACCTTGGTTCCGGTTCCTGGGCGACAGGTTGCGGACGCGGTTCCGGGTAGGTGGGCGACAGTAGTTCCGGCTGGTGGGCGCCACTCCGTCCCGGTTCCCCCGTTTTGCGTGTGCCTGGCGTTTCGCCGCGATCATGAGCTGATCGCGGTGGAGGGATCCGGGTGTGCTGGTGAGCTGGGTGTCGTGGAGCAGTGGTATCGGGCTGTGCTGGAGGTCCTGGCTGGCAGCACCGTCACCATGCGCCTGGGCGGCCATCTCATACACGCCATCGCCGCCGGCGCCCTGATCGGCACCTGGCCCTGCCCCATCACCGCCAGCAAAGCCGCCCAGCTACCAGGCGCCCGGGCCGCATCCACCCCACTGCCCCCGCCGCCGCTGCCCGCCGGATCCAGCCGTGCTCAGCGGCGCGTGCACGCCAGCGGCCGGATCATGGTCAACCGCCAGCCCATCAAGCTCGGCCCCCGCCACGTCGGGAAACTCGTTACCGTCATCATCGAAGACAGCCACTACCGGATCCTGCACAGCGACGAAGAACTCGCCATCAAACCTCGCCGCGACACCACGCCGATCACCCGGCTCTACGTCCGCGGCAAAAGCACCCAGCTCAGCTAGGTCAGGCATGTCCCGATAACAAATGGTCATGCATGTCCTGAGACCTCACAGTAAAGGAATCCGGCGGGAAAAAGGAAGGCAAGGCCGCAACCGGCCGCGACAATCGCTACCCGCCCGGGTCCTCGGAGAGGCCGCTGTCGCGGCAACGTTCCCCCTGCAATCGTTACCGGCGGATCGCCCGCCGCCGCGGTAGCAAGAAAGCCACCGTCGTCACCGGCCGGACCCTCCTGATCATCATTTGACACCTGCTCTAAGCTTGACTCTGTCGGGAATCTTGGCATTTGGCGGACTGCGGCCACGCTTCGGGCCAGCCTTGCGGGGACAATGAGTCCCGTGAGACCCCTGAGGAGTGCGAGATGTCGATCCGTCCCCGCCTGGGGGTCGAGGTTCCGGAGCTGACCGCGCGGGTGGCGCGGGCCAGCAACCCTGCCGGGACGACGGCGATGTGGGTGCGGGACCGGCTCGACGGCCTGTGGGCGGACGAGGACTTCGCCGGGTGGTACCCCCGGGACGGGCGCCCAGGGATCTCGCCGGCGCAGCTGGCCACGGTGAGCGTGCTGCAGTTCCTGCTGAACCTGTCTGACCGTGACGCCGCCGAGGCGGTGCGGTGCAGGATCGACTTCAAGTACGCGCTTGGGCTCGATCTCGATGATCCGGGCTTCCACCACAGCGTGCTGAGTGACTTCCGTGAGCGGCTGCTGGAGGAGGGGCGGCCGGACCGGCTGCTTGACCTGGCCCTGGCCCGGCTGAAGCAGGCAGGGCTGGTCCGCGAGCGGACCACCCAGCGCACCGGCTCCACCCACGTCCTGGCGGCCGTGCGGGACCTGACCCGGCTGGAGCTGGTCACCGAGGCGGTGCGCGCCGCCCTGGAGGAGCTCGCCCGCACCGCCGGCCACGCGCTGGCCGGCCTGGTCGATGACGACTGGGGCCGGCGCTACGGCCGCCCGGTCCGGCTGGGCAAGAACCCCACCCGGCCCAAGACCAGAATGAACGAGGCCGGGACGGATGCCCGCCGACTGCTGGAGCACCTGGCCGCCAGCCATCCGGACCTGCTGCGCGGGCCGCAGGTGGAGGCCCTGCGGCAGGTCGTGGCCCAGAATTACCACTGGGATCCCGCCGGGCGCCTGCACTGGCGCGACGATGACGGCGACGCCGGCCTGCCGCCGTCGGCCGCCCGCATCGTGTCCCCCTACGACCCGGCCGCCCGCTACTCCCGCCGGGGCCAGATCACCCGCTGGACGGGATACCTCGCCCACGTGACCGAGACCTGTGCCGAAGATGGCCCCAATGTCATCACCGACGTCGCTACCATGCCCGCTACCAGCGCCGACACCGCAGCCCTGAACGACATCCACGCCCGGCTGGAGCGCCGGGGGCTGCTCCCCGCCGGGCATCTCGCCGACGGCGGCTACACCTCCCTCGTCCACATGGAGCGTGCCAGCCGCACCCATCAGGTCACCCTCACCGGGCCGCTGCCCGGCAACCCCACCCGCCAGCACCGCACCCAGGCCGGCTATGCCCGCGACGACTTCCGCATCGACTACGACCGCCAGGAAGTCACCTGCCCGCAGGGCCAGGTCAGCAAGGGCTGGCACGGCCCCTACCCGACCTCATCGCCCGACGCGGCCCCGCTCATCGTGGCGCGCTTCACCAAGGGGCAGTGCCAGCCCTGCCCGGTGCGGGCCGCCTGCACCACCTCCGGCGACGGCAAGCGGACCGTGGGCTTCCCCCCGCGCGAGCTCTACTACCTGCAGATCCGCAACCGCGCCGACCAGCAAGATCCCGCCTGGCACAAGCGTTACGCCGTCCGGTCCGGCATCGAGGGCACCGTCTGCGAGTTCGCCCACGGCCACGGCATGCGCCACTGCCGCTACCGAGGCCAG
Source organism: Actinomycetota bacterium (assembly GCA_003164955.1). Classification (GTDB taxonomy): domain Bacteria; phylum Actinomycetota; class Actinomycetes; order Streptosporangiales; family Streptosporangiaceae; genus Bog-532. The sequence continues at coordinate 2,637 of PLRW01000020.1, forward strand.
CCCAAGGCCCACCTCCAGCACATCCTCACCGCCATCGCCGTCAACATCGAGCGCCTCAGCCAGCTACCCGCTGGTGAGACCACATCTCCACGACCACCGACGGCCTTCCAGGCCTACCTCGACCAGCACGACATCAAACGCTTGCGCTCATGGCGAGCCGTCAGCTGAGCCGCCGCGACCAAGATTCCCGACAGAGTCAAGCTAAGACCCGAAAGCTCGCCACACCGCTCTCGGCCCCAGCTACTACGACCAGCGCATCCATCCCGAGCGCCGCAAGCGCGCCCACATCTGCCAGCCGAAGCCCTCGGCTACACAAAGTTACGCTCGAACCCACCGCCTGACCAGCACAGCCCCCAGCCCGGCTCCGATGGCCGCTCCCGCATGCTCTGCAAACCACAGATTTTCGGATTAGGCGGCCTCGCTCTCTGTCGTCGGTCAACTTGACTCTGCAGTGCAGGGGAGGTTCGGTGACCACGAGATCCATCGTGACATGCCCAGCGGCCGTGCCTACCGCAGGGGCAACAGTCGCGGCGGAACTTGGTACGAAAGAGTTCCGGCACTCAGATCATCTCTCTAGCAAAGACGAAGTGCTAGCAAACAGGGCCCGCACAAATCCAGCCAGCATCCGCGACCAGCCGCTCGCTATGAGAGTCCAGTGCCCTGATGGTGCGCTAAGCAGCAGCCCGGACGAAGAGGATCGCCGGCTCAAGCTCGAAATAAATTTGGGTTGGCAGACAGGCCCTTGTGTGATAGCAGAAGTATCCGTGGATTGAGGAATCCTGCCGTAATATCCGTCAGGTCTCGCACCAGCCCAAATCGGACCAGGCACGGTCGATAACTGCGATTAAGGCAAGTTTTCTGTCTAGCGACCTGCATAGACAGTAGCTTGACCGGGCCTGACGCCATCTCGCACATCGGTCACGAGTTGCGCCTGGTCGGTGACATTTTGTTACAATCTGTGATGAACCAGGCTTTTGCTCTGACATCAGGCGATCTGCCATATGGCGCGAAGCTGCCTGGGAAGATGCCGGTCCGCAATAAGAATGATATCTTTTCAGGTGGTGACTGTTTTCCGGTTACCTCGGGTAGAAATAGTGAAGCTGTGGTTCGATGGCTTGGCCAGGTGCGGGGGAGTTCGCTCGATGCGGGTGGAGGTCAGCTATGCAAGAGGTCATTAGACGCTCGCGGGCCATCGGACTAGGTGCAGCTTGCATCTTTGATCTCACTGGTGTCTTGGTCTACGCGATCATGCGGCGTGCCCTGGCTGCCCCACAACCGGTTAGATCTGTGCTCGAGCCGCTCCGGTTGTCTGCGAGCACAATCACCGATGCCTACCGGGAAGCGCTCGGAAGCATCACGCGATCACCTCACTAGGTTCATCGCATGTGTTAGGTGTCGGAGCGTAGCCCCGCGATCATGACGGTGGGCGGTAGGGTTGCCTCATGGTCACGTCAGAGTCGGGGGATGAGTCCAGCGCTTCAGAGGATCCCAGCTCTGGTGGCGAACTGATCCCAATAGATCCTCCCCAACAAGACAGTGATCCGTCGTCCTCGTCGTCGGCCCAGCAGGACGAGAGCCCCTCCGAGGATGTCGAGGAAATAGTAAGCCTGGTTTTCGCCAGGATCGAGAATAAACTCGAACAGCATCTTCATACACAAATGGAACTGCCTGATCCGGTGCAGGCAGCAGAGTTGCATGAAAAAGCACCCGAGATCTATGCGCTTTGGATCAAGCTTGCAGAGCAAAAGGCTGAGACTGAGGCTTATGTCCAAAGAGCCCAGTATGAAGTTCCAGAACGACTCGCCGCGGGCGGTCGGCCGTGGGCAATCGGTGCGCTCTTTATTGTTCTAGGATTCTGTGCTTATCTGGCAACTTTTGGTGGCGGAGCCATATACACGGCTGGTGTTGTCGCAGCTCTCGATGTGGTGGCCATGCTAGGGCTGTTCTTGGGTTACAGGCCTGAGCTTGCCGCCGAAGAAAAGCGGTCAAATAAAAAGCTCCCGCCAGATGAAGAAAAGCCGAATCCCTCGCCGGAGAATTCGGGCAAATGAGCACACGTATTGCCAGCTCGATGCTGGTCCCCATTCCGGGATGGGGACCGGTGCAGAGCCGACCTGCCCCGTCGATGTAGCAAGACTCGGCGGAGGGAACGTGGGCGCCGCATCCGGCGCAGGCGATGAGATCGATTTGAGAAGGGATGTGACGTCCATGGCTTGGTTTCTTCGGAAGGGTCTCGGCGGTGAGGGTCCTGATAGCGATATATATTCCGATGCAGGAGGACACACAGGCCTATTGGGCGAGCGCAATTAGCTGGCTGCTTCGGGGCGACCGATAAAACAGTCCTGAAGTAACCGGTCCTGGGTTGCTGCGGCTCGGGAAAGACCTTGCACGACCAGACCGAGCGGAGCAAGAGGACGGTTGAAGCCCTCGGCCGCGCTTGCGGGGCGAAAGTCGGTAAAACACTGCGGACTTCGCCGCCGGGCCCTACGGAGCCGCAGGTGCTTTCACATTTCTGTTGCACATGGATGGGCGCCGCCAATACCTCACGCCGAAGGCAGCCAGGCGGACAGCGGCAAGACGGTCATAGGGTTTAGCCTTCTCCGCTCCGAGAGCCTCGAGATCGGGCTAG
>PLRW01000095.1 GCA_003164955.1 Actinomycetota bacterium
CGCCTGCCCGTCACCCCACAGCGCGTCGATCAGCCGGTCGGCACTCACCGGCTCGCCGCGATGCAGCGCCAGCAAAGCTAGCAGGGCCCGCTGCTTGGCGCCGCGGACAGCGAGCGCCACGCCCCCGTCCGCCGCCTCGAGCTGGCCGAACAACCGCACGTCCATTGCCTCCACCCTACGGCCCTCACCCGGCCGTCGCAGGGGTAAGCCGTCGGGCATCAAGGTAGTGAGGAAGCAGGCAGCCGCCCGGGCGTCCTATGCGTCTGCGACGGTCGGCGGTACGGGCAGAACGAACGGTTATGCGCGCAAGAACGGGCCGATCCGGACTGCGGCTTGACGCCCAGATCGGCGGTTCCTGTCCACGGTTAGGTCGCGGATTGTGACGGCCTCACGGCCGTGGTCATCGGGCGCTGCAGGTCCGCCTGGCGGCCGCAGCCGCCAGGCGGGGCTCTATCAGGCGGTGTGTCGTCACCGGGCAGCGCCAGCGATGTAGGCCGCGACGATATACGTGGCATGCCGGTCCAGGCTCCCGCGGGCCTGGTCGTACCGGATCGTGGTCCGCGGGTCAGCGTGGGAGGCAGCCTCCTGAACATCGCGCAGCGGCACGCCGGCGTCCAGGGCGGCGGTGATGGATGCGTGTCTGAGCGTGTGCGGTCCGACGGGCTTGGTGATCCCGGCACGGCGCGCGACCTTCCGGACGATCCGCCCGGCGCCGTGCCGGTCCAGCCGCCGCCCGTCAGCGGTGAGGAAGACCGGGCCGTCGCAGCGTTCGCCGGTCGCCAGGTCAATCGCCCGGGCGGTGCGCGGGCGAGCGGGATGGTGACAACCTTGCCGCCCTTACGGTAATAGTCAGGGTCCGGTGACCGCGCTCCAGGCCCAGGTGCTCGATATCAGCGCCGGTGGCCTCCGAGACCCGCAGCCCGTTCAGCGCGAGCAGCGAGATCAGCGCATGCTCGGGTGGCGACCCGAGCCCGGCCGCCACCAGCAGCGCGCCCAGCTCGTTGCGGTCCAGGGCGGTGGCATGAGACTCGTAATCCAGCCGCGGCCGCCGCACATGCGCGGCCGGGGAATGGTCCAGGAGTTCCTCCTCGACCGCGTACTTGTAGAACCCGGCGATGGTGCACAGCCTGCGGGTGACGGTCGCGCGGGCGCGGCCCCTGGCCTCGAGTTCCCCGGCGGAGCCTTCGATGTCGGCGCGGCGGACCGCGAACAGCGGCAGGGAGCGGGCCCGGCACCAGGTGGTGAATTGGCGCAGGTCCAGCGCGTACGCCTCGCGGGTCAGCCCGCGGTATCCGGCCAGGAATCCGGCGAGGGCGAGCCGTTCGGGGTCGGTGAAGGCGGGCTGGATCGTGGCGAGGGCAGTAGATGGGGCAGAAGTGGTCATCGGGCACCTCCGGGCTGGGCTGAGACCCGGGGGGCTGGGCCAGCTGCGGGTCCCAGCGATTAAGCGGAAATCCAACGTAAACCGGCCCAGCTGGTCACGCCACGTCACAACCAGCTGGAAGCTCGAGCGAAGCCAGTACCGCGAGAAACGCTCCAGACCGCCGAATAGGCGCTGATGGCTCGCCAATTGTCAGGGACACCGACGGCACCCAGATTAACCATTCGGTACGGACGCCAACGATCAGACCGCTGAACCATGAACGACGCAGATCGGCGGATCGCGCGTGCTGACCGCGATAGGCGATCGTGACGCAGTGTTACTGCAGCCCGATAACGCGAGCGGCCTTATCTTCTCTGCATATTCTGAGGGCTGACGCTCAGAATATGCAGTCCAGGCTCGGTGGCGGGCTGTGCGGACGTGGCGGGGGACGCGGGCGGGGCCGCGGCGGGAGTGCGAACGAAGGCGAAGACCGCCAGCGCGCCGATGATCCCGAGGCCCGTGGCGACCAGCAGGGTCTGGTCAAGGCCGGCCGCGAACGCCTCATGCACTGGGAGCGACAGGCCGGGGCGCCGCGCGAGCACTGCGCTCGCCTCCCCGCCGCTCAGCGCCGGGGCCAGACCGGAACCCGCCACTCGGGTCAGGCCGCCGCTGAACACCTCACCGAGTACCGCGATGCCGAACGCGTAGCCGAGCTGGCGGAAGGTCGCGACCGCGCCGGCGGCCATGCCCGCCTTCTGGTGCGGGACCTGGGCCATCGCGGCCGAGGACAACGGCGCCATGACCAGGCCTGCCCCGACGCCTACGAGGGCGGTGCCAGGCATGATGACCCAGTCGGCCGAGCCGGACCTGACCACGGCCTGAGCGAGGGCCCCGGCGGCGATGATCGCCATCCCGGTGCCGATCAGCGCCCGGGGAGAAAGCCGGTGCATGTGCCGCCCGAGTCCGGCCGAGACGGCGAAGGCCATCAGCGCGGCCGGCAGCAGCACTAGCCCGGCGCCGATCGCCGACTTGCCGAGCAGCGACTGCAGCCACAGCGACTCATACGCCATGGCCGCCCAGGCGGCCGCCGACATCAGCGCGCCAGCGACGAGCAGAGCGCTGAACGCACGGTTGCGCAACAGGGACAGGTCCAGCATCGGATCCGGCCGCTTGAGCTCGGCCACCACGAACAACGCGAGCGCGACGACCGCCCCGGCCAGCAGCCTCAGCGTGGCCGCCGACGTCCAGCCACCGCGGATCAGCGCGTAGGTGAGGCACCCGGCGGCAGCCGTGAAGGTCACCATGCCCGGCAGGTCGACCCGCCGCGCGGCGGGGTCACTGGACTCGGTGATCACCCACGCCGTCATCGCCACCGCGATCACACTGACCGGCAGGTTCACGTAGAAGATCCACCGCCAGCCGAAATGGGTCGCCAGCAGGCCGCCGAGTATCGGTCCGGCCGCCGCGGCGGCCCCGTTGACCGCGCCCCAGGTGCCGAAAGCCACGCCTCGGTCCCGGCCGGAGTAGGAGTTGCTGAGCAGCGCCATCGTGGTGGCGAACATCATCGCCGCGCCGACCCCCTGGACACTGCGGGCCGCGATCAGCATCGGCACATTGACCGCCGCGCCGGACGCCGCCGAGGACGCCGCGAACAGCACCAGGCCAAATAGATACACTGCCCGCCGGCCGATCCGGTCGGCGACCGCACCAGCGGTCAGCACCAGCGCCGCGAGCACCAGCGCGTAGATGTCGATCACCCATTGCAGTTCGCTGAACGAGGTGTGCAACGACTTGGCCATGTCGGGCAGTGCCACGGTCACGATCGTCACATCGACGAGAAGCATGAATGTGCCCGCGCAGATCGCAACGAGCGGCAGCCATTTACGCATGCCCTCATGGTGAGGCTGGTGGCTGAGGAGAGGTAGCCACGTCGTTATTTCTGGTGGTTTTCGACACGTGTTACGGTGAAATGGTGGAAATCGACGATCTTGATAGGCAACTCTTGCACTGTCTCGCGATCGACGGGCGCGCCTCGTTCAGCGAGATCGCGGCCGTACTCGGGGTGTCGGACCAGACGGTTGCGCGGCGGTACCGGCGGCTGCGCGGCGCCGGTGTGATCCGGGTGGTGGGGGTGCGAGCCAGGCGGTCCATGAGGTCGCTTGGCTGGCTGCTGCACCTGCGGTGCGTGCCCGGCAGCGCCCAGCCCCTCGCGGAGGGGCTCGCCCGCCGCACCGACACCGCCTGGGTGCAGTTGCTCTCCGGCGACACCGAGGTGCTGTGCACGGTGCGCGGCGCCGCCGCCGAGCGGGACGCGGTGCTCGCCAGGCTGCCGCGCGGCGGCAGGATCGTCGCGGTCAGCGCGCACCAGCTGCTGCACGTCTACGTGGCGGTGACGGGCGGGCTGGGGTTCCTGCGCGCACTGTCGCGGGACCAGGTGGCACCGCTGAGGCAACCAGTGCCGGTGGAGAAGCTGAGGCGGGACGACATGCTGGAGCTCGGGGAGCCTGACCTGGCCCTCCTCCGCGAGCTCGGGATGGACGGGCGGACCAGCCACGCCGACCTCGCGAAGGCGGTGGGCTCGTCGGAGTCGACCGTCCGGCGGCAGATGGACCAGCTCCGCGAATCGGGGACGCTGCTTTACGACTTGGAGCTTGACCTGCCGGCGTTCGGGTTCCGCGCGCCGACCTGGCTGTGGCTGTCGGTGCCGCCCTCGGAGCTGGCCGCGACGGGCGCGGCGTTCGGCGAGTTCCCCGAGGTGGCCTACGCGGCGGCCGTCACCGGGGCGTTCAACCTCCTGGCCTGCGCCGTCTGCCGCGACGAGGAGGAATTCTACGACTTCCTGACCACCCGCGTGGGGTCGCTGCGCGCGGTGGACCGGGTCGAGACCTCCCCGATCATTCGCACTCTGAAGCAATCCTCGACGGTGCAGGCCGTCGGCTTAGGAGTCGGCCTTCGCGCGTTTTGCCCATGATCATTTGGAGCCAGTCACCCAGTCACCCAGTCAGCAATCATGTTGATTACTGGCCGAGGCGCCTCGGCGGAGGTCCTCTGGCGGGGTCTGGGCAACAGCCAGTCCGAGCGGTCCTGGCAGACGAAGCAGGACAGGAACGCCAGGCTGATCCCGAGACCGGCGAGCGGCACGGGTGGCAGATCACCCTGTTATCTGCCACCCGACGGCACTCCAGCCAGCGCGCCTGAGGCGAGCAAGGCGGATAAGGAGTGAACGGAACTCAGCGTCTGCAGTGACGTATTGCAACTGAGTTCCAAGTCTGTTCGCTGAGTCATGCCGCTGGGTCGAGGATGCGCTTGACCTTTCGGCGGTCGATGTCGAGCTCTCGGGCAATGGCGCGCTGACTGTGGCCCGCTTCGTACCGTGCGCGAACCGTCTGCTCCAGGCCTGGCGCAGCCGACAGTTCCAGCGGTGCTTCTTGCGCTGGCGGTGGTGCTGGCTGGTACCGCGGTTCAGCCCCGGCGCCGCCCGCCCGTGTGCTACGCCCCGTACGGATGAGCATCATTAGCAGTTCGAACGAGCCGACCAGCGCCAGTGCGGGCCAGGCGCTGACCAGCGCGCCGACCGGGCCGTGCCCCTTCTCAGGGAGACCTGCCCCGACGAGGTGACCGCGACGGCCGCGCTCGCCAGGCTGCTCAAGGAAGCCCAAAGCCACCAGGCGCCTAACCGGGACGCCACCTTCGGCCTGGTCCTCGACAAGGCCCGGAGGCGGGCCTGTAGGCGCGCCGGAAACTACGCGGCGCGGATTTTTGGGCCCTGGACCTGGAGCGCCGCGTCCAGGGCATCGTCCGCCACGCGGAGGGCAGCGTCCAGGTCCCCAGCAGTCATGCGCCGGAGGATGAGCGCGGCAGCTGCGGCTAGGGTTCCCGCGAAGGTGGCCGCGTCCGAGCCTACGGCCCAGTGACCAAGGATTTTGCGTGCGGTGTACATGTCCCGGGCCGCCGCCGCCTGGATCAGCGCGAACGCGGCCACGGCACGCCGCGCGTCCTGGCTGGGGTCAGCCGTGGTCATGCCGCCTGGCCCTTCGGCCCGGGCACGCCCGAGGACGCAACTTGCAGCCAGTGGTCCAGCGCGGCCAGGACCTTAGCCATGTCGTAAGCCTCGGCCGAGAGCATCGCGCGGGCGGCTACGTACGCCACGTTGAACACCAAGAGGTCCAGAGACCCAGCCTGGCGAGCCTGATCCACCAGCAGCAAGGCCGCGTCCTGGTCCTGGATCACGCATGCGCGGAGCAGCGCGTACGCGGGGATACGGCGGCGAAGCGTAGCGGCGCGCTGCTGGGCCACCAACCGCCTCCGGAACCGTTGGCGCGCCACCAGCTCTGCGTTTGGGCGTCTGGTACGGATACGTTGGCTATGCGTACAGCTCTGCAAATCAGTCCTGTCCACCATCACGCTGCATCAGTGATGCGCGTTAGTCGCGGCGGACTCAAGCGCGGCGAGTCTGCTGACCAGCAGCTTTTTAATATCCGTGTTAGCGCGCAGCTCGGTCATGATCTGCTTGATCTCATCAGGGTGTTGGAGCACCAGCTGGATCTCGTTCGCTCTGTTCTTCAAATCGGCGGGCGATACCAACGCCATGACGGCGCCTTGCAGCTTCTCGTCAACCTGCAAGTGTTCCATGGCGTTTTGAAGCTGCCACTTGTAATCTGCTTCCACGCCTGCGTTGACATTCAGTGTCTCATAGGAAGCCAACTGGCCGTGCTCGATAGCCTCGGACAACGAATAATTCCCGGTGGCTAGGGTAAACGGACTGGCGCGGAGCTGCAATGCGTTCATCACCGGAGCCGGCACGCTGTCAGTCACTATGATCGAACTAGTGGCCTTGTTGGTTATATGGAAGGGGTGCGCCGCACGCTCCGCGGGTCCTTTCTCCCGGTCAATAATCCATGTAATGTTTACACTGTCGTCGATGGCGAACTTGGGTTGGGTTTGTTTGCCGCCATACACCGCGACGATCAATGAGTGGCCGGAGGATTGCTTCCCCCCTACTGCTTTCTGGACAGCGCTGGCCCATGTGTATGCTATCTCGGAGGAATTGGCGTACCCGATAAAAATAGTCGCATCCTCATGCTTTCCCAAAACCGTTTGTATTTGTTTCACCGTGGCATTGTTCTCGGCATGCTCCTCCAGCGCCTGTTGCAACGGAGGTGTCTCCTTGCCCGCATCGGCGTTGTAAAACGCGCCGATCTCGCCGTGGCCCATGCCCATAAAGGCGTGGCGCGGGTCGCCGGCATATTTGACCACATTAGCGGCCGTATGCTGCTGCATCTGCTGCCCTCCGCGATACGAGAGGGTTCCGTACTCATAAAGGCGGAGGTTCCGGATATCCTTAGCGACGTCTCGGAACTTACCGGCCTCATCTTGGAACTTACCGGCCACGGTGTCAAGCCAGGTGGACTGCTCGGGGTTGCGGCTGGTCGTGGGGTCGGAAAGCGGCCCTTCGATCACAAAATCGCCGGGCTTGGCCACTCGATACAGCGCATCCGGCGTGATGAAGCCCAGGCTTGTCTTGAACGATGTCCCGGGGTCGTGAGCCGATTGCTCCGCCTTGACCCCCACTGCGGCTAGCCCCAGACCCTTGAGCAAATTCACGGTCCGCACAATAAACGCCGTATCACCCTGCCCCATGGCGCTCTTGCCGACCACGTAAAACACGGCACTTCGATTATGTTGGAGAGTCTCAACATTATGCTCGAATAGCAATTTGTCCTTGTCGTTCACCTCCTGGGCCTTTTCCATAGCCTCCGTCCTGGCATTCAGCTTAAGGTTTCTCGGGTTCGCGGCCGGGCGGTTGGGCTTTGGCGCGATCGAAGAATAGCCCGCGACGATTTCCTTCCAGGCCCGCGTGATGTACTCGACGTCCTGGTGGTGGCCGGCGATCGTCTGAAACCACTCAGCGAGCGCCTTTTGCGCCGTATCCAGATCATGGAAATCCAAGACCAGCTGGCGATGGACATTATGCAGCCAGTACTCGCGCAGCGCAGCATGGTCAGATAGTTCCGTTAGCCGCTGATCGGCGTCGTGCATAATGGCGACGGCGTCCTGCAGTCCTAG
>PLRW01000301.1 GCA_003164955.1 Actinomycetota bacterium
GGCTGGCTGAGGGAGTTGTACGGCTGGCCCAGGGTGGTGACGCGCAGGCAGGAGGCCAGCCCGCCGGGCCCGGAGAGCAGGTTGATGCTCATCTGCAGCAGGGTGTCGCGGAGCCGTTTCCGCAGGGCCGGGGAGATCCGGTCAGGGCCGGGTGCGGGCTGAGCTGTCCGGCGGCCGGTTTGCCCGACGGTGTCCCGGTCGCGGTGGTGGTCCCGGTCGCGGTGGTGGTCCCGGCCGCGGCCGTGGGCCTCGACGAACAAGGTGGTCAGCTCGTCCAGGACGGTCCAGTCGATCTGCCCGCTGACCACCGGGGTGATCGTGGCATCACACGCGGCGGCTTCGGCGTCGGTGCCGTTCAGGTAGACCGATCCGGGGCCGGCGGCGGCGCGGGCGGGACTCCAGCCCGCCGCTCCGCCAGCGCTCCAGGCTGCTTCCAGGCCGGGACTGCCGCCTGCTCCCAGCCCGTAGCCCACCGGGCCCACCGCGCCGCCCGGGGCACCGGGCAGACCGCCCAGCGTGGCGAGGTCGACGTGGACCTGCACATGCACGGGCTGGCCGTCCCGGCCGGGCAGCATCCGCGCGGCGATCAGCCGCTGGCAGGCCTCTTCCAGCGCATCGTGGCGGCGCTGCAGCACGGTCCGGGTATCTTCCGGCCCGGCCTTGCCCGACAGGGCATCCAGCACCACCGACAGCGCCGCCGTACAGGCCGGTGTCAGGTCGCCCTGCACCCGCCCGGCCCCGCCGATCGTGGTGTCCAGCCACACCGCCCGGTCATTGAAACCATCCTCATCGCGGTCAGGTCCGGTGCGGGCGCGTTCGATCATTTCCTGGGCCAGCGCGCCCAGGTCGTGCAGGTCCGCGCCACCGAGTGCGGCCGCGAGCAGGATCTGGTCGGCGTCGTCCCGGTGGCCGTCGGGCAACCGGTCCGTCCAGTCGCAGATCTGCCTGGCCCACGACACTGAAATCTGCCCCGCGGCCAGCGCGCCCGCGATCACCGGGTGCGCGGCCAGCCGCCGCGCCCATCCGGTGGCTCCGGCGGCGGCGCCCTTGGTGATTTTGGTGAAGGCCCGCAGCCAGGCTTTCGCCCCATACTGCCCATCGGCCTGATACCCGTCTTGGGCGGTGAACACAGAAAGGATCTTCGCCCGGGCGGCGGTGTGCTTCGCCTCGGCCTGTTCCAGCCCGGCCAGCGCCTCCGCCTGGACAGCGGTCCCGAGGCTGGCGGCGTCACAGGCGGCGAGGTAACCCAGCCCGGCCGACACCATGGCCAGAGCCTGCACCGGGCTGGACGGCGCGGCGGGTTCGTTACGGGTGCACATAAGCGGGATCACCTCCCGGCAGACGGGGTCAGGGGAAACGGGCAGGGTCAGGGGAAACGGGAAAGCAACAGCCCGGGCCCGCCCCGCACGGCAGGAAACTCCCCTGGGCGCAAATCCGCGCCCGGCCCCAAGAAGCCGGGGCGGCGCAGCCGCACTTGATGTCGGCTGACTCCGCCGGTCATATGCCGGTCATTGCCTGGCCAGCCGGATCAACTCCCCGGCGGCACGTTACTGGCGTCTTTCGATCGCTAGTTCGACGATATCACGCCCCGCCGACATTCCGGGGACCTAACAATTCCGGGACCTAACAAGGGAAGGTATCTTCCGCCCGCCGGGATCTGCGGAGAACCGATGCCGATCATGAAGCGCCGCACCGCACCGCACCGCACCACGCCGCACCACGCCGCACCACGCCACGCCACGCCGCACCACACCACGCCGCACCACGCCGCACCACACCACACCACGCCGCACCACGGACGGTGGGGTCAGCCGGCCCCGGCGGTGGGTCGTGCGGCGGTGGCCCAGCGGATGCCGCGGACGGCGGCCAGCCCGGCCGGGCGGATGAGGGCGGCCTCGGCGGCCGGCAGCCGCCGGGGGAGGCGCAGCGGTCCCCGCGCCCAGGCCGGCAGCAGCGAGACCGCCGCGGCGGCGAGCAGCCCGTACGGGGGGCGGGCGATGACCGGCAGCGGGGGATTGAGCAGCAGGAAACGCGCCGCGGCGCGGGCCTCGACGGTACTGGCCAGTTCGGGCCGGTACGCGGTGATCCGCTCGGTGAGTTCCCGTTCGGTCATGGGCGGGTCGGGCACGCCCAGCTCGGCCCCGATCCGGGCCATGTCGGCGACGTACCCGTCGCGGCCGGCCTGATCCAGCGGCTCGGCCCCGAACTGGGTGTGGGCCCGCAGGAAGCTGTCCGCTTCGGCGATGTGCACCCAGGTCAGCAGGTGCGGGTCGGATGCCGCGTACGGGCGCCCGTCTGGCGCGACGCCAGTGACCCGGCTGTGGATCGAGCGCACCCGCGCGATGGTCTCCTGCGCGTCGGCGGTCCGGCCGAAGACGGTGACGGCCAGGAAGTAACTGGTCCGCTGGAGCCGCCCCCACGGATCGCTCTTGTATCCCGAGTGGCCTGCCACGGCGGCCATGGCCAGCGGGTGCAGGGACTGCAGCAGCAGGGCGCTGATCCCGCCGACGAACATCGACGAGTCGCCGTGCACCCGCCGGATGGGGCGGTCCTCGGCGAACCATCGCTCGCCGCCCGCCGCGAAGATCACCTCATGGTGCGCTGGCCCCTCGGGCCCGGCGACCCGTTCAAAGATCGATGCTCCTACCCGTCCCCGCATCCGGCTTGCCGCGTTCTGCCACCCCATACCCTCATTATCCCCTCGCCTACCTGGGCATCTGTGCGGGGCTGGCGGATCGGGGGCAGGGCCGGCGGGTGGCCCCCCGGGACACCGGCCGGGTACACGTCACCTCTTGTTCAGTTTGGGGTCAATCAGGCATGGTTTTCGTCCGGTAGCGGTGGGTTGGGCACTGGCGAGTGACCACGCCCGGCAGGAGCAACTGTGAAATTCACACCGATTCTGACCTCGCCACCGAGACCTGTCCGGACCGCTGCGGCCCTCGCGGCGAGCGCGGCGGTGGCGGTGCGGATCGAGCACCCGGGTTCTCCCGGGCCTGGGATGGCCGGCCGGGCACTGACCACACCCCCCGGCGGGGTGGCCCAGGCCATCCCGCCGGGCTTCGGCGGTTCCTGCGCTGTCCCCCCGTGGTATGAAGGTGGCCATGGCGGCAGATGCGCAGCACATATCCGGAGCCGGGGCCATCTGCTCCGATGGCCCGTACGGCCCGGTGACGCGCCTGGTCGCCGGCCCCATCGCACCTCCCGGCGGTGAAGAGCTCCCGCCGGCCGACATCGATCATCCCGGCCGGTAGCCCGGGATGCCGCGTAGCTGCGTGGTGGTCGGCGCCGGAGTCCTCGGGGTATGCGTGGCGGCCCGCCTGACCGAGGCGGGCGCCAAGGTGACGCTGCTGGAACAGGCCCAGCCCGGGCACGCCGCCACCCGATCGAGTTTTGCCTGGCTGAACTCCAGCAACAAGACGCCCCGCGCCTACCACGACCTCAACCACGCGGGGATGCGGGCGTGGGCGGAGCTGGCCCGTTCCGCTGGCGCTCCATCCGCCGGCGGCTCCTCGCCGGCCGAGGGCCCTGGGTTCACAGCCGGACCCCGGCCCGCCGACGGCGCCGGTCATTCCGCCGACGGTGCCGGTTACCAGGCCTGGTACCGGCCGGCCGGCAATCTCGAATGGGCCGCCGGCGCCGAGGCGCACGCGGAACTGACCGCGCGGGTCCGCCGACTCACCGAATGGGGGTACCCGGCCACCCTGATCGGCGCGGCCGCGGCCGCCGAACTGGAACCGGCCCTGCGGCTGCCCCCGTCCGTGACGGAGGTCGCCTGGTTCCCCGAAGAGGGCTACCTCCTCACCGAGCCCATGGTCGCGCAGATGACCGCGCTGGCCACCGCGCGGGGGGCGACGGTGCTGACCGGCCCACCGGCGCGCGTGGTGGGCATCGACGTGTCCAACGGCGCGGTCCAGGCGGTCCGAACGTCCGCCGGCCAGGTCATACCGGCTGACGCGGTGGTCTGCTGCGCGGGACGCTGGACCCCCCAGCTCGCGGCGCTGGCCAGAGTGGCCTGCCCGGTGCCGCTGGTCCCGTGGTCGTCACCGGGTGCGGAGGCACCGGGGCTGGTCGTGCAGGCCGGCCCCGTGCCCGGCCTGACGCGCATGGTGCACGCGCCGGATGTCCACCTGCGGCCCCACTCGGGCGGGCTTGTGCACCTGGAGGCGCCGGACGTGGCCGTGGATCTGCATACGCCCGACGCGAAGCTGAGGGACTGGGCGGCGGAACTCCTGCGCCGGGCTCGCCACGTGATCCGCGTGCCCGACGACGCCGAGGTCACCGGCTACCGGGTCTGCGTCCGCCCGATGCCGGCCGACGGCCAGTCCATCGTCGGCTGGCTCCCCGGCGCCGGCGGCCTCTACGTCGCGGTGACGCACAGCGGCGTCACCCTCGGCGCGCATCTGGCCGGCCTGGTCGCCGCCGAGGTGACCACCGGTGTCCCCGCCGCCGAGCTGGAACCGTACCGGCCCGCCCGCTTCGTCCCGGCCAGCACCCGCCCGCTGGCCTGATCGCCCGGCCCGGCCGGCCGTTATATGGATCGCGTCGCGCCACGGCCTGTGAGACCGTACCCGGGTGGAGGAGTACCAGGTCGTCAACCAGCAGAGCTGGGACGAGCGCGTGCCCGCTCACGTCGCGTCCCCCGACTATCACCTGGCCCAGTTCGCGGACGACCCTGACTTCCTCAGCCCCGTCGTCCGGTTCGACGTGCCCCGGCTGGGCGATGTCCGCGGGCTGCGCGGCGTCCACCTGCAGTGTCACATCGGTACCGACACGGTCTCGCTGGCGCGGCTGGGCGCGTCCATGACCGGGCTCGACTTCTCGGCTCCTGCCGTGGCCGCGGCCCGGCAACTGGCCGAACGGATCGGTGCCGACGCCCAGTTCGTGCAGGCGGATCTGTACGCGGCGCCCGAGGTCCTCGGCCGCGGGGGCTTCGACCTGGTGTTCACCGGCATCGGCGCGCTGTGCTGGCTGCCCGACATCCGCCGCTGGGCCGGGGTGGTCGCCGCCCTGCTGCGGCCCGGCGGGCGGCTGTTCATCCGCGAGGGCCACCCGATGATGTGGGCGCTGGACGATTTCCGCGACGACGGCCTGCTCGTCGTGCGGTTCCCCTACTTCGAGCGCCCCGAGCCGCTGGTCCTGGAGGAAGAGGGCACGTACGTCGAGACCGACGTGGTGTTCCAGCACAACCTCACGCACTCGTGGAACCACGGCCTGGGCGAGATCGTGACCGCCCTGATGGACGCGGGTCTGCGGCTGACCGCGCTGACCGAGCACGACAGCGTTCCCTGGGAGGCGTTCCCCGGCCGGATGGAGCAGATCGGCGATGGTGAGTGGCGCCTGGCCGAGGAGCCCTGGCGGCTGCCGCACAGCTACACCCTGCAGGCCGTCAGGCTCGCCTGACCCGTGCCTCCGGCCCCGAGGTGACCGCGCCCCAGGGCGGCCCGTGCCGGATCAGGCGCCCAGGGCGGCCCGCACCAGGTCGAGCAGCTCGTCATCGGTGATGCCGGCCGCGTCGCCGGGCCGCAGCTGGATGGTGCCCTTGCTGGTCTTCAGCGCCGGGTGCCGGGCCGTGAAGCCCGGCGCGCCGCTCTGCGAGCCGTAGATCGACACGCCGTGCTTCCACGCGCCGATGCAGAGACGGCGGCGGCCGACCTTGTAGGTCGGCATCCGATACGACAGCACCAGGTCGGCGTCCGGGTACGCGCTGAGGATCAGCCCGTGCAGCCGGTCGAACAGGGGCCGGTTCGCCGGGTCGATTCCGTCGATGTACGTCCGCACCGCTTCGTCCATCGTCCCATTGTGGCCGCTCACGGCGGTCCCGGGACGCTGAGCAGTTCGTGGCATGGCTGCCTCCCGCCGGCGCTGTCAGCCCTGTACCGGTACCGACGCCCGGAGCGGGCGAAAATCATCGCAGCCGCCTTGTTCGCTGCGGCCCCGGGAGGGGATGCTAAACGTACGGCGACAGCTTCATAACCTCGGCGGGCCTCCTCATGGCGGCCCACATCGGTGCGGAAGGTGCGGCATGCCTATTCCCCGGGTCGTAGCGCGCTGGAACAAGGCCGGGCTGAACCGGGTCACCCGGCACGTCGCCCCGTGGGCACCCGGCCTGGGCGTCGTCGTCCACCATGGCCGGCGCTCGGGCCGCCGCTACCAGACGCCGGTCAACGTCTTCCCGGCCGAGGACGGGTACGTCTTCGCCCTCACCTATGGCCCGGACAGCGACTGGGTCAAGAACGTCCTGGCCGCGGGCGGCTGCGAGCTGCACACCCGCGGGCACACGATCCGGCTGGCCGCACCGCGCCTGTACCGCGACGAGACCCGGCAGGCCATCCGCCCCTTCGAACGCCAGGTCCTCCGGGCCCTGAACGTCGCCGACTTCCTCGCGCTCAGCGTCGCCCCGGCCGGCACCGGCGCCGCCTCCGACGCGCCCGTCTAACCGGCCGGGAATGATGGCGCCGGCCTGAGACCGCAGCCGGGCCAGCCCGAGTGAGGCGGCCCAGCGGCCGACTTCGCGGGCGAGCATGCCGGCTCCGGCCGTGTCACCGCGGGCGGCCGCAAGCTCAGCGAGCAGCGCCTGCTGGGCCAGGACCAGCGGCAGCCACCCGGCGTGCTGGGCCAGCTCGGCCGACCGTTCCCACTGCTGACGGGCTGTTTCCAGATCCCCGGCCGCCTGGGCGGAGCCGCCCAGGTGGCGCAGGGCTTCGGCAGCGAAGTCGTCGTCGGCCCCTGGCCGGCAGGCGGCCAGGGCCCGGGTGAACAGGTCCCGGGCTAGGTCCGGCTCGCCGCGCAGGTTATCGGCGATCAGCCCGGCGTAGAACGCCGCGCGGGCGGAGCGCCTGCGGTCGGGTGCGGCAGCGACCAGGCAGGCCGCCCGGTCCCGGAGTTCGTCCAGCCCAGCGGGGTCGCGGCCCGCCGGGCCCAGGTGCGGTGCGGCTCCCTCGGGCACCAGCTCGGTCCAGTAATCGCGGAACAGGCGCAGCAGATCCAGGTCGAACGCTGCGCCGCTGTCGGCCGGGAGGTCAGGCAGCGCCGCGGCGGCGTCGATCGCGGGCGCGGGGTCCCCGGTGCCGCGCCACTGCCGGACTTCCACCGCGATCTGGGCGCGCGTCAC
Source organism: Actinomycetota bacterium (assembly GCA_003164955.1). Lineage (GTDB taxonomy): Bacteria > Actinomycetota > Actinomycetes > Streptosporangiales > Streptosporangiaceae > Bog-532. The sequence continues at coordinate 7,112 of PLRW01000301.1, forward strand.
CGCCTGCCCTGCCCGCTCGGCGCGGTCGAGGTTCCCGGCGGACGCCAGCAGCCGGTCCGCGAGCTCCCACTCGGCCGCCCGGACCAGCGCCTGGGCGGCTTCCAGCAGCAGACCGCCATCGACTTCGGCCACGATAGGCTCCACTCCGTAGGTGGCTATGAGAGATATACCGCCTACCTAAGCGGACCCGGCTGTAGGTGGTCAAGTGAGTTTTGAGGACTACGATCTCAATCCCGTGCGGCTGGCCCTCGACCTGGCCTCGTTCGGCACCGATGCGCTGGGCCCGGACGAGTTGCTGGACCGGCAGGGCCGGATGCTCACCGACCACGGGTATCCGGCCGGCCGGGACGACATCCCGGCCCAGGACCTGGCGCGGCTGGCCGCGGTCGGCCGTGAGCTGGCGGCCGTGCTCACCACGGCCGGGGACGGGGCCTTCGTCGCCGCCCTGGCCGCGCTCCTGGACGCGCAGGACTGCCGCCCGCGGCTCAGCCTGCACGACGGCGCGGCCGCACCGCACCTGCACTACGCGCGGGACGGCGCGCCGCTGCCCACCTGGATCGCGACCATGGCCGTCGCGGGCCTCGTCCTGCACGTATGCCGCCACGGACGGTCCCGGCTGCGCCGCTGCGCGGCGTCCGGCTGCCGCCGGTGGTACGCCGATGAGTCCAAGAACGCGTCCCGCCGGTACTGCTCGCCCGCCTGTGCCAGCCGTACGACGGTCGCCGCCTACCGCGCCCGGAGAGCCCCATAGGCCCGCCGGTCCTGGTGCAGTTCGGCCTGCGCGCCGTCGACTAGGCCGGCCACCGCGGCCCCGTCGCCTTCCCGCTAACGTGGATAACGCGGCGAGCACCGCAAGCAGGTACGGGGAGACGATCGTTACCGGCGACCCCGGGCCAACGGCCGGCGAGCGGCTGGTGCTGACGGGATGCGCTGAAAACGCCGCCCAGATAAACCAGATAAGGAGCCCACGGCGGGCGCGAAAAATGTGGTGCGTCGGCTAGCCGCGGGCTGCCACCCTGAGCGGCATGGATTTCCTGGCCGAAGGCAGCCACACCGAGCCACTCGCCGAGGGCAGCCGCACCGACCCCGCCGAATACGGCGAGCGCATCGGCGGCCGTTACGACGAGTGGTACGGCTCCCGGGACGACCCGGCGCCGATCGCGGACTTCCTCGCGGCCCGGGCCGGCCGCGGCCCGGCGCTGGAACTGGGCATCGGCACCGGCCGGATCGCCCTGCCGCTGGCCGAACGGGGCGTGCCGGTGGACGGCATCGACGCCTCGCCCCGGATGGTCGGGCAACTGCGCGGCAAGCCCGGCGGCGGCGACATCGCCGTCTCGGTCGGCGACTTCGCCGACGTCGACCCGCCGAGTGGGCCCTACGGTCTCATCTACGTCGTATTCAACACGTTCCTCATGCTGCTCACGCAGGAGGACCAGGTTCGCTGTTTCGCCCACGTGGCGGCGCATCTGGTCCCGGGGGGCGCGTTCGTCATGGAGGCCTTCGTCCCCGACCTGGCCGGGTTCGACGGGGAGCAGCGCTTCCGGGCCGACCAGTTCGACCAGGCCACCACCCGGTTCACCGCCTCCCTGCTCGACCGGGTCGGCCAGCGCATCAGCGCCCGGCACCTGGTCGTCGGCGCGGCTGGCATCGAGACCTACCCGATCGAGCTGCGCTACGCCTGGCCCAGCGAAATCGACCTGATGGCGCGCCTGGCCGGCCTGCGGCTGACCGGCCGCTGGGGCGGATGGCAAGGCCAGCCCTTCACCTCAGCCAGCGACCGCCACGTATCGGTCTGGCAGTCCGCGGACCCGGCCTGATCACCCAAGTCAGCGACGACCCGCGGCATGATGGGCAGATGGCGTGGGACCTCCGCATCGAGTTGTTCGTCGGCGACCTGGACCGCTTCGCTGACTTTTATACGAGGGTGCTCGGCTTCACCGTGGCCGATGACCGCCGTGACAGCGACGTGCCCTACCTGTCCGTGCGCCGCGACGGCGTGCGCTTCGGTGCCGTCCTCGCCGGGCAGCCGGTCGACCCGGCGTCCCGCGCCTTCCCGGCCGGCGCCGAGATCGTGCTCGAAGTAGACGACATCGCCGCGGAACGGGACCGGGTAGTCGCCGCCGGATGGCCGTTGGCGGACGACCTGCAGGCCCAGCCGTGGGGCCTGACCGATTTCCGCGGGTACGACCCCGACGGTTACCTCCTCCGCCTGACGAACCGCCTTGGCGCCTAGCCGCCCGGCCTCTGAATCATCCGGCAGTAAGGCGATCAACACGATCGATGGTGATCAGGTCGCCTTCAATGACGTACATGACCCGGTACGTGCCGACCCGAAGGCGGCGCACATCCCCCCACCGGAATGAGTCCGCAGGATACGGATCTGAGGCTAAGCCGTCTATGGCCGCCACGAGCGCCGTCATCCCGGCGGTGTCCTCCAGGAAACGGGAAGCCGTCGTGGTCGCCCTGGGCGACCAGTCGATCCTCACCGGTCTTGGCCGAGCAGCAGCCTTCGCGCCTCAGCGTGGGAAATGGCTCCCGGCCGGCCGGCCTCGGACCACTCCCGGTATTCCGTCAGTGCCGCCGCCGCCTCGGCGTCCTCCAGCTCCTGGGGGGACGCAAGCTTTTCCAGCGCCTGCAGGCGCCGGTACTCATCGACAGGCACGACGACGGCGGCTTCTCCACCAAGATGAATGACGTCGTGGCCCCGGTAGAGGACGTCGTCCTTACCAGTACCTGGAGACCCGGCCGGCTGCGTGGTCATGGTTCTCACGGTATCGCCCCATGCCGACAATCCCGCGCTGAAATGCCCCGTGGGCCGCGGACTCCTGTCACCGGAGCCGCCGGAAGAACTTTCGCACATCCTCCACCAGCAGGTCCGGGGCCTCCATGGCGGCGAAATGGCCGCCGCGACCGAACTCCGACCATTGGAGGACACGGTGATCGCGCTCGGCCAGCGGCCGGATCGTGGTGTCGCCCGGGAACACCGCCACCGCGGTCGGCACCTCTGACCGTTCCCGCGACTGGCCCCACGATCGCGCGCCCTCGTAGTAGATCCGGGCCGCGGAACCGGCCGTGCCGGTCAGCCAGTACAGCGACACGCTGGTGAGCATCTGGTCCCGGTCGACCGCGTCTTCGGGCAGCTCGCGTGCGGGGTCCGTCCACTCCCGGAACTTTTCCACGATCCACGCGAGCTGCCCCGCCGGCGAATCGGTGAGCGCGTAGGAGATGGTCTGCGGCCGGGTCGACTGCACGATCGCGTACCCGATCATCTCGTCGCCCCAGGTCTGCATGCGCGTGAGCCGCGCCTGGTCGGCTTCGTCCAGGCCGGCCAGCTCGGACGGGTCGCCGGACGGGAACGTGGGCACGCCGTTGACGTGCACCCCGGCCACGTGATCGGGGTCGATGCGGCCCAGTGCGGGGGAGACGATGGCCCCGGTGTCGCCGCCCTGCGCGCCGTACCGCGGATAACCCAGCCGGTTCATCAGCTCGGCCCAGGCCCGGGCGACCCGCTCGGTGTTCCAGCCGGTCGCGGACAGCGGCGTGGAGAAGCCGAAACCGGGCACCGACGGGGCCACCACGTGAAAGGCGTCGGCCGGGTCCCCGCCGTGCCGGGCCGGATCGGTCAGCGGCCCGACGATGTTCATGAACTCGGCGACCGACCCCGGCCACCCGTGCGTGATGATCAGCGGCAGCGCGTCCGGCTCGGGCGAGCGAACGTGCAGGAAATGCACATTCTGGCCGTCAATAGCGGTCGTGAACTGCGGGAACTTGTTCAGCCGCGCCTCGGCCGCGCGCCAGTCGTAGCCGCTGCGCCAGTAACTGGCCAGGTCGCGCAGGTAGCCCTCCGGCACGCCCGATTCCCAGCTGGTCCCGGGTATCTGGCCCGGCCAGCGGGTGCGCGCGAGCCGGCTCGCGAGATCGTCCAGGTCTGTTTGCGGAATTTCGATAATAAACGGACGTATCGTGCTCGTCCTGCCCTCTGCTGTCTGCTTCATATGTGCACCTTAAAAGCCATCGCGGTCAGATGCTGTCCGCAATCCGTGCCAGAATCGGCCCCATGCTGGAGACGTCGGCGCGGCTGCTCCGCCTGCTCTCGCTGCTGCAGGCGCGGCGGGACTGGCCGGGCCCCGAACTGGCCGGACGGCTGGAGATCAGCGCGCGGACGCTGCGCCGCGACGTGGACAAGCTGCGTGATCTCGGCTACCCGGTGCACGCCAGCTCCGGGGCCGCCGGCGGTTACCGGCTCGGCGCCGGCGCCGAACTGCCCCCGCTGTTGCTGGACGACGAGGAGGCCGTCGCCGTCGCGGTCGGCCTGCGCGTCGCGGCGGGCGGCACCGTCACCGGGATGGCGGAGGCGTCCGTCCGCGCCCTGGCCAAGCTGGAGCAGGTACTGCCGTCCCGGCTGCGGCACCGGGTCGACGCCCTGCGCTCGGTCACGCTCCCGCTGCCCTGGGCCGGTCCTCCGGTGGACCCGGCCATCCTGACCGTGCTGGCCGTGGCGGCCCGCGACCGGCAGCGCGCCCGGCTGAGCTACACCAGCCAGGACGGGCCGCAGCGCTGGCGCAGCGTGGAGCCGCATCGCCTCGTGGCCGCCGGGCGCCGTTGGTATCTGCTCGCCTGGGACCTGACGGGGGAGGGCTGGCGGACGTTCCGCGTGGACCGGATCGCCGCGCCGCAGATCACCGGGCCCCGGTTCACCCCGCGCGAGGTGCCGGGCGGGGACGCGGCCGCCTATGTGGCCCGGTCGGTGTCCACGGCGGTCTACCGCTACCAGGCCCGGATCCGGCTGCACGTCCCGGCGCGGGCCGCGGCCGAGCTCGTCCCGCCGACCGCCGGGCACCTCGAGCCCGACGGCGACGAGGCCTGCATTCTCACCACCGGCGCCGAATCCCTCGGCACGCTGGCCGTCTACACCGCGCTGGCCGGCGCCGAATTCGAGGTCCTCGACCCGCCCGAACTCGCTAGCTACCTCCTGGTGCTGGCGGCCAGGCTCACCCGCGCGGCGCGGCCCTGACCCGCGCCACCCCGGAGCTCACCCGGCCGGGTCTCATCGGGCCAGGGTCTCATCGGAGCGGGTCTCATCGGGCCGCGGGCTCATGGGGGCGGGGCCGCGGTCCATGCCGCTAGCGCCAGCCGGACCAGTTCGGCGTTGCTTCGCGCTAGGCCGCCGTCGGGGCGGACCGCGGTGTCCTCCAGCCCGGCCCGGGTTGGCAGCCCGTGCCGGCCCGCGTGCGCGATCAGCGGCCAGCAGGCCTCCCCTTCCCCGTGCAGCAGCCGGGGCTGCGGCACGCCGGCCTCGTCCAGGGCACCGAGAATCTGGTCCGCCCTCGCCCTCGCCGTGGCCCTGGCTCTGGGGCCGTGCCTGATCTCGACCAGAATCCGCAGCCACCCGGGGCCGGGTCCGGCCGCCATCAAGGTGTCCACGTCTTCCACGGACCAGACCCCGGCCTCCACCCTGATCCCCGCCCCGTCCAGGATGCCGGCCAGTAGACCCGGGCCGGGCTCGGACAGGTTCACCGACGCGAAGTCCGGCCGCGCCGCCGTCGGCAACCTGGCCCACTCCGTGACCGTCGCGTGCCGTGCCTCCGGGTCGCCGCTCGTGATCCACAACCCGGTCGACACGCCGACGGGGATGCCCGGGCACGCCTGGCGGATCGCCGCCACCGCCGCGCCGATGTCCGCCGCGCGGAGCGACTCACGGCCGTCGGCGCCACGCGGGTGCACGTGGATCGCTTCCGCCCCGGCCGCCACCGCGCCCGCGGCTGACAGGGCCAGCTCGGCTGGCGTGAACGGCACGCCAGGATGATCGTCGCGACGGCGGCCCCCGTTGAGGCACACCTTGATCCGCGTGATGGTCTGCACCCGGACATGCTCGCACTTATGCCAGCCCGTAGCCGGCCTGCGCTCGCACTTTACCGGCCGACGGTCTCGCCTTTACTGGCTCATGTTCCCGCTTTACTGGCCCGCTTTACTGGCTCACGGTCCCGTCTTGTACGGGCTCACGGTCCCGCCTTGCCGGCCCACTGCCCGCCTTGCGGGCCAACCGTCCCGCTTTTTATGGCCTATGGTCCCGCACGGTTCCCGCGCCCGGCCGCCCTGCGGCTCGCGGAGGTAGCGTGGCCATTGTGAATGCACGCCCGGCCGACGACGAGGCCCACCGTGACGCGGCAGGAGCGGCGCCCGGCGACGTCGAGGCCCGGCTGCGCGCCGCGCTGCGCGACGCCATGAAGACCCGGGACGTGGTCGCGGCCTTCGCGCTCCGGTCGGCGCTGAGCGCGATCGGCAACGCCGGGGCCGTCCCGGCTGACCCGGATGGCGGAGCCGACCCGGGCCGTCCCAGCGCCGGAGCCGTCCCCCGTGGGGGCGGACCGGCACCGATCGCCACCAGCCCCGACGTCGCGGGAGCCGTGCCGGGCGCCGGTGCCGCCGAGGTGCCGCGCCGCCGCCTCACCCCGGCGGACGTCGGCGGCATCGTCCGGGCCGAAGCCGCCGAGCGGGCTACTGCCGCTGCCCAGTGCGAGCACGCCGGGCACCCCGACCGGGCCGAACGGCTCCGGCGAGAGGCCGGCATCCTGCTCGCGCTCCTCGACGAGATGGAGTAACGGCGCTGTGACCCGCAGGCATACGTATCAGGTCTCGGTGGCCTGGACCGGCAACCGCGGCCCGGGCACCAGCGGGTACCGGGCCTACGGCCGGGACCATGATGTCCGCGCCGCGGGCCTTCCGCTGATCGCCGGGAGCGCCGACCGGGCGTTCCACGGCGACCGGGACCGCTGGAACCCGGAGCTTGAGCTCACCGCGGCCCTGTCCCAGTGCCACATGCTGGCCTACCTGCACGTGTGCGCGGACGCCGGGGTCGTCGTGACGGACTACTCCGACGACGCGCGCGGCACGATGGCGGAAACCAGCGATGGCGGCGGTCATTTCGTCGAGGTGGTGCTCCGGCCCCGGGTGACCGTCAGCGCGGAGAGCATGGTCGACGCCGCGATGCGCTTGCACGAGGACGCCGGCGTCCGGTGCTTCATCGCCAGCTCGGTCAGCTTCCCGGTCCGCCATGAGCCGGTCGTCACCGCCGAGGCCAGCCGCACCGGCCCTTATACCGCCCGCCACCGGAGTGGCTGAGCAGCGTCCCGCCATGGGCCAGGGGACCGTCTATTCGGCCGTGGGCCCCGCATATGTTCCGTTCGGCTGTCATGGCTCGTAGGAACCGTCATGGCTGGTAGGAACCGGGGACCCACGCCCGGGTGCTGACGCTGATCGCGTTCCAGGCGTTGATCGTTACGATCAGGCTGACCAGCGCGGCCACCTCGTCCGGGCTGAACTCCGCCGCGACCGCGTCGTAGGCTGTGGCGGGGACGTGGCCGTCGGCCAGCAGGGTGACCGACTCGGTGAAGGCCAGCGCCGCGCGCTCGCGGCCGGTAAAGAACGGTGTCTCCCGCCAGGCCGGCAGGGCGTACAGCCGCTGCTCGGTCTCGCCCACCGCCCGCGCGTCCCTGGTGTGCATGTCGATGCAATAGGCGCACCCGTTGATCTGAGAGGCGCGGATGCGGACCAGTTCGCGCAGCCGGGGATCGAAGTCGGCCCGGTCGAGTTCCTTGGTCGCGGCCCGGTCCAGCTGGGCCATGGCCCGGGCGTACCCGGGGGCGTAGCGGTCGAAGTCGAGGCGAACCGGAATCTGGGGCCCGCCCGGCTCTGCGCCGCGCTCCGCGAGCCGGCCGGCCGCCGTCAGCCCTCGTCCGGCGTGACCTGAGCCGTTACGTCGCCCGGCTGAGGCGCAGTCTGAGCCGCCCCGCCCGTCTCACTGCCCGTCTCACTGGCCGGCTCCTTGGCCGTCTCGGCGGGGGCGGAGAACAGATAGCTGGTGGCCAGGCTGCGGTAGGGCCGCCACGCCTCGGCGATCGCCGTCACCTCGGCGGGGAGCGGCAGATGATCGAGACGATAGGCGGACTGAACGGCCTTGCGCAGGGCCAGGTCACCGGGCAGAACGACGTCCTCCCGGTCCAGCGCGAGGATCAGCGCGCCCTGCACGGTCCACGGCCCGATCCCGGGGATGACGGTGAGCTGGGCGATGATCTCCTCGTCCGGCCGGGCGCTCAGCTCGGCCAGGTTCAGCCGGCCGCCGGTCGCCCGTTCGGCGAGATCGCGCAGCGTAGCCACCTTCCGGCCGGACAGGCCCGCGCGGCGCAGTTCCGCGGGATCGGCCCGCAGGAGCTCCTCCGGCGAGGGCAGGTGCCCGCCGGACAGCGCCTGAATCCGGGCCAGGATGCGCCGCGTGGACGCGACCGACAGCTGCTGGCCGGTGACCTGGAACACCAGCGCGCCGAACAGGTCCATCGCCGGTAGTTCGGCCATCCAGCCGCGCGGCTCGAAATCCGGGCGCACATCGATCAGCCGGGCCAGCACCGGATCGGCGCGGCGGAGGTGAGCACGCGCGTCCTGCCGCGGGCCGCCCGGCCCGCGGCGATCTCGGTTCACCGGCCCCATGCTGGGCTGTCCCGGATCCATGGCACCCTATCTTCATACATTGCGTCCGACGTCCGAGCCCGGGGGCAGGCCAGATGGATGGGCCAGATCCGGCGGCGCAACGAACGTACGAGGAGAAGAACCCGTGGTGGTGCCGCTCTTTGCCCGCATAATCGCGGCGGTGGTCGGCGGCGTGCTGGTCCTGACCGTCTGGGGGAGCACTATCGGCGCACTCATCGTGTCACGGCCGGTGGCCAGCCGGCTGACGCGAGCAGCGGACAAGTCCGTCAGCGTGCTGTTCCGGATCATCAACGAGCACATCAGCGACTACTTCCGGCGCGACCGGGTGCTCGCCGGGCAGGCCGCGGCAATCCTGCTCGCGCAGCTGCTCCTCTGGCTGGGAACCTCTTTTGCCGGGTTCGCGCTGCTGTTCTGGCCGTACGAGCCGCGCGGCGTGGCGGCCGCCTTCGTCACGTCCGGGTCCTCGATGTTCACGCTGGGCTTCTCCGAGCCGCCCGGCACCGCACCCGCGGCGATGACCTTCGTCGCCGCCGGGACCGGCCTGGTGATCCTCACGCTGCTGATCGCCTACCTCCCCACCCTCTACGCCGCGTTCAACCGGCGGGAGACCGAGGTCGCGCTGCTGAACGCGCGGGCCGGTGTCCCGTCGTGGGGCCCGGAACTGCTGGCGCGCACGCACTATGGCCTCGGTTCGGGTGTGTCGACCATCGACACGATGCCCGGCCTGTACGCGCAGTGGGAGCGCTGGGCCGCGGACGTCGCGGAAAGCCACACCACGTACCTGCCGCTGGTCCGGTTCCGCTCCCCTCAGCCGTACTCGTCCTGGGTGACCGCACTGCTGGCCGTGCTGGATTCGGCCGCCCTGTTCCTGTCACTTTCCCCGAAAGCGGCGCCGGTGGTGCCCGCCCGGCTCTGCCTGCGCGGCGGATACCAGTGCTTCTACCGGGTAGGCCGGGCGATGGGAATCGAACTGCCCGAGGAGCCCGACCCGGCGGCCGGGATCACCCTCACCTACGAGGAGTTCCTCGACGCGGTGAAGCGGATGGAAAAGGTCAGCTTCCCGATCGAGCGTGACCCGGCCGACGCGTGGCCGGATTTCGTCGGCTGGCGGCTCCTCTACGAACAGGCCGCCTACGCGGTCGCCTTCGCCGTGGACGCGGTGCCGGCCCTGTGGTCGGGCCCGCGCATGCACCCGGTCGAGCCCATCCCCCCGTACCGCCCGCCGACCGGCCGAATGCCGAAATCAGCCGAGCCGAAATCAGCCGAACAGAACGGTCCCGCCCGCCCCGCCGCCAGGGAGCCGGACAGTCGCGCCGCCACCGGGAAGGCCGAGGGCGACCGCCGGCATTAGCGCCCGTCCATCCCAAGGCAGAACGGACGCGAAATACTGGGCCCATGAGCGATCTCAGCTACGCGGAATCGGTCGTCGTCGCCTGCCCGCCCGGCACTCTCTACGACATGATCTCCGACGTGACCCGGATGGGGGAGTGGAGCCCGATCTGCCGGGCCTGCTGGTGGGACGAGGGCGGCGGCCCGCGCGCGGGCGCGTGGTTCACCGGCCGGAACGAGGTGCCCGGGCGCATCTGGGAGACCCGTTCCCAGGTCGTGACGGCCGAGCGCGGCCGGGAGTTCGCGTGGGAGGTGAACAACGGCTGGGTGCGCTGGAGCTATACCTTCGCCCCGGTGGACGGCGGTACCGAGCTGGCCGAGGCCTGGGCCTTCCTGCCCGCCGGGATCGCCGGCTTCCACCAGAGATACGGCGACGACGCCGAGAACCAGATCGGCAACCGCTCGGCCGCGGCACACCAGGGCATCCCCGTGACCCTCGCCGCGATCAAGAAAGCCGCCGAGTCCGCCTGACCGGCCCTGCGAGGCCTGCCGCCGCCCGCATAGGCATGAGGGCGGGACTGGCTGCCCCGGTATGACCGCACCAAGTCCTGCGTCCATAGAAATCTGTCCTGCTAGTTGACTCGCCGTAGTCGTCGATCCGATACTCTCGCTAGGTGACCGTTCCATTACCAGTCCCCGGGTTGGGCCTACCGGTACCTGGCGCCGATGACTGCCCTGCCCCGTCGGCGGGTCCGGGGAACTCGCGATCAAGTGCCCGGCTTATCGTCCGCCCCGTTACGGGTGACGACGGACCCGCGTTCGTTGTCCTGGCGAAGGAGAGCGTCCAGTTCCATCGGAAGTGGATCAAGCTACCTACTGATCTTGACGCATTCCAGCGATACCTATCCAGGTTTGACGGCGAAAACGCGTTCTGTTTTGTGGTCTGTGCC
>PLRW01000036.1 GCA_003164955.1 Actinomycetota bacterium
GCTTCACCGGCTGCGGCATGCCGGCTGTCTGGACCACCGCTCACCACCTGCGGCCCTGGAGCGAAGGCGGCACCACCAGCCTCAACGACACCGCCCTGCTGTGCTTCGTCCACCACCACTACCACATCCACCTACTGGGCTGGACCATCACCGGCAACCCCAACACCACCCTGCGGTTCACCCACCCCAGCAAATACCTCACCCTGGACAGCCCCCTGCCCAGCCAAACCAAACCCCGCGCCCCCTGACGGCCAGCGCGGGCGTGGCCCGCTGTCTCTTGACCAGCATGAGCGGCCTCGTCACGCGAACCCCGAACCCCGGCGCGGCCTCGCCCTGAGCTACTCCTTCAGGGAGAAGCGGGACGGACGTCCGTGCGGGGTCAGGCGAAAGCCTCCGGCGGCGGGCAGGCGCACACCAGGTGCCGGTCGCCGTAGGCCTGGTCGATCCGGCGGACCGGCGGCCAGTACTTGTTCTGCCGAATACCGGGCACCGGGTAGGCGGCCTCGGCGCGGTCGTAGGGGTGCTTCCACTCCCCCGAGATCAGCATGTCGGCCGTGTGCGGCGCGTTCTTCAGCGGATTGTCGTCGCGGTCGTCCTCGCCGGAGCCGACCCGCTCGATTTCCCGCCGGATCGCGATCATGGCGTCGCAGAACCGGTCCATCTCGCCGGCATCCTCGCTTTCGGTCGGCTCGATCATCAGCGTGCCCGCGACCGGGAACGACATGGTGGGCGCGTGAAACCCGTAATCCACCAGGCGCTTGGCCACGTCCTCGTTCGTGATGCCGGTCCTGGCCGTGATCGGCCGCAGGTCGATGACGCATTCGTGCGCCACGAGGCCCTCGCGGCCGGTGTAGAGCACCGGATAGTGCGGCGCGAGCCGTTTGGCCACGTAGTTGGCGGCCAGCACGGCCACCTGCGTCGCCCGGCGCAGCCCGTCCGCGCCCATCATCGCGATGTAGGCCCAGGAGATCGGCAGGATGCCGGCCGACCCGTACGGCGCGGCCGCCACCGGCCCTACGAGCCCGCCGTCCCGCGCGGGCACGGTCCCAGCGGTCCCCACGTCGCGCCCGGGCAGGAACTCAGCCAGGTGCGAGCGGACCGCCACGGGACCGACGCCGGGACCACCGCCGCCGTGCGGGATGCAGAACGTCTTGTGCAGGTTGAGGTGCGAGACATCGGCGCCGAACGACACCGGGGTGGCCAGTCCCACCAGCGCGTTGAGGTTCGCCCCGTCGATGTAGACCTGGCCGCCCGCCTGGTGCACCACGTCGCACACCTGGCTCACGGTCTCCTCGTACACGCCGCTCGTGGACGGGTAGGTCAGCATGATCGCGGCGACCCGGCCCGCGTGCGTGTCCAGCTTGGCCTGCAGGTCGCCCAGGTCGATCGCCCCGTCGGAGCCGCACTTGACCACGACCACGCGCAGCCCGGCGAGCACCGCGCTGGCCGCGTTCGTGCCGTGGGCCGAGTCCGGGATCAGGCAGACCGTACGGCCGGGTTCCTGCCGGGACCGGTGGTAGGCCCGGATGGCCAGCAGGCCGGCGAGCTCGCCCTGGGAACCGGCGTTCGGCTGGAGGGACACCGCGTCGTACCCGGTGATCTCGGCCAGCGCCGCCTCCAGCCGGCTGATCAGCTCCAGGTACCCGCTGGCCTGCTCCGGTGGCACGAACGGATGCAGCGCCGCGAACCCGGGCCAGCTGATCGGCTCCATCTCGGCCGCCGCGTTCAGCTTCATCGTGCACGAGCCGAGCGGGATCATGGACCGGTCGAGGGCGATGTCGGAGTCGGCGAGGCGGCGCAGGTAGCGCAGCATCGACGTCTCGCTGCGATGGGAATGGAACACCGGGTGGGTGAGGAACTCGCCGGACCGGCGCAAGGACGCCGGCAAGGACGCGGGCAGGGACGCGGGCAGGCCCGGGTAATGGTCCGAGTCCTGACCGGTGCCGCCGGCCGCCGGGACGGCAGGGAGGTGCACGTCGGCGGGCGGGCAGCCGAGCAGCGCGGCGGCCACGGTACGCAGGTCCTCGTCGGTGGTGGTCTCGTCGCAGGCGATCTGGATCATGCCGTCGGCGGCCAGGTACAGGTTGTAACCCGCGTCCCGGGCCCGGCCCACGGCGCCGGCCGCGGTCCCGGCACTTCGCGGGGGCACGACCCGGATCGTGTCGAAGAAGTCGCCGGGGCCCGTTACAAATCCCGCCGCGCGCAGGGTAGCGGCGAGGACCGCGGCGCTGCGGTGCACGCCGGCCGCGATGGCGGTGAGGCCGTCCGGGCCGTGGTAGACCGCGTACATCGCGGCGAGGACGGCGGGCAGGACCTGCGCGGTGCAGATGTTGCTGGTCGCCTTCTCCCGGCGGATGTGCTGTTCCCGTGCCTGCAGCGCGAGCCGGTACGCGGGCCTGCCGTCGGCGTCGACCGAGACGCCGACGATGCGCCCGGGGAGCTGGCGGCGCAGCGTTTCGCGGACCGCGATGTAGCCGGCGTGCGGACCGCCGAAGCCCAGCGGCAGCCCGAACCGCTGGGTGGTGCCGACCGCGATGTCCGCGCCCATCTCCCCGGGCGGCCGCAGCAGGGTGAGCGCGAGCAGGTCGGCGGCGACCGCGGCCTGCGCGCCGCGCTCGTGCGCCGCCTCGATGGCCGGGCCCGGGTCACATACGGCGCCGGACGCGCCCGGGTACTGCAGCAGCACGCCGAACAGCGCGCCGTCCGGCTGGCCGGCGATCGTCTCGGGGGTGACGTCGGTGACGACCAGCTCGATGCCGAGCGGTTCGGCCCGGGTGCGCAGCACCCGAAGCGTCTGCGGCAGGCAGTCGGCGTCCGCGAGGAAGACGTGGCCCCGGCCCGCGGCGCGGCGGGCCAGCGTCATCGCCTCCGCGGCCGCGGTCGCCTCGTCCAGCAGCGACGCCCCGGCCACGGGCAGCGCCGTGAGGCCGGCGATCATCGTCTGGAAGTTCAGCAGCGCCTCCAGCCGCCCCTGCGAGATCTCCGGCTGGTAGGGCGTGTAGGCGGTGTACCAGCCCGGATTCTCCAGGACGTTCCGGCGGATGACGGCCGGGGTGATGGTGCCGTAGTAGCCGAGCCCGATCATCGGGGTGAGCACCTGGTTGCGCCCGGCGAGACGGCGCAGTTCGGCCAGGGCGGCCGGCTCGCTCAGGGCCGGCGGCAGGACGAGCGGCGCGGCACCCGCGGAGGCGGGCAGCGCGGCCTCGGTGAGCTCATCCAGGGAGGAGTACCCGACGGCCGCGAGCATCCGCCGCTGCTCGTCCGCCGAGGGCCCAATGTGTCGCCGGGCGAAATCCACCATCCAGGAGCCTCCTGAGCTGAAAGGTCAGTCGGCGGCCTGTTTACGGCGGCGAAGCCGCCCTCCGGGGGTCCGGGGGTCGTCCCCCCGGGCTGGCACTGCGGGCCCCGGCGAAGGTGGCTAAGCCACCGAGCAGCATCAGCCGCCTCGGCTCCCCCTCTGTTGTCACCACGGGCTCATCCCGTGGTTGACTCCAGAGCTGCCTGTCCCGTCCGGTCCTGGCGCCTGAGAGGTTGCGGGGGACGTTGCCCCTTCGGCGCCCCGCGCTGGCAACGCGAGGACTCTCCCGGACGGTGTCGCTGGCGATATGAGTCTACCTAGAAAGATCGCGACATCATGAGAGGCGCCCGTCACACGACCGGAGCCGGGACGAGGCCGCGGCACGATCCGCGGAGGTCAGAAGCCACACCCCGCGAGCCAGAGACGAGGCCGCAGCAGCCATCAGGCCAGCAGCCCGACCACGCCAGAAGCAGGCCAACGGACCTCAGCGGAGTACGGCGAGGCCGCGGCACAATGCTGCGGAGGTCAGCGGCCCAGCCCGACCACGCCAAAAGCAGGCCAGCGAACCTCGGCGGAGTACGGCGAGGGAGCCGCGCGGGGGTCCAGGGGGTCGCCCCCCGGGCCAGCACGAGCGGCGCGCATCGGCGGTAAACCTGCGAGCAGAATTAGCCTGTGCGACTAGCTCGCCGCCGGGACAGCTCGTCCTGGCCGACGGTGAGCAGGCCGTCCTCGGCGCGGACGGCGGGAAGCTCGGCGAGGTTGCCCTCGACCTCCTGCCAGACGCGCCCGAGCGCGATCCCGAAGACGCCCTGGCCGCCCTGCAGCAGGTCGACGACCTCATCGGCGGAGGTGCACTCGTAGACGCTGACCCCGTCGCTCATCAGGGTGATCTCGGCCAGGTCGCTGGTCCCGTGGTCCCGGAGGTGGTGCACGGCGGCGCGGATCTGCTGCAGCGAGATACCCGTGTCGAGCAGCCGCTTCACGACCTTGAGGACGAGGATGTCGCGGAAACTGTAGAGCCGCTGCGACCCGGAACCGTGCGCCCCGCGGACACTCGGCTCGACGAGGCCCGTGCGCGCCCAGTAGTCGAGCTGCCGGTAGGTGATGCCCGCCGCAGAGCAGGCGGTCGGTCCCCGGTAGCCGGTGTCCACCGCGTCGACATCCAATCCGGAACTGGCTGCGCCGGGCCCGTCACTGGGCCTGCCGCCGGGCTTGTCACCGGGTCCGCCGCTGGGCCCGTCACTGGGCCCGTCGGCATCGAACAGCGTGCCCTGCTCCTCGGCGGACGGGACTCCCGCTCGGCGACTATCGGCCGGCTTGCCGCTGTCCGTGGATCCCGCGCCCCTGGTTCCCGCCACGCCCACCTCCATCGCGAGCTGACCACCCTGGGTACTCGCTTCGAACCGTAAGCCGACCAGCTCATGGCGTCAACGATCCCACACGGCGCGTCGCGACATTCCGTTTAAGTTGCGCATACCGGCCCGTGACCAGCCCTCAACAGCCGCGTCTCCCGGCCCGCTGCCAGGGTTAATTTCCCCCGCAACGCGTCATGGTTTACCTACAGTGACCGTTCAGGTAGCGCGGCCGAAGTCTTCGGGCGAGATGGTGTCTAGAAATTCCCGGAACTTCTCCACCTCGTCCTCCTGCTCGTCCGGGATGGCCACCCCGGCTTCGTCGAGGATCTCCTCGGCCGCGAAGATGGACGCGCCGGTGCGCAGGGCCAGGGCGATCGAGTCCGAGGGCCGCGCGCTGACCTCCGCCCCGTTCGAGAAAACGAGGTCGGCGTAGAAGATCCCGTCCCGCAGGGCGGTGATGTTCACCGTGCGCAGCTGGACGTTCAGCACGTCGAGCACGTCACGGAAGAGATCGTGGGTCAGCGGGCGCGGGGACACCATGCCCTGCTGGGCGAACGCAATGGCTGTCGCCTCCACCGCACCGATCCAGATGGGCAAGTACCGGTCGCCCTGCGTCTCCTTGAGCAAGACGATAGGGCTGTTCGATGGCATCTCGACCCGGACGCCGACGACCTCCATCTGCCGCACTACAGCTCCATCCTCACGTGCCGCTGGCACACCCTCGTTGGCCGGCCACTCCCTTTGTCAAGGTACACCCGCTATCGCCCCGAGGCAGAGCGCCACCCATCCCCTACGCTGTCCACGGGGGGTGCCGGGGCGGTCACCGAGGGGACAGGAACGCCGCCCGCGAGGCCCGCCTCATCGAGGGCGGATTCGACCAGGGCGGCGTGCAGCCAGAGGGTCAGCGTCGCGATCTGCCAGGCGTCACGGGCGGCCGAGGCCCGCACGCCCGGACCGCGCTGGCGGAGCTGCGGCGCCACGAGCTGCTCGACCAGTGAGACGTCCCGGTCAGCCGAGGCCTTGACCCCGCGCAGGTGCCGGGCGCCCACGCCGAACTTGGACAGCGCCGCCGCGGCCCGGGCTATCTCGAGGGCATCCCGTCCGTAGTGCCGCCCGGACCGGCGGATCAGGCCGTAGTCCTCCAGTTCGGCCAGGATCTCGCCGTCGATGCCGGCCGTCTCGAGCAGCTCGGCCCGGGTGAGGGGGGAACCGTCGCGGCCGGTTCCGTGCCGGGACGCCTCGTCCGCCGCCGCGGCCCCGGCCAAACAGGACGCGAGCGTCGGGCGGGAATTCGCCGTAGCGGACGCGTCGATCGCGTCGAGGCGTTCCCTGATCACCCGCAGCGGCAGGTACTCGTCCCGCTGAGCGGTCAGGATGTACCGGAGTCGCTCAACATCGGCCAGGGCGAACTGCCGGTACCCAGACGGCGAGCGCGCAGGTTCGATCAGGCCCTCAGCCTCGAGAAACCGGATCTTGGACGTGCTGACGTCCGGGAACTCGTCCCGCAGCCGGGCGAGAACGTCGCCGATCCCGAGGGAGGCGGGCTCGCGCGATGAGCTCATGCGTAATCCTGTGCGCCTCCGCCACGGCGCTGTCCCTGCAGGCGCGGGTGCGTCATGAAGATGAGCCGGAACTTGCCGATCTGCACCTCGTCCCCGCTGAACAGCTCGGTTTCCTCGATCCGGTCCCGGTTGACGTAGGTGCCGTTCAGGCTGCCGACGTCCCGGACGGTGAACCGGGTACCCGTCCGGTAGAACTCCGCGTGGCGGCGGGACACGGTCACGTCGTCGAGGAAGATGTCGCTGTCCGGGTGCCGCCCGGCGGTGGTCAGCTCACTGTCGAGCAGGAACCGGCTGCCCGCGTTGGGGCCACGGTGCACCACCAGCAGGGCCGTGTCGGCGGGCAACGCCTCCAGCATCGCCGGGTCGGCGAGCGGCTCGTCGTTCAGCTCGGCGTCGAGGGCCTGGGCCCGGTCCAGGGAGATCGTCGAGGTGGTTTCGCCCGCCCGCTCGGCCGCTCCCCGCATCAGGGCAGTGCCGCAGTTCGAGCAGAAGCGTGCGTCATCCGGGTTCGGACGACCGCACCGTGTGCAGTAGACGCTGGCCATCGCTCCGCCAGGCCTCCCCTCCATGGGCCAGTCCCACTCCGCCGGGGCCGCGTCACGGCCCGGGCCCGGCGCATCGGGCGCTGGCTCGTGGGTTGAGACTGACAAGGTTACCGGGGCGGAGGTATCCCGGTCCACGCGCCACGCGAGCAGCCACCGCCAGCCTCTGCGCGGCACCTGGCCGCTGCTGCCGGAGGATGCCCCGGCCGGGGACCACCTCGGGTCTCCGCCGCGACGTCTGCGCCACACCGCCGCTCCACCTCCGCACACCGACGCCCGCCGCAAGCCGCCGGCCCGGGACTCGCCACCGGGACACGCAGGGCCTCGCGGCCCGTGTCCCATAGTGTGCGAGATTGTCTCACGGCCAAAGGACTTCACGACATGGCGTACCTAGTCAGTCCCCCACCATAGCGCGGCTGATGACCGGCAACGACCAATCGTGAGAGCCATCCCGGCCATACCGCGCATTCGTTTGCCAGCCGCCGTAACCGTTGGTACATCCGTCTTTCCCCGGCCGTATTTCCCCAGCCGTATTTCCCGGCGTCAAACGGCCGTCACTGGCCCGCCTGCTCGACCACGACGGCCCATTCGTCCAGCAGCAACTGCGCGGTGTCGGCGTCGGTGCCTTCCGCCCACAGGTGGGTCACGGCGTCGGCCGGATCGGGCAGCACCAGAATCCAGCCCCGGTCGGGCTCGACCACGCGCACACCGTCGGTGGTGTCCACCTCACGGGTGCCCGCCGCTTCCACGACCGTCCGCATGACGCTGCCCTTGGCCGCCCACGGAGTCGGCATGGACCGCTTGAGCAGGTGCGCGTCGGGAATCCGCGCGTCGATCTGGCTCAGCGTCAGCCGGGTCCGCGCCACGAGGCCGATGAGCCGGGCGAAGGTCGCGATGCCGTCCACCGTGCGGGTGAACTCCGGCACCACGAAACCGCCGCGGCCGTCGGCGGCGAAGATCACGTCGTCGGCCGCGGCCGCCTGGGTCAAGGCGTCCATGGACGTCGGCGTCCAGTTCACCTCGACCCCGTGGAACCGGCAGACCTGCTCCGCGACCCGCGTCGTGGTCACCGGCAGGGCGACCCGGCCGGTCTTGCGCTCGGCGGCGACCAGGTCGAGCACGACGAGCAGCGCCCGCTCGTCGCTGACCATCTCGCCCTTCTCATCCACGATCCGGATACGCTCGCCGACCGGGTCGAACCGGACGCCGAACGAGGCCCGGGAAGAGGACACCACCTCCGACAGGCGCTGCAGGCCCGCCCGCAGCTGGGCGACGGTCTCGGTCGGGTGGACCTCGTCCAGCCGGTTGTTGACGGTGAGCACGTCGACGCCGATCCGGCCGAGCAGGCTGGGCATGACCAGGGAGGTCGTGCCGCCCGCGCAGTCGGCGACCACCTTCATCCCGCTCTCGCGGACCGCGGTCATGTTCACACAGCGCAGCAGTTCGCGGGTGTACCACTCGACGACACGGGGCGGATAGGTGAGCTCCGCGATCTCGCCGGGGAACGCCCGCCGGTACTCCTGCCGGGAGAAGACCCGCTCGAGCTTGCGCTGCGCCGCCTGGGACAGCTCGGCGCCCCGGTCGTCCAGGAAGATGATGTCGATGGACTGCGCGTCCCCGGGCGTGGTCCGCAGCGCGATCCCGCCGCTGTAGTCGCTGCGCTCGGTCTCGAACCGGGCGACCGGCAGGGGCTGCGCCTCCAGGTCGACGACGTTGATCGCGCTGGCGTTCAGCGCGCCCTGAACGGCCCGCTTGAACGTCCGCGCGGCGCGGGACACGTCGCGGGACGTGGTGACGGTCGAGCCCTTCTTCAGCGTGGTGGCGTACGCGCTCGCCAGCCGGACGCAGAGCTCCGGGGTCACCTCGACGTTGATGAGCCCGGACACGCCGCGCTGGCCGAACAGGGTCCGGTTGCCGCGCGATTCCCAGATCACGCTGTTGTTGACGACCGCACCGGCCTCGATCGTCTTGAACGGGTACACCTTCACCCCGGCCGACAGGTACGCCTCCGGTTCGATCACGCACTCGTCCCCGACGACGGCACCCTCCTCGATCCGGGCCAGCCGCATCACGTCGGTGTTCTTACCGACCACGCACCCGCGCAGGGTGGCGCCCTGCCCGACGTACACGTTGTTGTGCACCACGGCGCGATGCAGGAACGCGCCCTCCTTGATGACGACGTTGCTGCCGATCACCGTGTACTCGCGCAGGTGCGCGCCCGCCTCGACCTTGGCGTAGTCCCCGATGCACAGCGGGCCGGTGAGCACGGCCTCCGGGTCGACCTCGGCACCTTCCGCGACCCACACGCCGGGCGAGACCTCGAAGCCGTCGATGTCGGCGTTCACCCGCCGGGCCAGCACGTCGGCCTGCGCCTTCAGGTAGCTCTCGAGATTGCCGACGTCCTCCCAGTAGCCGTCCGAGATGTAACCGAAGAGCGGTGCCCCGCGCTTGAGCAGGGCCGGGAAGACGTCACCCGACCAGTCCACCGACTCCTCCGGCGGTACCTCGGCCAGGACTTCCGGCTCCATGACGTAGATACCGGTGTTCACCGTGTCCGAGAACACCTGGCCCCAGGTCGGTTTCTCCAGGAACCGCTGGATCCGCCCCTCCTCGTCGGCGATGACGATGCCGAACTCCAGCGGGTCGGGAACCCGGGTCAGGCCCACGGTGACCAGGGCGCCCTGCTCCTTGTGAAAGCGGACCATGGCCGTCAGGTCGATGTCGGTGAGCGCGTCGCCGGAAATGACGACGAACGGTTCGTCGCGGAGGGCGTCTTCCGCGTTCTTCACGCTGCCCGCGGTGCCGAGGGGCATCTCCTCGGTCGCGTACTGCAGGTTCATCCCGAAGTCTTCGCCGTCGGCGAAGTAATTGCGGACCAGCGCGGCCAGGAACTGCACGGTCACGACCGTGTCGGTGAACCCGTGCCGTCGCAGCAGCCGCATGACGTGCTCCATGATCGGCCGGTTGGCCACGGGAAGCAGGGGCTTGGGCTGGTTGGCGGTCATCGGACGCAGCCGCGTCCCTTCCCCGCCTGCCATCACGACAGCCTTCAACGGTTACGCCGCTCCCTCCGGGAATGCGCCTTTTACGTTAATCGGTGCCCGTGTTGCTCGCGTCCTCGTCGTTGGGGGGTTGTGCCGGATCCTGAGGCGGGGTCCAGATCGTCGGGTCTACGGATGGGGGGCCGGGGCTGACGCGCCCGGTCACGAGCGCGCGTGTCTGGATCAGGTAGAGGGCCGCCGCCCACCAGTACAACGCCGTGCCCCAGAACGTGAACGCCCACCCGGTGATGCGGGCGATCTCGGCCCAGGTCCCGGCGTACGCCCCGAGGAGCAGCAGCGGGAATGCATATAGAAGGCAAAGCGTAGCTGTTTTTCCCGCAAAACTAACCTGCAGCGTGCCGAAGCCGACGCGCCGGCGCAGTAGGCCCAGCGCCCCGGCCACGATGAGCTCGCGCGCCGCCAGCAGCCCTACCAGCCACCACGGGATGATCGATCGCACGGCCAGCCCGACGAGAGTGGCGGCAATGTACAGCCGGTCGGCGGCCGGGTCGAGCGCCTCGCCGAGCCGGCTCTGCTGGTTCAGCGCCCGGGCGATCTTGCCGTCCAGCCAGTCGGTCGCGGCCGACGCGATGAGCAGCCCGACGGCCCACCCGTCGGCCTTGGGCCCGAGAACCAGCCAGAGGAAGACGGGGACGCCGAGCAGGCGCGCGACGCTGAGCGCGTTCGGGATGGTGAGCACGCGGTCCCTGGGATCCCTGCGGGCGACCGGCCCGCGTCCTTGTCCGCGTCCTTGCCCGCGTCCTTGTCCGGCCTCGCTGAGCGCGGCACCGTCTCCGGTATTCGCATCACCCCCCGCCATCTGGCCCACGCCGTGACCCTACCTGGCCGACGCGGCCGTCGCTCATCCCCCCCTTGGCCGGCACGGTGCGCGACGGTCCGGCCGTTCTCGGCGTTCTGGTGGAAAGTTCACTCCCTCGTGGAGCCCCGTTCGCGGAGGACTCGCAGGGCCGGGAGAGAAATTCAGCGGGGCCGGTAGAGAGAAATCCGGAAGGCGGCGGTCACGCTGACCGGCTCGGCCAGGCCGGCCAGCCGGCCGGCGATCTCATCCGGGCCGGTGTGCCGCGCGGACGGTCCCATGCCGGCGAGCATCGCGGCCCCGGTCCGGGTCAGCCCGAGCGCGATGGGCACGTCCCGCCGGCTGGCCAGCGAGAAATGCGCGCCGAGCGCGGCGGACAGCCGTTCGTCCTTGCGCTCGTCCACGGTCAGCAGGCCGGCGTCGCGCACCAGTTCGGCCAGGTGCCCCGGGCCCGGGGTGACGACGATCAGCGCGCCGTCGGGCCGCAGGACCCGCCGGAATTCCGGCCCGTTGCGCGGGGCGAAGACGTTCAGCACGACCGACGCCACGCCGTCACGCACCGGGAACGGCTTCCAGACGTCCCACCCGACCGCGCCGGCCGCGGGGTGAGCCCGCGCAGCCCAGCGGAGCGCGCGCACCGAGACGTCCAGGGCCAGCCCGGCCGTCTCGCCGTAGCCCGGGAGGGCACGGAGCCGGTCGAGGACGGCCGCGAGGTAATACCCCGTCCCGGCCCCCGCGTCGAGCACATAGGGCCCTCCGGCACCCGCGCCGGCCGACGGGNNGACGGGACCGCGGCGGCGGCGAGGCCAGCGACCGCGTCCGCCAGCGGCGCGTAGTGCCCGGCGGCGAGGAAGGCCTGCCGGGCCGTCACCATCTCCGCCGTGTCGGCCGTGCCCGGCCGGGCGTGACCCGTCATCAGGTTGACGTAGCCGTACCGCGCGATGTCGAAGCTGTGACCGTTCCCGCAGCGCAGTGCCGACGGCGGCGAGGGCGCAGACACGGACGCGGGCACGGACGCGGGCACGGGCACGGGCACGGGCGGGGAGGCCGGCGAGGACGCGGGCCGGGCGTCGGGCCCCGGGGCGAGCCCGCACCCGCACACCGGGCAGATCAGCAGGCCGGAGACGTCGCTGAGCACAAGTCGCTGAACACCTATCGCTGAAAACCGGGGGCCGGAAGGGTCAGTCGCCCCAGACGTCGCGCGCCACGTCCACGATCAGCCGCAGCTTCGCGACCTCTTCGTCGTAGGTCAGCGTGTTGCCTTCCACCGTGGAGGAGAAACCGCACTGCCCGGACAGCGCGAGCTGGTCGAGCGGGACGTACCGGGACGCCTCGGCGATCCTGCGCTTGAGCTGCTCGGGGTCCTCCAGCGTGCCGCGCTTGGTCGTGACCAGGCCGAGAACGACCATCTTCCCCTTCGGAACGAACCTCAGTGGCTCAAATCCCCCGGACCGGGCGTCGTCGTACTCGAGGAAGAAACCGTCCACGTTGAGTTCGCTGAACAGTGCCTCGGCCACGAAGTCGTAGCCGCCCTCGGCCGCCCACGACGACCGGAAATTCCCGCGGCACATGTGCGTGGTCACGGCCATGCCGTCGGGCTTGGCGGCGAGCGCGTCGTTAATCTGCTTGATGTAGCGCAGGTGCAGGTGCTCCGCGTCCTCACCGCGTTCGGTGATCTCGGCCCGCTGAGCCGGGTCGTTGAGGTAGGCCAGGCTGGTGTCGTCGAACTGGAGGTACTGGCAGCCGAGCTCGCCCAGACGGCGGACCTCTTCGGCGTACGCGCCGGACAGGTCGCTCCAGAACTCCTCGATGTCCGGGTAGACGCCGGGGTCGATGGCCGCCGGGCCGCCGCGGTAGTGCACCATGTTCGGCGATGGGATCGTGAGCTTGGGGATCGCCGTCTTCACCTGCGACTGCAGATAGGTAAACGAGTCCTCGAAGATCGTCTGGTCCAGGCGGACCCTGCTCGCGATCTGCAGCGCCGCGGGCGTCCACTCGATCGCGCCCGATTCGTTCCGGAACCGCACCGCCATGTTGCCCGGCGCCTGGGAGATCCCGCCGAGGGAGTAGATGAAGTCCATGTGCCAGGACGCCCGGCGGAACTCACCGTCCGTCGCCGACTGGAGGCCGACGTCTTCCTGCATCCGGACGGCCTCGGTGATCGCGTCGTCCTCGACCGCCCGCAGGTCCTCGGCGGGCAGTCGCCCGGCCGCGAACTGTTCACGCGCCCGGAGCAGTCGCTCGGGCCGCAGCAGGCTCCCGACATGATCGGCACGGAACGGTGGTGTGGCGCGACGCATGAGACCTTCCTCGCTCTCGGCAGCTCCGGGTACCCCCGCCGGGAGCATAACGCCCGGGAAGGCTGGCTGGTATCAGCGGCATCCGGGAGTTTGCCCGATGGCGTGCTGCCATCCAGCGGGCGGCCGGCCCGGGCCCGGAGGGCGATCCCCAGCGTGCCCGCGAGGACGACCACGAACAGGGCCAGGCCGCAGAGGATGTACGCGTTGCCGCTGACGAGCTGGAAACCGTGCCAGTGGTACTCGACGAACCAGGGCCGGTCCCCGTCCTGGTAGTACGTGGACGGGCTGGTGTTCGGCGGCAGCCAGATGACGCCCAGCGAGAACCCGCCCAGGTCCCTCGGCTTCCCCCACAGGCTGCCCGGCCACGCGCCGAAGACGGCCAGGATCACTCCGGCCAGGACCCACCACGCCAGCGCGCGGGCCCGGGAAGAGCGCCAGGCGCGGACGGCGTAGTGACCGGCCACCGCCACGGTGGGCGCGATCCAGACCCAGTGGTGGTCCCAGCTGATCGGCGAGAGCAGCAGGCCGGTGAGCGCGGCGGCGAGCAGGCCCGCCATCTGGTGCCCGGCCCGGTCCAGGATGCCCGCGCACGCGACGCCGGCGATCCCGATCAGTACGGCCGCGATCCACCATTCGGTCCGGGCGCCGTTGATGCTCCCCGCGAACCGGGTGAGCAGGCCATCCAGCGACTGGTTGCCCTCCCAGCCGGTGAACCCGGTCCGGCCGCCCTGGAAAAACAGGCCGCCGAACCACCACTTGGACGAGTCAGGCCCCTGGATGGCGAACCCGAGCAGTACGGTGAACGCGAAGCCGGCGGTGGCCATGGCGGCCTGCCGGAACTTCCGCGCGAACAGCAGGTACGGGATGAAGATGAGCGGCACGAGCTTGATGCCGGCCGCGATGCCGACCCCGGCGCCCTTCCACCAGCGGGTGGTCTTGGTGTCCGGCTGGCACAGGTCCCAGAGGATGAGCGCCATCAGCAGCAGGTTGATCTGGCCGAGGTAGAGGGTCCGGACCACCGGTTCGGTCCAGAACACCGCGGCGGAGGCCAGCAGCGCCGCCCCCGGCCGCACCCAGGGCCGGTTCCGGTAACCGAGGCCGCCGAAGGTAAACCACAGCGCCGCGACCAGCGCGGCGATGTTGACGCCCACCGAGAGATCGGGCAGCACCGACCACGGGACGAGCGAGACGACCGCGAAGACGATCGCCGCGAACGGCGTGTAGGTGAACTTGAGCCCCAGGCCGTTCTGGCCGCCCCAGTCGTACAGCGGCGCGGCCAGCCGGGGATCGAACACGGGCCGGACGTGCCGCACGATCAGGCCGCCGGACCGGTAAACACCGAGGTCAACGGGGTTCAGCGTCCAGTTGGCGGGATGAATCGCGGCGTAGAGGGCATACAGGGCGATGGCTGCACCGAACGCGACCGCCCCCGCAGCGAGCAGCCGACCCTCCGCCCCCCGGCGCGTGGACCCGGCCGCCCTACGGGGGGCAAGGACCGATTTCACGCTGCCAACCCTATCGGCACGCGGCATCACGCACGTCCCGCCCGCCTACTTCCCCGCAACGACGGCTTCCCCGCAACGACAGCGCGACGACATGCGATAGTAAATGGGAACCACGGCGCGAGGAGGCGAGCAGCCATCAGCGGGATCCAGCAGGTGGTCTTGTCCGGGCCGCTCATCCTGGCCGCTCCCATCGCCGCCGCGGCCGGTGCGATCACGTTCCTTTCGCCGTGCTGCCTGCCCCTGGTGCCCGGTTACCTGGCCTACGCGACCGGCATGTCCGGCACCGACGCGCAGACCGCGGCGCCGGCCGCCCGGGCCCGGAAGGGGTCCCCGGCCACCGCCGGGGGAGCGGTTTCCGGCACGGAAGGCACGGCGGGCGGCGAGGGAGGCGGTACCCAGGTGGCCGTCGACGCCCCGCCGGCCGAGACGGAGCCGCCGCGTGCCCCCGGGCGGGGGCGCACGATCGCCGGGACCATGCTCTTCGTGCTGGGCTTTTCCGCGCTGTTCGCCGTCTACGGCGCCGCCTCGGGCACCCTGGGCGGCACCCTGCTCGCCGACCACCAGCGCGGCGTCACCGTCGTGCTCGGCGCCCTCACCATCGTCCTCGGCCTGCTGTTCGCGGGGGTCCTCGACCGGTTCTCGTTCGCGGGCCGGGTGGTCCGCCCGTCGGTGCGGCCGCGGGCCGGCCTGGCCGGGGCGCCCCTGCTCGGGGTGATGTTCGGGCTGGGCTGGACCCCGTGCATCGGTCCCACGCTCGCGACCGTGCTCGCGCTGTCCACGACCACGGGTACCGCGGGCCGGGGCGCGTTCCTGGCCTTCATCTACGGCCTCGGCCTGGGCGTGCCGTTCCTGATCGTTTCGGTCTTCTTCCAGCGCAGCATGCGCGTGTTCGGGTACGCCCGGCGGCACGCCCGCCTGGTGACCCGGATCGGCGGGGCGCTGCTCGTCGCGGTGGGCGTGCTGGAAGTTACCGGTGCGTGGGCCTCGGCGATGCTCTGGCTGAAGATCCACTGGATCGGCAGCTACCAGGCACCCCTGTAACCGCCGGGCGGTTACCGGCCCGCTCTGACCGCCGGGCGGTAACCGCCCGGCGCGGTAAGATCCGGGCGCGCGCCTTGGCCGTCGCCCGGTTTGAGCGGCCGCCCCGTGCGGCCGGTTGCTTGGCCGTCCTGTCCTCGGCCGCGCGGGCCGCAGAGCGAGCCGAGGCGGCGGCCTGGGCCGCGGCGACCAGCGCCTCGAACAGCCGCAGGTCGTCGCCTTCCTCGGGGTGCCATTGGACCCCGACGCCGAAGGGGTGCCCCCGCAGTTCGACTGCCTCGGTGACCTGATCGTCCGCCCAGGCGACCGTGACCAGGCCCTCGCCGATCCGCTGCACGGCCTGGTGGTGCAGGGCCGGCACCCGGGCCTGGGAACCGAGCCGCTGGCCCACCGTGCTGCCCGCATCGAGGTGAACCTCGTGCGGGGCCATCTTGTACGAATCCGGCGCGTGCCTGTTGTGGCCCACCGCGTCCGGGAGATGCTGGATGAGCGTGCCGCCCCGGGCCACGTTGAGGATGTGCATGCCGCGGCAGATCGCGAGGAACGGCAGTTGCGCGTCGATGGCCGCGCGGACGAGCGACATCTCGAACCGGTCCCGGCGGCGGTCCGGCTGGTCCGTTTTCTCGTGCGGGACGGCGTCGTACAGCGCGGGGTTGACGTCGGCGCCGCAGGTGAACACGATGCCGTCGAGGCCTTCAGTCAGCCGGTCCACGCTGTCGGCCGGGACCGGGGGGAGAATGACCGGCGTTCCGCCGGCGCGTTCGACGGCCCGGGTATAGGTCAGCGGAGAGAGGACGGCCTCGCGAACCCAATCGCCCCAGTGCGCGGCCTCGAACTGACCGGTAATCCCAATGAGCGAGCGGGCCATGCACCCTCCTGCGGCGTGGTCTGACATGTCCGACAGGTCGCGAAAATCGTTCCCCGTGCCCATAATGGTCTATCGTCGCCTCCCCCGGTCATGACCTTGGCAAAGTTCACCAGAAACTGTCCGCAGACGCGCGTGACCAGCGGCCCGGTGTGAGCACAATCGCGTCGTTCTAGGTATAAATCTGCACAAACCGGACAGATGCGTATAGGGACGCTCGGGATGCCATTACGGAATGGCCTAAATGTATTTACTCTGAACCCGGGCTTATATCCGCCTCGTGTCTTTTGCCGTCGCCGTTGGGCCATTAGCCAACACCAATGCCGATGATTTGGCTATGCTGCGTATATTAAATCCTGGGTTGTCGCCAGTCTGGTGCAGAAGGCACAGCGAGTGGGACACTTGAGAAGCGGCAATCTGTGCCGGCCGCGGCTCACCATTAAAATGCCGGGTCCGGCGGCCAGAGGGAACAGGCCCAGATGGAACAGGCAGAGGGGAACACGGAGATCGCCACGGGAAACTGGGAGCGGCAGCAGCCGACGCGCGAAGATCCGCTTCCGTCCAGGTCCGGGACGTCATGGTCAGACGTCGCGGCTGATCACGGTCGCGACCCGCTGGCCGAACTCTTCGCCGCGATCGATCCGGTGTCCCATGCGGCCATGACCTATTTTTACGGTCATCTCTTCGCCATCGAGCCGTCGGCGCGGGCGATTTTCCCGCCCGCCATGGACGCCCAGCGAATACGGTTTTACCAGGCTCTCCGGCGCATCGCATTGAGCAGCGATAATGATGGGCAGCTCACCGCCTACCTGGAAGGCCTGGGGCGGGCGCACCGCAAATTCGGCGTCCAGAAAGAGCATTTCGATGCGTTCCACCAGGCGCTCGCGGCCACCTGGCAGCGGTACGCGCCGGAGGTCTGGACCGGCGCCGCGTCCGCGGCCTGGGAAGACCTGTTCGGCCGGGCCGTCCAGATCATGATCACCGCCGCCGAACGGGACGCCGAGCAGGCCCCCCCGTGGTGGCTCGCGGAAATCGTCGGCCACGAGGCCCGTTCCGCTGACCTCGCCGTCCTGACGCTCCAGCCCTGCCAGCCGGTGCCGTACCTGCCCGGGCAGCACGTGGCCATCCAGACGCCGCGATGGCCGCGCCTGTGGCGCAACTACTCCATCGCGAACGCGCCCAACGAGGACGGCACGCTGACCATCCACGTCCGCGCCGTCCCCGGCGGCCTGGTCAGCGCCACGCTGGTCCATCACGTGGCCGTCGGCGACACCCTGCTGCTGGGGGCGGCCGCCGGGGCGATGACCGTGGACCTGTCGTCCCAGCGCGACATCCTCTGCCTCGCCGGGGGCACCGGGCTGGCCCCGCTCAAGGCCATCATCGAGGCCGTCACCGGCGCGCCCGGCGCGGCGCGCCGGCGTGAAATCGTGCTCTATTACGGAGCCCGGCACGAGTCCGGCCTGTACGACCTGCCCGACCTGCATCGCCTGGAGACGGTCTACCCCTGGCTGCAGGTCATCCCCGTCGTTTCCGAAGAGGCCGCCCCGGACACGATCTACGGAACGATTCCCTGCGTGGCGGCCCGGGCCACGCGGAAGAACCGCGACATCTACGTCAGCGGCCCGGACGAGATGATCGCACGCACGGTGGCCGAGCTGAAGAACCGGGGCGCGCCCGAAGAACTCATCCACTACGACTGCCCCCCGTTCTAGAGCACGCCGTCCTAGAGCACGCCGTCCTAGAGCACGCTTCCAGGTCACGCCGGCCCGCAGGACCTTCAGCCCTGGCGCGCGAATGCCCCGGGTGAGCACCGTCACATTGGGGGGGGATCCCCGACGAAGTGGAGAACAACCATGCGCGCGCTCGTCTACCACGGTCCCGGCCGGAAGTCCTGGAAGGACGTACCGAAGCCAGAAATCATCGATGCCAAGGACGCGATCGTCCGGGTCGACGCCACCACGATTTGCGGCACGGATCTGCACATCCTCAAGGGCGACCTCCCGGAAATTCCGGACGGGCGGATTCTCGGCCATGAGGCGGTCGGGACCGTCGATGCGGTCGGCAGCGGCGTGAGCACGGTCAAGGTCGGCGACCGCGTGCTCGTATCCTGCATCTCGGTCTGCGGGACGTGCCGGTTCTGCCGCGAGGGCCATTCCGGGCAGTGTCTCGGCGGCGGCGGCTGGATCCTCGGCTACAAGATCGACGGCACCCAGGCCGAGTACGTCCGCGTGCCCTTCGCCGATACCTCGACGTTCCCCATGCCGGACGGCGCGGCCGACGAGAACATCCTCATGCTGGCCGACATCCTGCCGACCGCCTACGAGGTCGGCGTCCTCAACGGCGGCGTGCAGCCGGGCGACGTCGTCGCGATCGTCGGGTCCGGTCCCATCGGCCTATCCGCGATCATGGGCGCGCGGCTGTTCAGCCCCAGCCATATCGTCGCGATCGACCTCGCTGACACCCGACTGGAGGCGGCTAAGCTGTTCGGCGCGGACATCACCGTGAACAACAGCCGCGAGGACCCGCTGGAGGTAATCCGGTCGCTGACCGACGGGCTCGGCGCTGACGTAACGATCGAGGCGGTCGGGGTGCCTGTCACCTTCGAGCTGGCCGTGAAGCTGTCCCGGCCGGGCGGGCGGATCGCCAACATCGGCGTGCACGG
>PLRW01000017.1 GCA_003164955.1 Actinomycetota bacterium
GTCGGCGCCAGGACACGGCCCCGCGGCCGCGTCTTCGGGCCGCCGGCGGCCAGCAGTATCGCGGGCGAATCCGTCATGGGCAGTACCCCCAGGCCGTGGCCCCCAGGCCGGGCAGCACTGCGGCTCGGCGCCCTGCCCTAGGCACGGCCCTTGACCGATTCCAGGAAGCGCAGGACTGCGCCGGNNCGGTGGTGATGTCGGGCCGCTGCGACTGCGGGTAATGCCCGGCGTCGGGCACCATGACGACTTGCGCGCGCAGGGCGCGGGCGATCCAGTCGCCCTCCGCCCGCGGGTCACGAAAGTCGGGATCGTGCTCGCCCATCACGACCAGGGCGGGCGCCGTGACCTCGGCCAGCCGCGCCTCCGCCGGGTCGTGGCTAGTGCGCGTAGTGGCCGGGAACGCCTTCGCGTATCCCGGCCGGCGAAGGCTCGCCACGACCTGGTCGCGGTACTCGCCGAAATCCGCTGGCCGCCGGCCGGGTGTCAGGTGTGCCGTCGCCGCGGCGGCGAGGTTGGGATAGACCAGGACGTTGGTGATGGCTCCGCAGAAGGCGCCGAGTCCCCCGATCAGCGCGGCGACGGTGGCCAGGGCCGAGCCGCGGTTCCTGACCAGCGCGGCGATTGCCGCATATGAGACGGCCAGGCCGCCGAGCCCGAGAAGGGCCAGCGAGCCCGCGACGTAGAGCTTAGCCGGATGCCTGGCCGCGATGGGCAGCACCTTGAGGGCGGTGGCCGTGGTCGATATCACCTGGTCGGTGCCCTTGGGCTTAGCGCCTCGGCGCTTATATAGAGCACGGCGGTGACAGGGAGGAAAATTGCTAGCACCCGCTGTCGTGTCCGTGCCGCGTTATCCATTGACTTCTCCAGTCAGCTCGGTGGCCGATCGCCTCGGCGAGTTGATGCTACGCAGGGGCGCTCAACCGGGAGCGTATTTTGCGCAAGGCTATTCGTGGTGGGCGCGGGCGAGAAATTGCCGACTGTGCAAGTGCACCTCCTGATCCTAGGAGCGGCCGGAACGGCTGCTGACGGCCATATAACTCAGGTTCGCCCGCATCAATCAGGGTTCGAAATCGTATCGGGTCCTCCTGCTTACTCCGGATATCCCGCGAACGGCCGGCCGCCCCGGC
The DNA here is from genome assembly GCA_003164955.1 of Actinomycetota bacterium. Classification (GTDB taxonomy): domain Bacteria; phylum Actinomycetota; class Actinomycetes; order Streptosporangiales; family Streptosporangiaceae; genus Bog-532. The sequence continues at coordinate 1,128 of PLRW01000017.1, forward strand.
GAAGGGACCACATACCAGCCCGGGCACCGATGCCGAACCGGAATGTTCCCCGGTGTACCGCACTCGAGACTGGATCGCCGGGGCCCGCCACCTTCGGGTTCCCAGCACCAGAACGGGTGCCTGCATGTCGTCGAATACAATGGTCACGGCATTTCGCCGCTAACTGAGGAGGCGTCGAGCCCGGACGGGGCGACAGACCGCGGGCGGTCGTCCTGCCCGAACCAGGCGTCTCATGGGTCAATCCGCTACGCCAGCGCTACCAGGGTCCGGAGCAACGCTCCCGGACGCTGCTCAAACTGCTTTAAGCAGAGACCAAAACGGCTACGGGAATATCCGTCATGTTACCCTCACGCTACATCGGGCCATACCGCACTTCAATAGACGCTGACTTATTTTCGAAGTGTCTATGGGCACTCAGGGATTCGTCAAAGTCTGTGTGGCGGCGTGTGACTGGAAGCGTCGGCGCCTCGCAGGAGTCCAGGGAGCCTGGGCCTTTTCTTTGGTTACTTCGCGGTGAAGTTACTCGGCTGGCGGGGCAGCGCGCGACACAGGGTCCTGTGGTGCGGATGTGCTTGAAGTGAGGGCGCGGCCGTGGTGATGATTCGGGTGCCAACCCTGACAGACCAGCACCGACAGGACCACGCCCGTGTCCTCATCATGGCTTGCCGGCTGCATCCGCCGCCGCCTGCCTGCCGCGACGGGCACCGGATCCCCGTGTCCATGCGGGAGTCGCTGGAGGGTCTCCTGACCGATCCGCGGAAGCCGCGGGGGGAAGCGGCATCCGCTGCCGTCGCCGGTATCGGTGATGGTCGCGGGCGTGGCGTCCGGGCACGGCGGGGCGCAGACGGTCGCACAGGCGGCGAGCTGGGACCAGGACGTGCTGGCCGGGCACGGCTGCCGCATCAGCCCGCGGACCGGGCTGCGCGTCCCGCCGTCGGCCTCGATGCTGGACCGGCTCCCGAGGCTGCTAGACGCCGATGGGTTCGAGGCGGCGCCGTCCGGGTGCCTGGCGCAGGCCGCGCTCGATCCCGCGATCCCGGCCGCGTACTCCTGCCCGCCAGGTCGAAGTCGAACGGGGGGTAGTCCTCGTGCATGAAGAAGGCGTAGCTCATGGCCCGCCACTCATAGCGGTAGGTCATGACGATGGCGTCGAACAGCGGCCGCGGTATCTGCTCGGTGAACAGCACGGTGAAGAAGCTGATCAGGGTCAGGGCCTGCCGCACGAAGCGCAGGGCATAGGCGATCATCAGGTGCGGGATGGCCAGCAGCCACTGCACCAGGGGCCGCCACCGGGTGATGTGGAGGTCGGCGTGCAGCTCCAGCTGGAGGGGATACGGGACGGGCATGGACGCGGTGGCTCCCTGGTTCGGGCCGCTTCGGGAACGGAACGGCGGGCCGGCGTGGGCTTTGATGCCCTGCAGCGTCCGGCGCTCCATAGCGAGCTCGGCAGGCCCGGGCGTTTCTGTCGCCATGTTCTCGACGGTGTCATTGGCTTACGTCGTAAGTTAAGAGTGAGCTTACAATGTAAGTTTCGTCAAGCCCGACCGCGACTGGAGCGAATGCAGATGGCGTCACCGGCCAAGTCCGCCACACAGCCCCGGACCCCGCTGAACCGGGACCGGGTGCTGCGCGCCGCCGTCGCCCTCGCCGACGAGAACGGCATCGGGTCGCTGTCCATGCGCCTCAGGCAAGATGAAAGAACAGCAGCACACCGATGACGATCGTGGCGGCAGCACCGATAAGAGTCAGGATAAGCAGAATCTTCGAAGCGGCTCTGGTGTATGCGAACGTCAGCCCGCCAGAAATCACCAGCACGGATCCCATCAAAGTGTCATGCCAGTCCATCGCCATCGCGTCGCCCCTTTCCTGCTCGCAAGCCATGCGTCGTTGACCGACAGCGAGCACGGAAAAGGTCAGATGCCGCCATATGTCACCCTCGGCTTAGCTGCACGTAAGGCGCTACCGGGGTCCAGAGCAGCCGAAAAGGATATCGATTCATCCACACGCGGGATGGGCCCGGCGGTAGTGGTCGGTCAGGACCTCACTGAGGCTGCCGGGCCGGTACGCAACGGTGCGGTGGCAAATCTGGCAGCGGGTGACCGGCAGTTGGGTGACGGTCACAGGAAAACGGCGGGAAGGTGACTTGCTCATTTGCCTCTATGATGCCAGCCTCGCTGGAGTGATCTTGCCCTGAGCTTATGCCGCACGCAATCCGCGCGGCAGATCCGGACGTTCACCCCGAGGGCGCCGATGCATAAACATACAGAGCGGGCCGCTTGCCCGTTGGACCATTGCCGGGCGGCCCATGACGCGAAGTCTGCTAAATAACAGCGCGCCGACCCGCTCTGTATCGTCCGTGTGGAGGTCCACTCGCGTGTCTGCATCGCGCATAACGGGTCGTGATGAGCGCAAGGAGGGGATCGTGAGCCTGGCGGCTTCTCGTCTACTGCGAAGACTGCCGCGTTCGTCGGCGGCGCCAGGTACAGGCCGATCACGTCGCGGATCTTGTCGATCAGCAGCGGGTCCGGGGAGATCTTGAAGTCTTCCGTGCGCCAGGGCTGCAGCCCGAACGCCCGCCAGATCCGGTGCACGCTGGTCGGCGAGATCCCCACCCGCTTGGCCAGCTCCCGTTTGGACCAGTGCGTGGCCCCCTCGGGCACCTCTTCCAGGGTGCGCACCACCACCTCCTCCACGTGGGCATCGGTGATCGTCCGCGGCACCCCGGACGCGGCTCGTCACCCAGCCCGTCCAGCCGGCTGGCCAGGAACCGGGCCCGCCATTTGGTCACCGTGTTGCGGCTGACGCCCAGCCGACGGCCACGGCTATGTTGTTATGCCCTTCGGCGCTGGCCAGCACGATCCGTGCCCGCAACGCCAGGTCCTGCGCAGTGCTGCGGCGCTTCGCCCAGTTCTCTAATGTGTGCTGTTCGTCCTGCGACAACACCAGCGGCGCCAGCACGGGATCTCCCATCCTCCCAGCACACTGCACTCCGGCCGCCCTGTCATCATCGAACCAGTCAGCTGAAGCTAAAGGCGACTCAAGTGGGATAGGGAACTCAAGACCGGGACACTAGACGTCAGCGAGCACCGAACCCTGCCAGCACCCGGCACTACCATCAGCGGCACCCTCCACCTCACCGCCGCCATCGACGTGCCGTCATGACCACGGACATGGTGGTGGCCCCCCTACGCTGAGTGCGGATCACCTGCTGCGCGTATCGACGGAACGTTGTCGCGCAGCGCCAAGTCGAACGCGACGTTGGCCAGCGCGCCGTTCCCGGAGCTGCCAGGTTGCGAAGGCGAGGAGTCGTCAGACACAGGTAATGGCACGAGGCGATGTAGGGACGGCAGAATGGGCGGGTGTATTCCGCCGACTTCTTTGAGGATCGGTGGCGCCGCTACCTGCACCCGTCGCTCAGCAGGGGCTGCTGGCCGGCGGCGGGGGTTCGGGTCGTCTCGGTCGTAGCTCGCCGGGAAGGGGGGTGTCCCGTGCAGGCCAGACTGGTCGATGTGCCCGGGGCGGAGCGCCAGGCACTGGCCCCAGAGGCCGCGTGGCACACGCTTAGCGCCGAGGAGGTGCTGCGAGCCGAGGAGGCAGACCCGCGGCACGGCCTGAGCTCGGCGGAGGCGGCGTCGCGGGCCGGCCGGTTCGGCCCCAACACGCTCGCCGCAGGCAGGGCAGAGCCTCGCTGGCGCGCGTTCATCCGCCAGTACTCCGACCCCATGCAGATCGTCTTGCTAGTGGTCGGCCTCCTCAGCCTCTTCCCCCTCAGGCAGCTGGGAACCGGCCTTCTGCTGATTCTGCTGACACTGGCTAACGCGGTTCTCGGCCTGCAGCAGGAGGGCGGGGCTGAGAGCGCGGTCGCCGTGCTCCAGCGGAGGTTGATCGTGACCGCCCGGGTGCGGCGCGATGGCCAGGAGGCGGAGATCCCCGCTGCACAGCTGGTCCCCGGCGATGTCGTCTCGATCGAGGCGGGTGACGTCGTTCCGGCTGACGGCAGGCTGCTCCGGGTGGCCACGCTGGAGGTCGCCGAGTCCGAGCTGACCGGGGAGAGCCTGCCGGTCTCGAAGGGCACGGCCCCGGTCGGGGAAGCCGACATACCGCTGGGCGACCGGACCGACATGGTGTACATGAACACCTCTGTCACCCGCGGGACGGGCGAGTTCGTGGTCACCGCGACCGGGATGGCGACCGAAGTCGGCCACATCTCGGGAATGCTCCAGGCGCAGCCGACGGTCAAGACCCCGCTCACCCGCCAGCTCGACCGGCTCTCAAAGCAGCTCCTGCTGGTCGCGGGCGTCGCGCTGATCGCGTCGATGGCCGTGAACCTGTCTCGCGGCTATACCTTCAACGCGGTGTTGCCCGCCGCGGTCGCCTTCGCCATCGCGGCGGTCCCGGTGCAGTTGCCCATGGTGGTGACGACGATCCTGGCGTGGGGCACCCGGGCTCTGGTCAAGGTCGGCGCCATCATGAAGCAGCTCCCTTCGACCGAGACCCTGGGGTCTACGTCCGCGATCAACACGGACAAGACCGGGACGCTCACGCTGAACCAGATGACCGCGGTCCAGATGGTCATCGCCGGGCACCGCTATGCGGTCGAGGGAAAGGGCTACTCGACCCACGGGCGCATCAACCGCGTCGCCGGACAGGCGGAGATCCCGCTGGACCAGTTCCTGATGCCGATGGTCCTGGCCTCCGACGCGGTGCTCAGCGACGGCGAGCTGATCGGCGACCCGACCGAGGGAGCCCTGGTCGCGCTGGCCGCGAAAGGCGGCATCGACGCCGTCTTGACCAGGCAGGTACACCCGAGAATCGCCGAGCTCCCCTTCGACGCCGAGTACAAGCTCATGGCGACGTTCCACAAGATGACCGATGAATCAGGGAAGGCGGTGATCCGCTGCTTCGTGAAGGGGGCGCCCGATCAGCTCCTGACCCGGGCCGCCACGGTGCTGGACCCGGACGCCGGCCCGGTTCCGCTCGACGGCCGTCTCCGCGAGCGGTACCTGGCCGATAACCACCGGTTCGCGGAAGAGGGCCTGCGGGTCATCGCAACCGCACGCAGGGATTTCGACCAGGCGGCCTTCGATCCGGGGGCTGACCTGCTCCCGCTAGTGACCGATCTGGAACTGCTGGCTCTCGTCGGAATCGTCGACCCGCCGCGGCCCGGTGCCAAAGCATCGGTCGGGCAGGCGAAGTCCGCCGGGATCGAGGTCCGCATGATCACCGGTGATCACGCGGTTACCGCGGCCGCGATCGCCCGCCAGCTTGGCATCGATGGCAAGGTCATCAGCGGGGCGGAGTTCGGCGCGATGACCGATGACGAGGCGATGGAGGCGATCGCCGATGTCGGCGTGATCGCCCGCGTCACTCCAGAGCACAAGGTCCGCCTGGTGGACCTGCTCAAGCGCGAAGGCCAGATCGTCGCCATGACCGGCGACGGCGTCAACGACGCCCCCGCNNCGCGCCCGCGCTGAAGAAGGCCGACATCGGGATCGCGATGGGCACCGGGACCGAGGTGGCCAAGCAAGCCGCGGTGATGGTTCTGACCGACGACAACTTCTCCACGATCACCAAAGCGGTGGAAATCGGCCGCGGGCTGTATGACAACCTGGTCCGGTACATCCGGTTCGAGATGGGATGCATGTTCGGCTTCATCATCACCTTCCTTGGCGCCAGCATCTTCGACATCGCCCACGGCGAGCCGCTCCTTCCGCTGCAGGTCTTGTGGGTGGCCTTCACCACCGTCACGATCCAGTCCACCGGGCTCGGGTACAGCAGGCCTGTCGAAGGGCTGATGGAACGCCGACCCCGGCCACCCAGCCAGCCGATCCTGACCGGAGGGGTCCTCGCCTGGCTCGTCTCGGTCGGGCTGGTGATGGCGATCGGCACGCTGAGCGTGGTCAGCTGGGCGGAACAGGCGCACACGCTCGCCATCGCGCGAACCGTGGGCGTGGTCGTGTTCTCAATGTTTAACCTGTTCTTCTCGCTCGAGTCGAGGGACCGGCGGGACTCGGTGTTCTCCCTCAGCACGTTCGCCGACCGGACGTGCATCGTGACGACCGGGGCCTCCCTTTTCCTGCTCGTCATGGCAACCGTCCTGGCGCCGTGCCAGGCGATCCTGAAGACCACCGCGCTCGACGTAGATCAGTGGCTCCTCTGCGCAGCCGTGGCACTGTCGATCATCGCGGTCACCGAGATCCGCAAGGCGTTCCTGCGGCAGACCGTCGGTCCGGTCAGGTTACGACGATCACCGCGACGCCGACTGCGTCATAGATGCCGCGTGCCCGCGCGTCCCGGGTCGCGAGGGCTGCCCCGTGCTCCTTGGCGGCCAGCGCCACCAGCGCGTCATAAACGGCGCCGCCCGCGATGCCCAGGCGGCTCAGCGTGTCCGGCTTACGGGTGCGCGAGCTGCTCAGCACAAGCGGGGACGGGCGGGTATTCACGGATCCCGGCACGCAATTCAGCAGCTGGCCGCGGTCGGTACGGAGGCCGCGGGCCCTGCCAACGGATAGGTGGATGAAGCCGACCTGCATGAGCGAGCGTCGCTCTGCGACCCACGTACCGCGGCTACGGGCTGGTCTGCGAGTTAGCCACGATGCCGGGTGGAGTACCTCCTGACCGCGGTGCCTGCCGCGGCGTTAACGGCGAGGCCCAGTGCCGCCCCGCCTGCGATGTCGAGCGGAAAATGGGCGCCGACGTAGACACGGCTCAGTCCCACCAGGGGGATGGCGGTCAGGGTGAGGGCGCGGCCGCCCGGGCCGAGACGGGGCAGGGCAGCCACGCCAAGGACGACGGCCACGCCCGCGTGCCCGGACAGGTATCCGAGGCCGCTGGCGTCGCGGCCGCGACGGCGGATGCCCGGAAGCAGGGTCACCGGCCGGGGCCGCCGCACTATCCGCTTGACCGCTTTGGCCAGCGCCCAGGTGCCAGTGCCGCCGATCAGGAGGCGGGCTGCCAGCTCCCCGTCTCCGGCCAGCCAGGCCGCCGCGGCCGACGCCGGGATGGCACCGAACGCGCCCAGCTGCATGACGGCCCAGGCGGGCAGGTAGACCGAATCGGGCAGGCCGTTGACTGCGCGGAATGCCCTGCCTTCCCGTGGGCCCACGCGGTCGTGGCGCACGGCACCGGCGGTGGCCAGCAGGGCAGCCAGGCCGAAGCCAAGCTGGACGCCGGGAGCGGCCAGCATGGCCGGAAGGGCACGTTCATGCTTGCTCGCGGGCCGCATCATGGGTTGAGCGTAGGCCACGCAGGGCAGCCAGACGGGCCGGCCGAGGCCGTTTCGGTACCGATTCCCCCTGTGCCCACAGAGAGGATGACACATCGCGAGCCGGCTGGCGTTGCCGCAGGTCAGCACACTTTCGTCGACGCTCAACGTCAATCGGGACTGGACATCAAAAAGCAGCAGCGAGGAGAGGTGAGCGACCCGTTCGGCACCGTATGTCCGCTTTCCGCAGTGCCGAGCCGGGGGCCAGAGCTGTTGCGACGCGCCGATCAGGACATTTCGGTCAGCGTCGCGGCATTAGCCTTGCGGTCATTCAGCTCTCTGAGCTGCGGCAACGTCTCTGTGGTTCAGTTAATAGGCATGTGAGTAAGGTGTGGGGCAGTGCGCCGCGGCTGAGATTGCTGACGGGCGCGCGAGCGCACGTCGATCTCGGGTCGCGGCCCGGTGCGGCGGTCCCCGGCACAGCGCCCCGTCACCCGGTCATGGCTCGTGTCACGGCCGGTCCTGCATGATGCGGGTAGGTGCGGCGCGCGCGGGCGCTGGCGCCGTAACGGCGCAGCATCTGCGGGGAGGACCAGCCGTTCAGCTCCATCAGGTCTCCCTCGGCCCCGCCGCGGTCCAGCCAGGTGTGGCTGAAATGATGCCGGAACCGGTGCGTCCAGGCATCCACCCCGGCCTGCCGACCGCGGCGGGCGATCATCTGGTAGATCCCGTTCGCGGTCATCGGCCCGCGGTTGCTCACCCCCAGCCACAGCTGCGGCCGCCACGCCTGCGCATGCCGGGACCGGATCCGCAGGTACCGGTCCAGGGTACGGGCAGCCTCGTGCCCGATCCTGACCACCCGCGGCCTGCCGCCCTTGCCGCGCACGGTGATCTCCCGCCGCCACAAGTCGACATCGCTGCGCCGCGGGTCACCCGCGTCATACCGGATCCCGGCCAGCTCCCCCGCCCGGATCCTGGTCGCCGTGAGCACCGCGATGATCGCCGCGTCACGCCGCTGGGCGAACGAGCGGCCCTGGCAGGTCTTCTCCAGGGCCGAAAATTCTTCGCTGGTGAAGACCGGCACCAGCTTCTCGCTCACCTTCGGGGCGCGCAGCGGGGCCATCGGGTCCGGGATCTGCTCCTCCTCGGCCAGCCAGCGGAAGAACTGCTGCAGCGCCCGGAACTGGTTACTGGCGTACGCGTCGCTGTACCGGGTCAGCAGGTGCACTAGCCATCGCTGCACGTCGTGGCCGCCGACCTGGTCCCACCTCGTATGACTGGTGCGACGGATCAGGTGGGCGGCGGCGAACCAGGCCACCGCCTCGGTGTAGGTCCGAATCGTCTTGGCGGCCTTGCCCTCGGCCGCCAGGTGCAGCCGGAACGAGCCGATCTCGGGGGCGAACGGCCCGGCGTCCAGCGGCTTGCGCCGCCGGGGCCGTGGTGGCGGGATGGTCATCGTTTTTCTCTCTTCCTGCGGTTCCGCGGTAGCGCACGCATCCGGGCGTGAGCGTTTCCGCAGGTCAGAGAACTTAACGATGAGCGCTGACAGCGCCATGGGGATCCCTCTCTTCCTGCTGTCTGCGCAGGTGAGAGGGCTGACTGATCGCCTAGGAAGTTGTGGTCAGGGGCAGGGTCGAACTGCCGACCTTCCGCTTTTCAGGCGGANNCTCCACCTTGACAGGGTGGCGAGCACTCCGAGCTGCTCTACAGGACCTTGCGTGTGCCAGCTTATGCCAGCATGTGCCCCCAACGGGATTCGAACCCGTGCCGCCGCCTTGAAAGGGCGGTGTCCTAGGCCGCTAGACGATGGGGGCTTGAGGCTTTCGCCGCCTTGCCCGTGGCGTCCGCCGTCGGGGACTGCCCCAGCATAGGGGACAGAGACCACAACCAGCAAAGCGCTACGGGACCGAGTTTACCGGCGGGGGTGCGGCCGCCGCGCCGACCGGGTGCCCAGCACCCGTTAAGAGCCATTCAGCCGGAAAAGTCGCAGGTAAGAGGGCCTCCGCGGACGCCGGTGCGGCGAGCCTATTCGAATCCCTTGCCAACAAGGCCAGAATTCGGCACCGTAAGTGATGTATGTATAACGGAACGGGGTCACTACAGTGACCCTAGTCACGCTGGAGTCACGCTGGTCAATCCTGCGGCCGGCGGCGAGCGGCGGGAAGCCGGATGGGGGCTGCTGATGATAGACAACGACTGGATGATCGAGGAGCGCGGGTAGGCGCGCGTGCCGTCAGACAGGCGTGCCGGATCAGGCACGCTCGGATCACCGTCGGGCCCCTTTGCTCCGGACCGCCCTGCTCCCGGCCACCCAGCGCCCGGCACCGGTACCCCCGTGCCGTCGGCCGCCCCATCCCCCGATGACGCACCACCGGCGGCGCGCGTTGACGACAGACCGCCCAGCCGGACTACGGGTCACGCAGCAGCCATCCCGCCGGGGCCCGTACTTCCCGCCAGCCGCGCCGGACCACAGCACGGACGCCACCGCAAGGCGCCGGAGGAGCAGGCCTCATACCGCGAGGTTTTCGCGATCCGCGAGTTCCGTGGATTGTGGTTCGCGCAGGTCATTTCCTACGCGGGCGACCAGTTCGCCCAGGTCGCCATAGCGATCCTGGTCTATCGCCGGACCGGCTCACCACTGCTGACCGCGCTGGCCTACGCGCTCACCTACCTGCCACCGATCGCGGGCGGGCCGCTGCTATCGGGACTTGCCGATCTGTTCCCGCGCCGCCGGGTGATGATCGTCTGCGACGTCATCCGGATGGTGCTCGTCGCGGGGATGGCGCTGCCGAGCATGCCGTTCGCGGGCCTGTGTGCACTCCTCTTCTTCACCGTGCTGCTGGGGGCACCGTTCTCGTCGGCGCGGTCCGCGCTGCTGCCGGACGTCCTGCCGGATGACAAGTTCGTGCTCGGCTCGGCGATCGGGAACATCAGCTTCCAGGCGAGCCAGATCCTCGGCTTCGTCGCCGGCGCGGCCGTGGTATCCGCTCTGAAGCCCTACTGGACGCTGGCCACCGACGCGCTGTCGTTCGCGCTGTCCGCGGTGATCGTGACCGGCTGGGTGAAGCGGCGCGAGTCACCGCGCTGCGATCCGGGGAAGCGCCCTTCCCTGTGGGCGGTGTCACGGGAAGGCGTGACCATGGTCTTCGGCAACCCGGTGCTGCGGACGCTGCTGCTCTTTGGCTGGCTGGCCGGCTTCTGCATCGTCCCCGAAGGGCTGGCGGCGCCGTACGCGCATTCGCTGCACGGTAACGCCCTGGACGTCGGGCTGCTCATGGCCGCGATGCCACTCGGCACGGTAGTTGGCGCGTTCGCCTTCGGCCGGCTCGTGCCGCCGTCCGGCCGGGTCCGGATGATGGGCTGGCTGGCCATGGCCTCCTGCGCGCCGCTGATTGGCAGTGCCTTCAACCCGCCACTGTGGGCCGTTCTGGTCCTGTGGGCGCTGGCCGGGGCAGGCGGGGCGTATCAGCTCGCGGCGGCCGCAGTGTTCGTGCAGAACCTCGCCCCGGAGGGCCGCGCGCGGGCGTTCGGTCTGGCTCAGTCGGGCCTGCTCGCCGTGCAGGGCCTGGGCATCGTGGCCGGAGGGGCCGTCGCCGGTGTCGTCGGGACCCCGGTCGCGGTGGGCCTGGCCGGCCTGCTCGGCCTGTGCGCGGCAGCCATCCTGGCCATGAGCTGGACGCTGCGCCGCAGTGACGTGATCGCGGCCACAAGAGCACGCTCAGGGGGCCGGTAGCCGATCGCATCCTGCCCGCGACCGTCCAGCGCGCCGGTCTCAGCGCGCCGTCAGGCCGTCCCGGGCCGGCGTACCGGGCTCAGCGCGCTCATCGTCCCAGCCGGCTCAGCGCTGCTTGTTGATGAGGTTCTCCACGATCGACGTCTTCTCCCCCTCTTCGGGGATGACCGCCCACGCGATGAGGTACAGCAGGGCTCCAAGGCCCCAGAAGATCGTGAAGATGGCGAAGCCGAGGCGGACAAGGGTGACATCGACGCCAAAGTAGGCGGCCACGCCGGCGCACACGCCGGCTACGAGCCTCCCGTCACGGCGACGATACAAGTGCTTAGTCCCGCTGGCTCCATGGCCGTTGCTCTCGCTCATGGTTTTGATCATGCCCGCTGCACGGAACTTCTGACATAGGGAATTACCCCGTATTAATAGTCTGAGTGCTCAAACGCCGAGAGGAGCCGCCGATGTCGTCCGACACATCTGACGCATCAGGGACCAGTCGCCCCGTCAGTCACACATCCGGCCGCCGCAAGCCGGCCGATATCGACCTGCTCCGCATTGACGACCAGCTGACTTCGGACGAGCGCCTCGTCCGGGACACGGTGCGCGACTTCGCGTCCGACCGGATCGAGCCGCATATCGCCGATTGGTTCGAGGAAGGCACGCTCCCCCGCGACCTGATGCCCGAACTGGGCAAGCTGGGCCTGCTCGGCATGCACCTGACCGGCTATGGGTGCGCCGGAATAGGCCCTGTCGCCTACGGCGTCGCCTGCCGCGAGCTCGAAGCGACCGACTCCGGGTTGCGCAGCATGGTCTCCGTCCAGGGTTCACTGGCCATGTACCCGATCTGGAGGTACGGCTCTGAGGAGCAGAAGACGCAGTGGCTGCCGCAGATGGCCGCGGGCGAGGCGGTTGGCTGCTTCGGCCTGACCGAGCCCGATCACGGCTCGGACCCGGCCGGGATGAGTACCCGTGCCCGCCAGGACGGCTCCGACTGGGTGCTCTCGGGTACCAAGATGTGGATCACCAACGGCAGCATCGCCGACGTCTCGGTGGTCTGGGCGGCCACCGAGGAAGGCGTCCGCGGGTTCCTCGTCCCCCGCGGCGAGCCCGGCTTCACGACGAGCGACATCCACAAGAAGATGGCGCTGCGCGCATCGATCACCTCCGAACTGCACTTCGACAACGTCCGACTGCCCGCGGACGCGGTGCTGCCCGGCGTCACCGGGCTGAAGGGCCCGCTTTCCTGCCTGACCGAGGCCCGCTTCGGCATCACCTGGGGCTCCACCGGGGCAGCGCGCGCGTGCTACGAGTCCGCCGTGGAGTACGCGCGGACGCGCGAACAGTTCGGCCGGCCGATCGGCGGATTCCAGCTCACCCAGTCCAAGCTCGCGTGGATGGCCTCCGAACTGGCCCGCGCGCAGCTACTGGCGCTGCATCTTGGCCGGCTCAAGGAAGCGGGCCCGCTGCGGCCCGAGCAAGTCAGCCTGGGCAAGATGACCTGCGTCCGGGCGGCCATCGACATCGCGCGGCAGGCCCGCACGATCCTCGGCGCCAACGGCGTGACCCTCGAGTATCCGGTCATCAGGCACGCGAACAATCTCGAGGCTGTCCTCACCTACGAGGGCACTCAGGAGATCCACGAACTGGCCATTGGCCAGGCGATTACCGGCCTGTCCGCCTATCGCTGAAAGAGGCGATCACCAGACGGTCGGCCCACCGCCGAAAAGGGGCCCTCACCAGGCCGTCCGCTCACCGCCGGGGTCCGCTCCGGCCTGTGCGCCCGGCCCGGACCGGCCGCACAGGCCGCTGCACGATCACGCAGACATCGGTACGCTTCATGGTTGGGCGCGCAACGCGCGCGTCGGGGCGTTAGCTCAATGGCAGAGCAGCGGGCTTTTAACCCGTGGGTTCAGGGTTCGACCCCCTGGCGCCCCACCCATTCTGACCTGCGTATTCATGGCTACGGGGGCATAGGCTGACCCGTGTCTGGTTGCAGTTGCGGGCGGCGCGGGCGTGGCTGGCGGGCCAGCCCGGATGCGACGGCCGGCTCGGCGTGATCGGGTTCTGCGCCACCGGCGGTTTCGCCCTATGATGGCCGCCGGTCACGGGTTCTCGGTCTCGGGCGTCAACTACGGCCTGGTCCGCAAGGACGCCCAGGACGCCCTGCGCGGCGCCTGCCCGATCGTGGCCAGCTTCGGGGGCAGGAACCGGTTCTTGCGCACGGCACCGCGGCGGCCCGGCCGGGCGCTGGAGGCGGCCGGGACCGACCACGACATCAAGGTGTATCCGGATGCCGGGCACGGCTTCCTGCACCAGCCCGGGGGCGAACCCGGCCCGGTCGCTGGCTTCCTGGCGCGGATCACCCACGCCGGCTACCACGAGCCGTCCGCGCAGGACGCCCGCCGCAGGATCGTCGCGTTCTTCGACGCGCACCTGAAAACGTGAGCAGGCGTGTCAGGGGTTGTATGTGTGCACGGGTGAGGCCTCGCGCGGGCTGCCCTGGGCGAGGAAGCCGGCGACCACGGGGGCGAGCAGGTCTGGGCGGGTCACCAGCTCGAGGTGGCCACCGTTGTAGACATGCAGCCGCGCGCTGGGGATCAGCGCGGCCAGGATTCTGGCGTTGGCCAGCGGGATGATCGGGTCGTCGTCGCCCGCGAGCACCAGGGTGGGCTGACGGATGAGCGGCAGGAACGGCAGCGAGGTCCACCCCAGCCCGGCGGCGTGCTGGTACAGGTAACCCCGCAGCGGGCCGGCCCGTTCCTGGCGGAGGATCCCGGTGATCGCGTCCGCGTCTGTTCTCGCGCTTCCCCCGTACAGCGCGCCGGCGATCCGGCGGGCGTAATCCGGATCCAGGTACCGGCGCTGGGTGAGCATCTTCGCCAGCACCAGCGGATTGCCCGGCACCATCGTCTGCGGCCCGGTCGCCGTCGCCATCAGGATCAGCCGCCGGCACCGGAGCGGGCTGGACAGCGCGAACTGCTGGGCCAGCCCGCCGCCCCAGGAGATGCCGAGGATGTCGGCGGCCTGGTAGCCCAGCTTGCCGAGTAGCCCGCGCAGCAGCCAGGCCAAGGTGGCGAACCGGTAGGGCCCGGCGGGCAGCGGGGAACCGCCCACGCCGGGCACGTCGAAGCGGATCACCTCGATCGCCGGGTCGAGCGCGTCAACGAACGGCTGGAGGGTCTCCAGGCTGGCGCCGATGCCGTTGGCGAGCAGCAGCGGGGGCCCCGCCCCGGTGCCGGGCCGGATCGCGACCCGCAGCGGCGTCCCGGCCACCACGACCGTCCGCATGCCGGGCCGTGCCTGCCGCGGGATGCGTTCAGCGGCCGAAGACATGGCCGCCCCTCGCCGGCTCGGCGGGGCAGAACCTGGCGCCCCCCAGCTCCTCAGCAACTCCAGCGCCGGCCCCGCCAGCCCGGCGCCCTCATGAATGAGGCCGGGCAGGATGCGCTCGGCGGCGATGTAGCCGTCGCGGAGCATCCTGGCCTCTTCCTGGGCCAGGAGCATGACCCGCCGCGCGGGGTCGGTGAACCGCTCGAACATGCCCCGCTCCACCCTGCCGGCCTCGTCCCGGCTGCGCCGCCGGTAAATATCAAGTTACATCGCGTTCCCAGATTGGCAAGATGTATCGCGAGATTAGTGAAGCTGCGCGGCTTTGACTGGCCACCAACGGGGACCTCAACGGTCTCCCCGGCAGTCAGTGGTCCGGCACCGCACCACCAGCTGATACGTGAATGGTCCCCCAGT
>PLRW01000256.1 GCA_003164955.1 Actinomycetota bacterium
GCGCCGCCTGTCTGAGCTGCGCCGCGCGATGGCGGCCGGAAGATGAAAGGCCGGCCTGTCAGCACCGCGCACGCTGCCGCGTTCGCTTCCTGTTCCTCGGCTCCGTCATACGGGCCGATCGCCCAGCCGGCGCCTGCCGGCCAGGCCGCCACGGGCCCGCGGCGCTGCTGCACCACGTGGGCCACCTCGTGCGCCAGCAGCCAAAGCCCCGCCGCGGTATGCGGGGCGTAGCACCCGGTCCGAAAGTAAATATCCGCCCCTACCGTGGCCGCGTACGCCCCCCGCATCCACCGAGTTTCATCGTTATCCAGGAGGTGAATGCGAATGCCGGACAGATCTGGATCGACACTCCCCGTCAGATATAGATTACCGAAGAGCCCGAGTTCGGTCAGCGGCATGGAACGCGTCATACCCCGCATTCTGGCACAAAGAAATGAGAACGCTTATGCGTGCTGCGGTGCAGATTATGCAGGTGTACCGCGGAGCACGGATCGGCCTGAATGTCGTGTACACGATCATCACGGCGTTTACCTCTCGGTCGACCAGGCTCTGACCGCCGACGTGCTGCCCGATTCCCATCGTTACGGCCGGGATGCCGGCATTATGAATGCGGCAGTCTCAGCGCCGCAGGTCGCCGCTCCGGTTCTCGCCGCGCTGCTGCTCGGCGTTTCGGCCACCTACTCCGCGATCTTCTCTGTGGGCGCGCTCATCACCTTGAGCGGCACCGCCCTCGTCCTGCCGGTACGAAGAGTCCGCCGAACAGTCTCGGCAGGCGTCTCAGTCCGCTCCGCGGCCTGCTCGGCTCGGCTGGTGAGGCGTACCCGGACCCGGCGGCGAGCCTGATGTCTTCATGCCCCGGCCGGGCGGCCCGGTGCGTTCGGATAGATCATCTCAGCAGGTGATTTAGGCCGAGAATAGCGGCTGATGACGCTAATAAGGCCGCCTTATATTTGCGTATATCGTGCTTATCATCCTACGTTCCAGCGGCCGGAGCCGATATTCGTCGAGGCGTTTTCGGGCTGAAATTCGTCGACATTTGGCGTGTCATTAAATGGATTACCTTCCTGTGGGGTTAGTGTGACCGCATGACCAGGGGCCGGCTCGTGAGCTGGGGCAACGGCCGTGCTGAGTAGCGGCCCCGGGCCCGTGAAAGTAACTCGTCCCGCTAACCGGCAGGAAAATTTCCGCCATTCTCCACCTAATGGTAGTTAATTTATGGCGATATGTATGAGGGGGCAAGGGGCATGCGTTCTCGATGGCGTTATGGCGCGGCCAGCCTGCTGGGTCCTGGCCGCGACGGCTCGGGGCCCAGCCGCCGGGACATACTGGCGGGAAGCTTTGGCGCAGGTGCCCTCATAGCCCTGCCGGATCTGGGCCTGAGCGGTCTTTCACGTGGTCGGCCCGCCTGGTCGGGGGAATCCGGTCGCCGGTATGCCTTCCTTTACGGAACATCCGATCCGGCCGCGTCTGGCGGATCGGTCGTGGCCGCGGCGTACCCGGCGTCGCGGTCGGCTTCGCTGCCCGCGCCGGTCCCGGTGGCCATCAGGCTCGCGGCCGCGCCGGTCTCGTCACCGGACCAGGCGACCACGGCCCTGTGCACCGTGGACATCGTGACCGCCGGGGCCAGGGTGACGCTGACCCTCGTGGAGCCCACCTCAGCGGCCATCGTCACGCAGCGGTCGGTCACGATTCCGGACGTCCCGGCCGGCGCGAACATTCTCGTCACTCCGGTCTTTGCCCCTGGCTCCGCGATCATCCCCCTGGTCATGGCCATCACGGTGCCGATGGGCAGGCGCCTGGTCCGCAAGGCGGACTCGCGTACCGGCGGCGTGACAAGCCGGTGGGCGACGACCTGGCGGACGCATCACGCGCTGGCCTATTTCGATCAGGGCAGCGGTACCTTCGCGGGACCATTCCATCTCGCCGATGAGCCGTCTCTCGCGTTGTCCACTGTGGCCGCCAACGACTCCGACCTGCTGATATGGACAACCAGGGAACCGCAGCCAGACGATCCGGCGAAGCCCAGGGCCCGGCCGCTGCTGTCCCGGGTGAGCGCGTTCCCGATGGGATCGGGGCGGGCCAGATTCTCGGTGCCGGCCCCCGGCCCGTGGCCGGGCGGGGAGCCGGTCGTCACCCTCCCGAACGGTGACGTGGCGCGCCTGGTCAGAGGTCGTGACGTGCAAGTCTGCTCGGCGCGGACCGGAGACATAACCGAGCTGGCCGTCGCGCCGTTCAGCGTCATCCGCGCCAAGCCGAGCGCCGTCACCATGCAGGCGTGCCCGGACGGCACCGTGTTCATGGCCAAACCGGGTGCCGGGGTGGCCGTCGTCGCCGATCCGGCGAACTCATTCCGGCTCAGGGCCCATGTCCGCTTCCCGGTGCCGGCGTGGCCGCTCGGCGCTCCGTCCAGCAAGGCGGTGCTGTCGCCGGCAGGCAACATCCTCTACGTCCTCGGCCCGGCGAGTGGCGGAGGCCTCTCCGCTTACGACGTGGCCTCCGGCGCGCTGACCGCCTCCCATAGCGAGGGACGCCAGTATGCCGGGCTTTACCAGCTGCCGAGCGGGACCCTGCTCGCGGTGGGGCCGGAGAACCCGCGGCTGGCGTTCTTCTCTCCCACCCTGACACCGATCGGCACGGCCGACACCAGCCTGCACGTCTCGGCCGTGTTCTGAGCCGACGGCGCCAGCATCCGGATTGGGCCGGCGGCACCAGCACACAGACATAACCCCCCCGGAAGGAATGCCAGATGGCGGGATACGACACCGCAGGGCAGATCCAGCACACCTACGCGCCGGCGCGACGGGAGTTCGGTGTGGCGCCGGTCTTCTGGCTGCGATACTTCACCCCGTCGCCGGCGGCTGACCTGTTCAACGACGACCCGGTGGCGGAAAGCCGGGGGGCGTGGCGGAGCGGGGGCCCCCACGTGGGCTGCATATCCGCTCCTACGCAATCCCGGCTAGGTGGATCCGCCGCGGAAGGGCAGGCCGACGCGCAGGCCTTCGCGGCGGCGATGCTGGCCGCCTACTATGCGGTCGGCCCGCTCGACCTGCCGGCCGGCGGTCGCCTGTACTGCTGGCTGGACCAGGAATACTCAACGTCCCTCAGCAGGGACTACTGGGACGCCTGGGCGAACTACATCGCGGACTACAATTTCGCGGGCCTGGGCACCTATCCGCTGTACCCGTGCCTGTACTGCACCCCATCGTCGCCCTATCCGAACTGCTCGACCATCACCAGAGCACACGGCGTCGATGTCCCCAGCGCCATCTGGACGCCCGTGCCCCAGGTGTGCGGCAGCCTGGCCCACCCACCCCACTGGCATCCGGAGGAGTGCGGGACCGTGCCGACCAAGCTCTGGCAGTACGGCGAGCAGGGCGCGTGCGGATATTCGTCCAATGTTGACCTTGATGTTGGCGCCCCTGGATTCGTGATGGCCTATCACTGCTTCCGCGTCCGCTCAAATCCTTAACGGCGGCCTGGCTTTTCCCGGAGCCGGGGAGGCTCCGGCAAACGAGAGGGGAGTAACGATGAGAATCCAGGTGGCGCGCGACCCGGAGGCAAGATGGGCTCGCTGCCATCGGCTCACCAATGCCGTAACCCGTGGCCGCGGCGCCACCAGGGGCGTCCTGGCCGCGGCCGCCTGCGGACTTGTCGTCACCGCGTGCGCCAGCCAGAGCTCGGCAGAGGCGGTACCGTCGGCGGAAAGGACCGGAGGTACGGCAAAGGCGCTGGGCTTGCCCGCGGCGGCGAGTATTGATGCCTGTACCACATCTCAGCTGAAAGTCAGTATCTCCAGTACCGGTGCCATCGCGGGCCAGGCCGGCGGTTACCTCAGGTTCGCCAACGCCGGCCGCACCCCGTGCCGCATGACTGGCTGGCCCGTGGTGACGGGGCTGACGGCCGCAGGGACGGCCACACCCTTGCGGCACGCGCAGTCGACCATGTTCGGCGCCTGGCACTACACGGCGCCGCCCCCCGTACTGACACTCCGGCCAGGAGATTCCGCCTACGCGGTAGTGGCGGCGGACGACCAGCCGGCCGGAAACAACGCTCACTGTCCCGCACCATTCGTGCGCCTCCGGGTGAGCCCGCCAGGTAATTCCGGAAACGTGATCATCGCCGCGTGGCTACCCGGCGCCCGGTCGTACCTGCCGGCCTGCATGTCCGTCAACGGCTCGCCGACGGCCGAGACGTCGACGATTACCACGCTCGCCCATCTTGCTCACTAAGTGCCGGCCGCGCCGCAGCGGGGGCGCGCCATAGGCGATGATGGAGCGTGGCCGATCGTGGTGACCCGTCGGCCTGCCTCAGCGGTCGTGGCCCGTGCCCTGCGGGAGCCCGGGCGGACGCTGTGCCACCCGGGCGGGATCACGCGCGTTCAGCCGGGAAGCGCCGCCTGTTCCGTGGTGGTGCCGACCGTGACGGTGCCGTCCGCGGACGGTCCCGGGGCCGGCCCCGACAGGGCCCGCATGTTGCCGATGGGGAGCACCAGTCCGGCGACGACCGCGGCCACGACGAAGATCAGTGCCGACCACAGGAACGCCGTGGTGTAGCTGTGCAGCGCGGCCGCCTGGAGGGTCGCCGGCGTGGTCGCCCGGCCGACCAGGTAGGCGGTGGCGGCGCCGGCCGCGAGCGTGTTGAGGAGGGCCGTGCCAACCGAGCCGCCGACCTGCTGGGCGGTGTTGAGGGTGGCCGACCCCACCCCGGCATCGTGGGGCCTGAGCCCCAGCGTGCCGGTGCTGAACGAGGGGGCGAGGCTCAGGCCGAACCCGAGGCCTAGCAGCACGAGGTAGGGCAGCACGTGGCTCACGTACGAGCTGTGCAGCCCGACTCCATGCAGGAGGTACAGGGCGGCGGCGTTCATGAGCAGCCCGGTCGGCACGATCACCTTGGGACCGAATCGGGGCAGCAGCACCCGGTTGGACACCTGCGCCATCGTCACGAGCCCGGCGATCATCGGCAGAAAGGCGAAGCCGGTTTTGACGGGACTGAACCGGAGCGTCTCCTGCAGGTAGTAGGTGAGGAACAGGAAGACCCCGAACAGCCCCATGCTGGCGAACAGCATGGCCAGTAGCGAACCGCCCCTCGTCCGGTTCCGTACGATCCGGGGCGGCAGCAACGGGTGCCGCACCCGGGTCTCGAGCAGGGCGAAGACGCCCAGCAGGATCACCCCGAAGACCAGGAAACCAATGGTGAAGGGGTTGCTCCAGGCGGTCGTCTCGGCGTGGGAGAAGCCATAGACGAGGCAGAACAGGCCGCTGGTGACCAGGAGAAGCCCGCGAATGTCCAGCGGATCACGGTCGGCGGCCTTGTCGTTCTTCAGCCAGGCCACGGCGCCGACCGTGGCAAAGGCGGCAAAGACCAGGTTGATGTAGAGGGTCCAGCGCCATGATGCGTAGGACGTGAGGATCCCGCCCAGCAGCAGTCCCAGGGCCCCGCCGGCTCCGGCGATGCCGCCGTAAATGGCGAACGCCTTGGCGCGTTCCCGGAAGTCGGTAAAGGTGGTGGTCAGCAGGGCCAGGACCGACGGGGCGAGCAGTGCGCCGAAGGCGCCCTGCACGGTCCGGGCGGTCACCAGCATCGCGAAGTTGACCGAGGCTCCGCCGATGGCCGAGGCCACGGCGAACCCGGTCAGCCCGATGATCAGTGTCCGCTTGCGGCCGAAGATGTCGCCGATCCGGCCGCCGAGCAGAAGGAGGCTGCCGAAGGCGAGCGCGTAGGCGGTCACGACCCACTGGCGGTCGGCGTTGGAGAAGGCGAGCGCGTGCTGGGCCGTGGGCAGTGCGATGTTCACGACGGTGTTGTCCAGGATGACCATGAGCTGGGCGACGCCCAGGACGGCCAGAATCCACCACCGCCTCGCGTGGTTCGCCGCCTTGTCGGCCGTCTCGGCCACGTCCCGCGGCAAGCTGCCCGGTGGGCTCATCGGTTCCTCTTGGGACTGGGACAATGTGACCCTCTTCGCTCGTTCGCCCGGCGCTTACGCATGAGCTAACAGTCGCCGGGCGGAAATCGGTGCCGCATGAGCGGCACCGATCGGTATCGCCTGATATGCCCGAAGCGCTGGGTAATGGATCATGTACAAAGAGTTACAAGACGGCGACGCCTGATCGGCCGCGCTCGGGTGCGGCCGCCCGGCGGTCCTGGCCCGGTGTCCTTATCCGCACCGAACTCGCAGCGGCGGTGAACGGATGGGCCGGGGCGTGCGTGCTTCCTATTCCGCCAGCTCGTCTTCCTCCGGCTCGTCGCGGTCGGTCCAGGCACAGACGCATACCTCGTTGCCTTCCGCGTCCGCTAGGACCCAGAACGACCGGGCGTAAGAATCGTCGACGAGGCGGCCGCCGGCGGCCAGGGCGGCGCGTACCCGGGGCTCGGCCTCGTCGTGGGCCACGGTGATGTCGAAGTGGATCCGGTTCCGCTGCGGCCGCGGGGCATCCATCTGCTGGAACCAGATGGCCGGAAGCTGCCCGGCGGGATCGGTGATGGCGTTGGCCGGGTCGGTGCCGCCGGGCTCGTCGGCGTAGCCCATGACCGCCTTCCAGAACGGCAGGATGGCCGGGATGTCCATCGCGTCAATGGCCAGCTCCAGCATCTCCACCGGGCGAGGTGTTTCGGCGGACGTCGGCCCGGCGGGGGCGAGCCCGAGCCCGGCCACGGCCTCGGCGATGCGGTGCGCCAGCCGGGTGTCCCGGCCGGTGGTAGCGCCCAGCGCCCTCGTCTGCAGGGACAGTTCCACCCGGTCCGGGCGCAGGTCCGCCCGCAGGTGACCGTCGGCGTCGTCGTCGCAGGCCGCGACCGCGGCCGCCGCCACCTCACCGGCCTGCGCCAGTGACCGCACCGGCACCGAGGCCGCCAGCGTGCCCAGCAGGTACCGCCAGCCGATGTCCGCTACGGCCGCCGAGGCGGCCGTCCGGGAGCACGGGGCGTCAAGATCGAGCTCAGTCATCCGTCCAGAATGCCACCGGGCGCCCCGGCCCGCCCCATGCTCCGGGTCCGGGCCCAGCCGTCCGGAGCCGGGCCGCACCGAGTCGGGCCGGCCGGCACGAAGTTCGGCCGTACCCGAAAATATATTCAAATTTAGCGAGCACTGTGCAACGATGTCGAATGCAGTGACGATATCGCGGGCTGGCTGTGTTTTCGCGCCCATGCTGCCCTGTCCAGCGGGTCAGGCCGGCGTCACCACGGCGCCACCCCTCACTATACGAAATAGTGAGTGACAATCAGTAATTAGCCATGTACGGTGACGCTCAACCAAGCGGGGAATTCCGCCGAGCACCACCGGGGAACTTCGGCGAGCCATCACCGTCGGACCGACTCGCTCCCGGGGGGGCCATGCTGCAGCGGGGCATCAGTGGTGAGGCTGGGCCCATACCGGACCCGGCCGCGCCGGTGGCCGGCGGCCTGCTGGCCGGGGCGCGCTGGTGGCGCCCGGACCTCGGCCCCGACGACTGGGCCGCGCTGGGCCTGTGGGCCGCCGCGCACCTGGCCCTTTTCGTCCTCGCCTGGGCGGCCGCGTGGGTGTACCGCGCCACTCCCGGCCACGCGCCGCTGACCGGGGTGTTCGAGCACTGGGACGCGAACATTTTGCGGAACATCGCCCAGTATGGTTACTTCTCGCCGCACTCGACGGCACACGACACCGTCTTCTTTCCCGGCTATCCGATGACGCTGGCGGCGGTGCACCTGATCCTGCGCAGCTGGGTGCTGGCCGAACTGGTCGTCTCCGGGATCGCGGGCTGCTTCGTCGTCGTCTCGCTGTCCCGGCTCGCCGGGGGGCGCCGTGCGGTGCTCTACCTCCTCACCACACCCGCCGCGATCTTCCTCATGGTCGGGTACACCGAGTGCTTGTTCCTGGCGTTCGCGATCCCCGCCTGGCACGCCGCGGCCCGCGGCCGGTGGTGGCGTGCCGCGCTGCTGGCGGGACTGTCCGGGCTGGTGCGCCCGGACGCCGCCTTCCTCATCCCGGCGCTGGCCGTGATGGCACTGACCGGCCCGCGCGGGGCGCGCCTGGCGAACGCCGGGAAAGCCTGCTGTGCCCTCGCCGGGCCCGCGGCCTACGAGATCTACCTGACGGTGCGCACCGGCACCTGGGAAGCCTGGGCCAAGGCCCAGCAGGCCGGCTGGGACCTGCATCCGGTCACCCCGGTCCAGGCACTGAAGACCACCTGGTGGGCCGCATTCCGGCACCCGTTCACCGCCGCCGACGCGTTCGAGTTCCAGCTGGAGCTCGCCGCGATGGCCGCGATGCTCCTGGCCGCGCTCGCGTTCCTGTGGTGGCGCCGCTGGCCCGAGGCCGTGTACTGCGGGCTGGCCGTGCTCGCGCTCGGCACGCAGACCTGGTATCAGGCCTGCCCGCGCACGCTCCTGCTGCTGTTCCCGGCCTGGATCGCGCTCGCCGGGCTCGACGCGCGCCGGACCTGGGTCCGGTACGTGTACCTCAGCGTGAGCGCGCCGCTCGCCGCCGTAGTGGGGCTGTTGTTCCTGTCGCAGCAGTGGGCTGGCTGAGGCCCGGGCCGCGCCGGGCTGCTCATCATGTCAATCCCGCTCAGCCGGGTGATGCTCTGCGGTGACGACTCCGGCCCCAGGCCGGCCATCAGGCGATGGACCCGGCCATCACGGAGAACCTGCCGTGGCATCAGCGCGTTCCTGCAGCGGCACCCGGGCGTGAGATAAGCGCGCCGTAATCCGGGCAATGATCCGGTACGGCCACTACACGTGATATGCCAGGTGGCATAGGCGGACTGTATGACAGCGGAGGTAAACCGTGAGTATCGGCGCGGTGCTGGCCGACGCCCGGTGGCGGGCACGTCTCACCGTGAGCGAGGTCAGCCGCCAGACCCGCATCCGGGAAGCAATCATCTGGGGAATCGAGAAAGATGATTACTCGGCATGCGGCGGTGACGCCTACGCTCGCGGCCATATCCGTGCCATCGCCCGAGTCGTGGGAACGGATCCGGATCCGCTGATTCAGGAGTACGACGCGACGGTGCGGACCGCCGAGGACATCGAGGAGCTTGTGGTCCTGCACCCGGCCGAGGGGGCCCGGGCGCGCGGGCACCGCGGCCGGCTGGCCTGGACCGCAGCGCTGGCCGTGGCTGTCCTGGCCATCGTGGGCTGGGCCGCCTTTCACGTCGCCTCGACCGCGGGCCATGCGCGCAGTGCGGCGGTGGCCGCGGCCGACCGCTCCGCCGCCTCCCACCAGCACGCCGGCACGGCTCCTGCCGGGCGCGGCACGCCCAGCCCCTCGCCCTCGCCCTCGCCGTCGCACAGCACCGCCGCCCCGGCTCCTCCGGCGCAGATACTGACACCGGTCCGCGCGATGGCGTTCGGTCCCGGTGGCCCGGCTGCGGGCGACGATCCGCAGCATGCGGCGATGGCGATCGACGGTAGCTCCGGTACCGCCTGGGAGAGCGACTGGTATACCACCGCGGATTTCGGGCACCTGCAGTCCGGCACCGGCCTGTTGCTGGACATGGGCCGGCGGGTGACGATCACGGACGCGGAGATCACGCTCGGCGGTTCCCCCGGCGCCGACGTCCAGCTCCGGGCCGGAAATGTCCCGGTGCTGGCCGACCTGCACGAGGTGGCGAGCACGGCGGGTCCGGGAGGAACCGTCCGCATGCGGTTCACGGCGCGCGCCAAGTATGTCCTCATCTGGTTCACCCAGCTGCCACCCGATGGCTCGGGCACCTATGAGGCCAGCGTCTATGACGTCCACCTGCACGGCCATCCCTAGGACCTGCGCGCATCCCGGCGGTCGCCAGGGACCTGCGGGCATCCCGTCGCCGGGCCGGGTCAGCGGGTCCGGAAGCTGAAGATGCCCGGAGCGGGGCACCGTCGCGTTCCCGCCGGAGCCGGGCAGCGTCGCGGCGGCCTGCCGGACGGTGCTGCTCCTCGCGGCCGCCTGCCTCCTCGACCGCCGCGACGCCTGAGCCGCAGCCGACGTCCGCCCGGGAGATGCCGCCGGCCCGGAGCTGCCCGCTGCGCGCAGCGGGCAGCTCCGGGTTCAGCCCGCAGGCGCGATGACGGTCAGGACTTGATGTCCCACTGCTGGCAGAGGTTGTCGAGCTGGGCCCACTGGCGGACCACGGTCCCGTCGGCGGTACCGCAGTCCTCCGCGTCCAGCACCATGCCGTTGCCGACGTTACTGATCGTGTAGTGGCTGCCTACCGCGCTGACGTCCCACTCCTGGCAGACGTTGCCGAGCGGGGACCACAGGTCGGTGAGTGTCCCGTCCCGGAACCCGCAGTCCACCGAGTCGAGGACCTTACCGCTGCCGACGTTGGTGATGACGTAGTGGCCGTTGCCCGCATTGGCGAACGTCCACTGCTGGCAGCTCGTGCCGAGGGCGGACGACAGCTCGATGCCGGTGCCGTTGGCGGTTGCGCAGCTCGCCGGGGTGGCCTGCTTGCCGCTGTTGACGTTGGTGATCGTGTAGGGCGTGCCGGTCACCGGGAAGCCGCTGCTGACCTGCTTGTAGCCGGCCGAGACGACGCTGGCCTGGACGGCGCTGTCGGCCGCGGCGGACGGGTAGCCGGCGGTGAGGACGCCTTCGAAGAAGGACCCGTCGGATGGGCCGGATGGGGGCGGCCCGATCCTGTGCCGATTTCCGGCGGGGGCAAAGACGGACCACCGACGTAATCTGGACTAATGAAGGCTGGCGCGGCCCTGGTGCTCAGCGCGGATCCCGGCGAGGCCGGGCGCCGGGCGGCTGAGGTCGCCCGCGCGTCCCTGGCGGACAGCCCGCCCGCGTTCGGGATACTGGTCGCCTCCGCCGATTTCCACGACTCGGCCGGGGCGCTGCTGACGGCGGTCACCGAGCAGACCGGCCCGTTCCCGCTCATCGGCTGCGTGGCGGAGGCGGTCGTCGGCGGCTCCCGCGAGGTGGAGTCCGGACCGGCCGTCTCGCTGTGGCTCGCGGCCGGGGTGGGGCCGGCCGAGACGTTCGACATGGAGTTCGTGCGGACGGCCAGTGGGGGCGCCTACGGCGGCTACCGGTTCGAGCCGGGCCGGGCGGGCGTGTACCTGATGATCTGCGACCCGTTCACGTTCCCGGCCGACCACCTGCTGGCCCATCTGAACTCCGATGTCGCCGGAACGCACCTTATGGGAGGGATAGCCAGTGGCGGGCTGGCGTTCCGGCAGAGCCGCCTGTTCCTCGACGGCCGGGTCCTGTCGCAGGGTGCCGTCGGCGCCTACTTGCCGGACGCCGAGATCCATCCCCTCGTCTCGCAGGGATGCCGGCCGATCGGGGAGCCCTTCACCGTCACCTCGGCCGAGGGCAATCTCGTCCGGGAGCTTGGCGGGCGGTCGGCCCTGACGCGCCTGCAGGAACTGGCCGCGGCGCTGTCCAGTCATGACCGGGGGCTGCTCACCCGGGGCCTCCAGGTCGGGATGGTCATCGACGAGTACCGGGCCGAACGGCACCAGGGCGATTTCCTGATCCGCGGCATCCTCGGCGCCGATCCCGCGACCGGGGCCATCGCGGTCGGCGAGGAGGTCGAAATGGGCCAGACGCTGCAGTTCCACGTCCGCGACGCCGGCTCGGCGGACAAGGACCTCCAGCGCATCCTGGAACAGGAAGCCGCCGCCCTCGCCGGCCGGCGGCCGGCCGGAGCGCTGCTGTTCACCTGCAACGGCCGCGGATCACGGATGTTTCCCGAGCCCGATCACGACGCCCGGCTCCTGACCAGGATGCTCGGCGACATCCCGGTCGCGGGGTTCTCCTGCGCCGGGGAACTCGGCCCCGTCGGCGGCCAGAACTACCTGCACACCTTCACGGCCTCGATCGCGCTGTTCCCGGGGTAACCGGCGGCGCTCCGGCGACCCGGCCGTAAAGCTGCTCAGGAGCTGGCAGCCCGCCCAGCCGCTGATCTCGAAGGTCTGGACCGTGCATTGAGCGGTTTGCGGATAGTAGGCACCCATCTGCTGCTGGACCGTGGCCGGCGGGATGATGTCCGATGGGCTGGCCGGCGGCGGGAGGAAGGTAAACCCTTCCGGGTACAGCCGCTGCTGGGAGAGCATGTTCCGCAGCAGCTGGAGCTCGGGAGCGCCGGGAGACGCGGCCGAGGTGGGGATCCAGGTCGCCGCGTTGGCCCTCAGGGATTCGGGTGATGGCTCATCGGCCGGGAGCGATGAGACCACGGTGTAGTACCCGTCTCGCAGCGTCGTCAGGTAGTCCGCGGTTCCCCCGAAGACTTCACCGGAGCCCTGGCCGTTTTCCACCACCGGGTAGGGCGGCGCGTTCAGGTAGTTGGCGATCGACCAGTAGCGAACCTGGAATTCCGGCCTGATCCAGGGTACGGGGTAGGCCCCGATCGAATCCCCGGGCGCCCCACGGCCTGCCTGAGTCGGGCTCGTCGGGGCTTTGCCGTGGGTGACGACCACGTATCCCGGCTCGGGGGTGAACTGCATCGCGAGGTAGGCGTTGACCGGGTTGGGGAAGAGCCCGCCCTGGGACGCGGCCGACGGGCCGAAGTACTGCAGTTCGGGGGCTTCCGCGGTGCCTGCGGTGCGCGCGGTGCGAGCGGTGCCTGCGGTACGAGCGGTGCCGGCGGTGCGAAGCCGCTTAGCGGCGGTGAGCATCGCCGCGGACGCTGCGTGAACGCTTTCCGTGGACTGCGTCGGGCATGGGGGAAGGGTGGTGCTCCCCTGGCCGCTTGTGACGGTGATGACCGGAAGGTGCACGCTTGTATTGCCGCCCGCCGGGACGTACGTCCGGAAGATCACGTACCCCACCCCTGGTGGGCCCGCGGGGCTGGCGGGCGGGTTCTGGTCGATCATTGGGATGGCGTTCTCGGACTGCTGCTGCGCGGCTGTGACGGTCGGTAGCAGCCGGACGGTGAATGCGGCGTGCCTTCCCACCCGGCCCGAGCGCCACGGGTTACTCGATCCGGGGTCAGCGGTGATCTGGTAGTCGGAAAGGTCGGACGGCACACTCTTTCCGTCCACTGTGTTAGTGAAAAGCTCGTATGAGTCGTTATATACGGCCAACGACATGAAGCGGCTCGTCGGGTAGGAGCCGCTGATGGTTATTGAATTACCTGGACTGGCCAGGAAAGGGGTGGTCCAGTAGGTGGCGAACGGGTCCGGCGCTGCGATATTTGACGTGGTGGGCGTGGTCTCGACCGGCCATGCGCAGTTCAAGTTCACCTGTGCCGGCCCCATCTGGACCGCCGGCCTGCTGGCCATGCCGCGGTGCATGCTCGTGCGCGCCACGCTGGGCGGTGAGCTCATGCCCAGTACCATCGCCGCCGCCACTGCCCCGGCAGCGCTTACCGCCGTGCGGCTCCGGAATACGGATATCAGAGAGGAATGGGAGCGTCCCATTATTATCCCTCAAATCTCACAAAAGGAGCACGCTGTCCGCATGCTGACGTGTCGAGCCTACGCCTATTTCTATTTCTCCCCGTCAGCAAAGAAAACCCCCGGTACCGCGATCACGGCCGATGCGAAAGCCGTATTCCGGCGGAAATCCCGGCGAAATGAGCACGGGTAAGAATTGCCCGCCGCCAGCAGGCGGGCGCCCATGATCCGCAGCGGGGTCATCGGCGCCGGCCCGGTCGTCCGGCCGGTGGCGGAACCCGCATCCCGGCGGGCCGGCTGCCCGGGCGCAGCGTTCCGGTGATCTCCGCGACCCATGCGCCGCATCCCGGGAATGCCGATCTCGATCGGCGGCACCGGACAAGACCTCAATGACCCGGCCAGAATGTACCGGCAGCGGACTATTCCGGCATCCTGCCCAGCGTTACGCTGACAGCAGAAGGTGACGGGAGGGATGATGGTTTATCTCGGCGGCCCGCGGGGGCGCCGGGGGCTCCGGCTGCACGATCCTCCCCCTGGCTACCATCCGCCCAGGCCCAGAATTCCGTTGCAGGACCGGCAACGGAGGGTACGCGAGGACTGGGTCCTCCTGCGCGTCGCCACCGTAGTCCTGGCACTTGCGACTGCTGCGATGGCCGTGATCATTGCCCTGATGATCGCGGGGTATCACTAGCCTCGATCTTCCGCTCCACCGGCATCGTCGGCCCCATGCGCCACGCCGCTGACCGGCGCGCTTTACACGTAAAGGCGCCATCACGTGTACCCCGGTACACGTGGAGGTGCCATTGCGTACACGCGGCCTGGTTCGGGAACGCGGCCTGGCCCGGCTGGGTGGTCCCGGCCGAGACGGTGTAGGTCGCGCCGTCCCCGGCCTGCTCGCCCGAGAACGTGATCCCGGTTCCGGTCACGTCCATGACGTGCCCAAGGTCGATGGTGACCTGGTGCACCCCTCGCGCTCGTAGCTGGCCTGGCCGGCCGGGGTGATGAGGTACCCGGGCAGGGCCACCGCGATGATGATCATCGCGGTGGCCTCGTGCTGGCGCCGGCCGGGCCGGCCTGGCCCCAGGTTCAGAATCCTGCCCTATAGGCCGCTGCGGCCCTGGGCATCTCCGTGCCAGACCGGTAGACCCCGCGGGTGGTCGGACTCTGGAAGTTGGCCTCCCAGGCGAGGGCGGCGGAGTGGGCCTCGAAGAACCTGAGCATGTCGTTCACGTACGCCGGGTCGTCCCCGCCCGCGTGCTTCCCGTTGGCCACGGTGCCGGGCATGACGTTGCCCCACTCGGGCACCGCGAACTGCTTGCCGTGCGCCGTCGCGAAGTCGAGCCAGTACATCAGGCCCTGCACCCCATTGAGCTGCTGGTTCCAGCCCTTGCTGGTGGTCGCGGGCGGCCATATGTCGTAGCTGTCGACGCCGATCGTGTCCACGTAGGCGTTTCCGGGATAGGCCATGGTGGGATCGGGCAGTCCGGGCGATGCCCCGCGGTTGACATTCCAGTCCCATTGCAGGCCCGGCGCGGTGGCCCGGGCCGAGGTGACGATCTGCCGCCAGCACTGCACCCAGGCCATGGGGTTGGTGGCCTTCCAGATGTACCAGTTGCCGTTGAATTCCCAGCCCAGCCTGATGATCGAGTTGCCGAGGCCGTGGGCGGCGAGATTGGTGCCGAACTGGCGCCAGTGCGAATCGTAGGAGCCGGCCGCGCACGCCTGGATGGATCCCCCGACGCCCGAGGGCAGCATCGGCTCGGTGAAGGCCACCGTTACCGCTGATCCCTTCCAGATCTGGTAGAGCCATGACGGACTGGTGATGGCCTTCCAGCTGCCGCGGTTCGGCCAGACGGTGGCGACGTCCACCGGGACTCCGCGCCAGTCGCCAAAGGCCTTGATGGACGCCGGGGTGGCGTTCGGCAGGAAGACCCCGCTGTTCCAGGGCAGGCCGGAAAGGTTCTTTGCGCTGTGGGTGCTCGCCGATGCCCCGAACGCGAAGATCGTGGTGAGCGTCAGGCCGACTGCGGCGATCCCGGCGCCCACGGCAGCGATACGCCCCCGGTGGGCCCGGGCGAACGACACCCGGGATGCCGGTGTCTCGCCCAGGGCGGTGGCGGTGCTGCCGGGCTTCCTCCTGATTATCATGGCTCTTCCCTCTTTCGGTCATTCCTGTTACCTGATCACCACTCTCCGTGATTTGTTGTTCGGGTCTCAGAGCCGGAATCCCTCTATTGAGCTGGGTATTTTTCCCCGTTAATTTGACCCGGGTAATCCGGCCCGGTCTTAATAGCCCGGGTAATCCGGCCTGGTCTAATGGCCCGGGTAATCCGGCCTGGTCTTAACGTCCCAGGCCATTCGCCCCGGTGGCCGCGATTGGAAGCCGGACGCTCCGACGGCCTCACCCTTGGCCCCTGACCGGCAGCGGAGAGGAGTGCTCCGCAACGCCGAGCACGGCAAGGGCCGCGCGGGCTCTCCATTTACCGGGCCGGCGTAGTTACCGGG
>PLRW01000071.1 GCA_003164955.1 Actinomycetota bacterium
GTCTACGTGACCAACACCGGCGGTGACACGGTGTCGGTGATCGACGCGGGCACCGGCACCGTGACCGGCACCATCCCCGTGGGCCACTTTTCGGACGCGGTGGCGGCGGATCCCGCCACCCGCACCGTCTACGTGACCAACAACAGCGATGACACGGTCTCGGTGATCGACGCGGCCACCAGCACCGTGACCCGCACCATCCCCGTGGGCTCACACCCGGCCGGGGTGGCGGTGGATCCCGCCACCCGCACCGTCTACGTGGCCAACGAAGGCGATAACACGGTCTCGGTGATCAGTGCGGCCACCGGCACCGTGACCCGCACCATCCCCGTCGGCGTGTTCCCGTACGGGGTGGCGGTGGATCCCGCCACCCGCACCGTCTACGTGTCCAGCTACGGCAGTAGCACGGTGTCGGCGATCGACGAGGCCACCGGCACCGTGAACGGCGCCGTTTCCGTGGGCACTGAGCCATACGGGGTGGCGGTGGATCCCGCTGCCCGCACCGTCTACGCCTCCAGCTACGTCGATGGCATCGTGTCGGTGATCGACGGGGCCACCACCACGGTAACAGCCACCATCCGTGTGGACGCGAACTCATCCCAGCTGGGGGTGGCCGTGGACCCCGGTACCCATACGGCCTACGTGGCCAACTTGGGCGCTGGCACGGTGTCGGTGATCAGCCGGTGCCGGACATGACCTGAGATGCGGCCCCCAGGGTGCGGGCGGCTCCAGGCATCCGGACCTGAGGGGAAGTCTGGGAAATGATGAGGATCGGCTCAGGGTTTGCACACATGGGGCACAGGGGGTTCCCATGGCGGATGCCTACGGTCGGCTCCATGCGACGGCGAAACTTGGCGGCCCGGCCGATGGCGGCGGCCTGCACGACGCTGATGGCAGCCGGGCTCCTGGCGGCGTGCACCGCGTCCGGGACGCCCACCTCCACGGCGAGCGCGCAGGCGAGCAGCAGCCCCGGCGGCACCGTTATCTCGGCGACCGGCATCCACAAGATCAAGCATGTGATCATCGTGATGCAGGAGAACCGGTCCTTCGACTCGTACTTCGGGACGTACCCGGGGGTGGACGGGATCCCGATGAGCAACGGGACACCGACGGTGTGCGTGCCGAACCCGGCGGGCGGGTGTACCCGGCCCTACCACGACACCGCGGACGTGAACGGGGGCGGCCCGCACGGGGAGACCAACGCGGTGGCGGACGTCGACGGCGGCAAGATGGACGGCTTCATCGCCCAGCGCGACCAGGCCAAGAAGTCCTGCGCCAATCCGGACGACCCCGCGTGCACGACCGGCAGCACCCCCGACGTGATGGGCTACCACACGGGCGCGGAGATCCCGGACTACTGGACCTACGCCAAGGACTTCGTGCTCCAGGACCACATGTACGAGCCGGTCAAGTCGTGGTCCCTGCCCGACCACCTGTACATGGTCTCGGCGTGGTCGGCCAAGTGCAAGAACCGGTCCCCGATGAGCTGCGTCAACGACATCGTCGGCCCCTACGGTTCGAACCAGTTCGGCCAGGCCGTGAACCAAGAGGTGACCGACGGGAAGACCAGCATCGACCTGGCCTGGACCGACATCACCTGGCTGCTCTACGCCCACCACGTGAGCTGGGGCTACTACGTGCAGACCGGCGTCCAGCCGGACTGTGCCAACGACTCGGCCGAGACCTGCGCCCCGGTCAAGCAGAGCGCCAGGACGCCGGGGATCTGGAATCCGCTGCCACTGTTCGGCGATGTCCAGGCTGATCACCAGCTGAGCAACATCCAGGATCTGACCAGCTACTACTCGGCCGCCAAGGCGGGCACGCTGCCCGCGGTCAGCTGGATCACGCCGTCCGGGCCGGACAGCGAGCACCCGCCGGCCAGCGTCCACCAGGGCCAGGCCTACGTCACCTCGATCGTCAACGCCGCGATGAAGAGCCCGGACTGGGACTCGACCGCGATCTTCCTGGCCTGGGACGACTGGGGTGGTTTCTACGACAACGTGAACCCGCCGTCGGTCGACCAGAACGGTTACGGCCTGCGCGTCCCCAGCATGGTGATCTCGCCGTACGCGAAGCAGGGCTACATCGACAACCAGACGCTCAGCAGCGACGCCTACCTGAAGTTCATCGAGGACGACTTCCTCGGCGGCGACCGGCTGAACCCGAAGACCGACGGCCGCCCCGACCCGCGCCCCGACGTCCGGGAGGACGAGCCCATTCTGGGCACCATCGACCAGGACTTCAACTTCGGCCAGGCGCCCCGCTCGCCGGTCCTGCTGGCCACGAACCCGCCCACCGACTCACCCAGCATCCCGGCCTACTTCACGGGACAGCCCGCCTGCGCCGGCTGCACGACCCCGCCGCCGGCACCGGGCCCGAAGACCGCCAAGAAGGCCACGGCCGGGGACGGCGGCTCCGACGGGTGACGGCACCGGCTGACGACGCGGTCCGGGCAGCATCCTCCGCCTCCGGGTCGCCGCGTTCTGCATGGATAACGTGCTGGTGACGTTGTCAGGCTTGCGGGCGGTGGTAGATCTCGGAGCGGTGATCGATGTCGAGAACGTGAACGGTGTGGGTGTTCTCCTCGATCCGATAGACGATCCGGTACGTACCGCGCCGGGCACCGTGGCAGCCGGCGAGAGGTCCGAACAATGGTTTGCCAACACGGTGCGGGTTGACCGCAAGCGTGGCATCGCAGAACTCCAGCACTGCGGCTGCGACCGCCTCCGGAAGCCGTTGGGAGATCGCGCGCCGCGCGGCAGGCTGGAACCGGATCTGGTACCGGTCTGCAGATTCGGCTGTCACGCGCCGCTGGCGCGACGCCTGGCCAGATCCTGCCGGACGGTGGCCAGATCAACCCCGGGCTCACCGCGGCCGAGCGCCGCCAGGCTCTCAGAGATGCGCCCTGCGGCTTCGCTGTCCCCGAGAATTTCCAGGGTCATCTCCAGGCCTTCCAAATCGTCCACGGAGAGCAGCACAGCTTCAGCCTCGCCGTTGCGGGTGAGGGTGATCCGCTCATGCTGCTGACGTACCCGGCGAGCCAACTCGGACAGGTGTGCCTTGGCCTCGGACAGGGGCACGGGCGTTGCAGCAATGGTCATAGTCAGAACTATAGACCACGTTAGTCAATTTTCAGACCGGACTTCGACGGCCTCGAACTGATCGAGCCCGGCGTCGTCGTGGTGCCCGAATGGCGGCCGGTCAGCGAGCTGGAGGCCAGCAGCCCGGCCCGGGTATGGGGCGGCGTCGGTCGCAAGCGGTGATCCGGCCGGGCAGCGCGTACCGACCCGGCGGCGCTCACATCAGGGAGAGCGCGGCCAGGGCGGCGTTGACGATGGAGCCGGGCAGCAGGTCGTGCAGCTCGTAGAGTTCGGCGACGCTGCCCGACTGGCCGAACTGGTCCACCCCGAGCGGCACGCACGGGACGCCGAGCGCCGAGCCGAGCCAGGCCATCGCGTGCGAGGCCGCGTCGTGCACGGTAACCAGCGGCGCCCGGCCCGGGAGGGCCGCGCGCAGCGCGCCGGGGATCGACGGGGTGGCCGCGGTGCGGATGCCGTGCCGGAGGGTCCGCTGCCACGCCGTGTGCAGGCGGTCCAGCGACGTGACGTCGACGACGTGCGCGGCGATGCCCTCGTCGGCCAGCTCCGCGGCGGCGGTCAGCACCTCGGGCATGACCGCGCCGGACGCGGCCAGGTGAACCTGCGGCGCGCCTCCCTCGGCCAGCGCCGACGCGTCGATCAGGCGGTAGGCGCCGGCCAGCACCTGGCGGCGGAGCACGGCCTCGCCGATCCGCGCGGTCGCGGCGGCGAACGGGGCCTGGTCCAGCGGCCGCGTGCTCAGCCGGAAGTAGTAGGCGCCGTTCTCGGCGGGGACCGCGGTCGTGGTCTGGGCCGGGCCGGCCGCGATCCGGCCGAGTGCGTCGCAGACCAGCCAGTCGACCGCCGTCGCGTAGGCAGGCTCGAGGAAGGTCACGTTAGGAAGTTCCAGGCCGATCGACGGGGTGATGGTCGACTGATGTGCGCCGCCCTCGGGCGCGAGCGTCACGCCGGAGGGCGTCCCGGCGATGAGGAATCGCGACCCGGAGTAGACGGAGTAGATGAAGGCGTCGAGGCCGCGGCAGACGAACGGGTCGTAGACCGTGCCGACCGGCAGCAGCGGCTGGCCGGACAGGTCCCAGGCCAGGCCGAGCTGGCCGAGCAGGAGGAACAGGTTCATCTCGGAGATGCCGAGCTCGATGTGCTGGCCCTTCGGTCCCTCGGACCAGCGCAGCACGGAGTCGTCGCGCCAGGACCGCCGTTCGACCGGGGCGAACACGCCGACCCGGTTGATGAACCCGGCCAGGTTGGTCGAGGTAGCCACATCCGGCGCCGACATCACCAGGTAGGGCGCCAGGGCTTCGTCGCGGGACAGGCTGACCAGCGTCCGGCCGAACGTCTCCTGCGTGGAGACCGGCCGCGTCCCGGACGTGCCCGTGGCCGCGGGCACGCTGACCGGCGCCGCCGGGGTGCGCGGTTCGCGGCGCAGCGCCTCCCGGCGCTGGCTGCACAGGATGCCGGCCGCGGTCGAGGCGTCGAAGCGGTCCCATTCGGTCTGCGCGGTCAGGCCGAGGCCCGCGCGCATCTCGTCGATCTGCGCGGGCAGCAGCAGCGCCGAATGGTTGCGCGGGTTGCCCGCGATCGGCAGGCCCCACCCCTTGACCGTGTAGGCGAAGATCACGCTGGGCCGGTCGCGGACCTCGTCGCAGGCCGCGTAGGCGGCCAGCATGCTGGCCATGTCGTGCCCGCCGAGGTCACCGACCAGCGGGACCAGTTCGTCGTCGGTGACGTCGGCGAGCACGCGGTCCACGCCGGGCGGCGCCCCGTCGGTGAACCGCTCCCGCAGTTTCTCCGCCGGGAGGCCGAACAGCGACTGGTAGTGCTCGTTCGGCATGTTGTTGATCCACGCCCGCAGCGCGGCACCGTACGGCTCGGCAAACTTGGCCTGCAGGTGGCGACCGTACTTGACCTCGACCACGTGCCAGCCCGCCGCCTCGAACTGGCCCTTCCAGTGCGCGATGCGGACGCCGGGGACGACGCGGTCGAGGGACTGGCGGTTGAAGTCGATCACCCACATGACGTTGCCGAGCCCGTGGGTGGCCGGGTCGAAGATCGCTTCCCAGACGTTCCCCTCGTCCAGTTCGGCGTCGCCGAGCAGCGCGATGAACCGGGACCGGGGGCGCTCACCGAAATGCGCGTCGACGTAGCGCCGGGCCACGGCGGCGAACAGCGGCGCGACCGCCCCGAGGCCCACCGACCCGGTCGAGAAGTCGACATCGTCGGGGTCCTTGGTCCGCGACGGGTACGCCTGCAGGCCGCCGCGGGCGCGCAGCGTGGTCAGGTACTTCCGGTCGAGGTTGCCGAGCAGGTACTGGACGGCATGGAACACGGGCGAGGCGTGCGGCTTGACGCTGACCCGGTCGCCGGCGGACAGGTAGGCGAACCACAGGGCGGTCATCGCGGTGACCAGGGAGGCGCTGGAGGCCTGGTGGCCGCCGACCTTCACCCCATCCCCGGTACTGCGCTCGTGGTTGGCCGCGTCCACCATGCGCACCGCGAGCCACAGCACCCGCCGCTGGATCTCCTCCAGGACCTCCAGGTCCACGGCCGTGCTCGCGGTCACGGCGGTCCCCGGTCCGGCGGCCCCGGCTCCCGCGGCCCCGGCTCCCGCAGTCAGTTCGGCCATGCTCAGCCCCCACGGCGGTCGGCGATGATCAACGGACAGCGCTTCGAGTATCTCCCGCTTCGCCGGGCCGGGACAGAGACCAGCCGCGCGGATTACCGCAGCTGAGCCTCTTTATTTAACTGAACGGACCCGGGCGGGAGTACGACGCGAGAGCCGGGCCCAGGATCCCTTGGGGTCGCCCCAGCCTTTCAGCGCACGGGCGGAGAACCCGGAAGCGACCGAGGCGAAGCTCCAGATCGAGCCGATGGAGAACGCCGAGGCGAAGCTGCCCAGCGAGGCGAACGAGCCGATGGCGGCGAGCGAGCCCGCCGAGCCGATCGACAGCACCGAACCCGCCGAGCCGATGGAGAGAATTGACCCGGTGGAGCCGATCGACAGGATCGACCCGGACGAGCCGATGCTGAGAATCGAGCCGCCCGCACTGCCGGGACCTGAGGAGCTGTCGTTGCCCATGACGGCATTCTGGCACCGGCGCCGGCCGGGGATCATGGCCGGCCTCGGCGGTGCCGGGAAATTGTCGGGGCCGGCTGATAAGACAGGGCACAGCACACCCGAGCAAGTTCAGGACATGGCAGACCGGCTGGCCGCCGGCCCCCGAGGCCCCGGCCCAGCCACGCCAGCCCGACGCAGGAGTGAATCGATGAGCGATACCGCCGTGCTGGCCGACCTGGACCGCGCCCTCGCGGCCACGGAACAGATCGTGGCCGGCATCGGTCCCGGCCAGTGGCCGGATCCGACCCCGTGCACCGAGCTGAACGTGCGCGAGGTGCTGAACCACCTGGTGTCGGGCAATCTGCTATTCGCCGCGCTGGCCCGCAAGGATCCGCCGCCGGACCGTACGGCCGATCACCTCGGCGACGACCCGCTCGGAGCCTTCCAGCGGACCGGACGCGAACTGCGGGAGGCCTTCTCGTCCCCGGGCGCCCTGGAGGCGGTCTACACGGCGCCGTTCGGCACCGGGCCGGGCGTGGTTCTCGTGCACGTCCGGATCGGCGAACTGCTGGCGCACGGCTGGGACCTGGCGCGGGCGACCGGGCAGCCGGCGGACTTTCCCGCCGACCTCGCCGAGCAGTCCCTCGCCGGGCTCCGGCGGCAGCTCTCATCCAGGCCGGAGGGTCCGGGTGCGCCGTTCGGCCCGGAGGTGGCCGTCCCCGGCGATGCCTCCGCTATCGACCGGCTGGCCGGCTTCCTGGGCCGGACCGTCTGAGCGCCGGCTCAGGGCACGGCGGGCTGGCCCGTCGGCCCTTCCGGCTCAGAGCTGACCGGGCGGGAGCCCGTAGGGCTGGTGCCCGGCCGGGAGTTCCCATGGCTGGCGGGGCCGCGGGCGCCGGCGGAGCCAGTCCAGGAAGGATCGGCGCGGCGGCCGTGGCGGCCGGGCCGTAATCGTGCCGCTGCGCACCCGGCCGGACACGTCGATCCGCAGCGTCGCGGGCACATCGTGACCCCAGGGCGCCTCCACCTTCGTGCCGCCGCTCTGCACGGAGACCTCGTCCGCGTCCACCACGATGCCCGGTTTTGTCAGCAGCAGAAGCGCCCCGCTGTGCACTTCGGCGTCGATCTGCAGCGTCGGCCAGGTGAGCTGGGCCTGGGTGAAGTCCAGGGTCACCACACCGCTGCGGACCTTCACCTCCATCCGCTGTGGCACGGCCCAGCGCCCGTCGCGCTTCATGGTGCCGCTACCGCAGTCCATCCGGACCATTTCCTTGGGTTTCCGGGCGGGGACCCCGGCCGCCGCTCCCGGCGTGGCCGGCAGGTCCGCGACCAGGGCCTCCAGCTCCCCGTAGGTGCGCGCGGTCAGGGCCGCCCCGACCCGCTCGTCCAGCTCGTCGATGCTGAGGCGGCCGTCGCCCGCGGACACCCGCAGCAGGTCAACGATCCGGTCCCGGTCCTCATGTGACGCCCGCAGGTCATACCGGACATCTACGGCCCTATCCGGTTGCGCGTCGCGGCGCGGCTCTGGCCAGGCGTCTTCGGGGTGTGGCGGAGGGACGGCTTTTGCGCCATCCGGAGGAGACGCGGCGTTATCTGCCATGGGGAAACCTTATGGGCGCGGGCGCGGAGGACCAAAGGCCCGCGAGAAGGCTGCTGAACGTCGCTGCCGTGGCGGTGGGCCGCCCCCGATACTGCGGGCGAGGAGTGCGATGAGATGAGTCTCAGCTACTACGACGCGCTCTTGCCGGTGCGTGAGCCCGTGGACGGCCTCCAGGACGTGATGGCCGGTCTGCGGCTTCGGCACCGGGTGCTCGCGTCGATCTGCGTGCCCGCAGGCCGGATAGTTGTCGCCTTCGTTTCCGATAGCGCCCGGCTCAGCCGCATGTTCGCGGCCAACTGGGCTCGGGCTGGAACGGATCAGGAGCCGGATGCCACGCTTTATGCGCTGGCCCGGCCGGCCCGCCGATACGGCCTTGATGGAGCGTGGGACGGGGCGCGATGGTGGTCACGGGATCAGAAGGTCATGGCGGTCTTTGGCTTCACCTCATACCGGCTGGCCAAGGTATGTGTCCGGGGCATTTGTTCCGCCGTGAGCAATGACGACATAGTTTTCTTGCACGGATGCGCGTTGTCTCTCGGTACGGGGAATGATAGGCGGGGGGTGGTCATCACGGGCAGTTCCGGCGCGGGGAAGACCACGCTTGTGGCGGGGCTGCTGCGGCATCCGGAGTATCCGTTAACGGTGCTGAACGACGACTGGGGCGCCATTTCGCTGAGCTCCGGGAATTTGGCCAGCACGGGAGAGCGGATGCTGCACATGAAGTCAAGCAGCGTGCTCACCCTTCGGCCCGGCTTCTTCACGAGCGCACACCCAGGCTCGTATTCGCCCGATCTCTCCGAGCCGGATCGGACGGCCCGGATGCTGGTGTCGCCGGAAACTGTATACGGGAGGGCATGGAGCACCTCGGCGACGATCGTTGAGCACGTGGCCGTGGTGGTGCGGGAGCCTGCGGGCTGGTTGCCACCGGGCCGGCGGGATGAGGCCGTGCGGGAACTGGAGAGCGGGGGTGACGTGGATTCCCTGCACCATCACGAAGCGTTCTTTAACGGATCCCTGATCCTGATGGGGGAAGAGGACAAGTTGCGCGAAGAACGGCACTTCCGCCGGCTGCTCGACCGTACAACGGTATCTTGGATAAATAATTGCGGCACGCCTGAGACGCTCGTAGATACCTTCATTTCCGCAGTCATAAAATAAGGTAAGTATCAGGCCGACGTGGTGATGAGCTCGTCGGTGACCCACCGTGCGACGTGGGCGGGGTAGGGCGCCGGCAGCCCGAGGACGATGTGCGGGAAGCCGGCGCCGATCGCCTCGCCGATCGCGTCCCGGGTGATGCCGGGCTGGCCGTAGGAGACCGGCAGGTGGATCGAGCGGGTGACCGAGGCAGGGTCACGGCCGATCTCGGCGCAGTAGCGGTCCAGCAGTGCGCTGCGGCTCATGACGTCGTCGATGTCGCCGCCGGGGATGTTCCACAGGTCGGCGTGCTCGGCGACCACGCGCAGCACGGGGGCCGAGCGCCCGCCGATGAGGATCGGCGGGTGGGGGCGCTGGATGGGCTTGGGGTTGCCGAACGCCCCGGTCAGGTGGACGTAGGTGCCGTCGAAGTCGAACGGTTCCGTCTCGGTCCACAACCGCCGGATCACCGTGCACGCCTCGGCGAGGCTCCCCACGGCGTAGGCGGCGTCGTGGTACGGCAGGCCGTGCGCGTCATACTCGCGCCGGGCCATCGGGAGGCTGGGTCGTGAGCCTGCGCCGATACCGAAGTCGAGCCGCCCCCAGCCGTCAGGGCGAGGGGGTGCCCTTGTCCCGGAGGCCGTCCAGGACGGCCCGGTACATACGGGCCTTGATGGTGCCCAGAGCGGGACCGGCCTTACCCGCCTGCGCCCGGGCGATCTCGATCGCGGCCGGGCGGACGGCGTCCTCGTCCACCGCGCGATCGACAATGGCGGCGGCCAGGGCATCGCGGCCCCCGTAGCGGCGGGCCGTGGTCATGGCCTCGTGCGCGGTCTGCGGCGTCAACCGGGCCTGGATCAGCGCGGACATGCCCGGCGTGAAGGGGATGTTGATCTCGGCCTCGGGCAGGCACCAGAAACCACGGTCGGCGCGCATCACGCGGAAGTCGTGGGCCAGGGACAACATCGCCCCGGCGGCAAAGGTGTGCCCCTGCAGGGCGGCGACCGTGATCACCGGTAGCGACAGCACCCGCGCGAAGAGCCCGTGCACGGCCCCGACGTACTCGTGGTACTGGTCGCCGTGCGCCATCAGCCAATCCAGATCCAGGCCGTTGGAGAAGAATTTCCCGGTGGCGGCGGTCACCACGGCGCGGGCGCCCTGCGCCTGCTCTATCTCCTCCAGTGCCGTGCTGACCGAGGCGATCCAGTCGGGATGGAAACGGTTCTCGCCATCCCCGAGGTCAAGGATGAACACGTCGTCCTGGCGATCGAGCGTGGGCAT
Organism: Actinomycetota bacterium; assembly: GCA_003164955.1. GTDB lineage: Bacteria > Actinomycetota > Actinomycetes > Streptosporangiales > Streptosporangiaceae > Bog-532. The sequence goes on from PLRW01000071.1 coordinate 10,169, forward strand.
GACGGCTCCTTCGAACGGACGAGGGGCGGGATTTTGGCCAAACTGTTTATTGCGTGTTAGATCCGGTCTGCGGGAAGGGCGCCGCCATCCCGGGGCATCCGAACTGCGGAAGGATTGAGGCTAGTGTCAGCATATGGGCTGTCGCTGTGCTGAACTTCCGGTCCGGTTGGTTCGCGTGTCTCAAGAGACCAGGCAATGCGGCACTGGGTGATCAAGTTCCATGCCAGCAGAGTATCCGTAGTAAACGCGTTCCGGGCCGCCGCTAGAGCATCGAAACTAACGGGCCCAGATGGTATGCTAGTTGCATCGATCATGTGTATGCCGTCTAGCTGGTCAGTGAACACTTCCTGCAAAGTGGCGCAGTAATAAGCGTAGGCGGCGAAATCGAGTCGGACTCTCGCAACTTGCGGTGACTCAGGTCGGCCTGTCATCGCGATGAGATCGACGACATTGATGATCGGTTCGTCGGTCGCAAGATGCGTGGCAATGTCATGCAATGTGCCCTGCAACTTGGCCGTGTCTTCGGAGTGCATGCGTCCCACGACCTGGCTGAGAGCGCGTAGCTTACGATTCAGTTCGTCATGAAGGACTGCGCCTGATATGCCTGAAAGGATTGGGAGATCGCGGACGGGCTCGACGTACAGCAGTTCATATTCCGGCGGGGCATCGTCAGCGCTCTCGGTGGCGCGGGATGCCGCTAGGGCGGGTGGCCTGCCTGTAGTCAAGGCGGCGGCATTGCGCGCTACTTGGCGGGCGGCGCGGATGACGTCGCGGGCGAGGCCGCCCGCGAGACAGTGGCACAAGGCGACGTAGGGCTCGGTGAGTCCGATGACTCTTCGGTAAAGTAGCCTGCGCGATTCATAATAGCTGAATGGCTCCACATAAAGGATCTCATCGAATGAACTGTCGAATGCGTCACGGAGGGGCAGGCCCCTCCGCTCGAAGGCATTAAGCGCATCATCCGATACCGAAACCATGAAATACAGGTGCGGGATGCCAAATATCCCCTTGACTTCATTAAGGAAATGTTCAGCTTGCTCCGCTGAGCCTATCTTGTCGAGTTCATCTACGCCGATGAAAACTCGGTCACCTCTGCGGTTTACGTCAGCTGCCACACTAGCAGCGAAATTGCGGAACTCAGCCACGATCTCTGGGTAGCTAAGCGGTTGCTCGGCCCGCGCGATAGTGCGCGATAGATGGGTGCTTACTCCGCCCCGAAGACTGAGTCCGCCGGACAATCCTGACGTGTAGGTTTGCAGGTTACGGATCCCGGACAAATGCTTCCGAGCGGTCGCGATCATAATTCTCCCGCTCTTCCTGCCTTTGTGCGCCTCGCGAGCCCACTCCCTTATTTTTACCGCCGATATCCGTACGAAAGTCACGAGGCCAAGGGCGATTACCGCGATGCCCGCATACTGTATCCAAGACGAAGGAAATGAGATCCCTCGCGCGATGTCCTTATTCCAATACAGCAAGATCGCGGCACAGCCACCGAGGTAAACAGCCACCCACATCAAAGGCAAACACAATTGTGCGATTCTGCGCACCCAAAAGGCACTCAAGAAGATTCCGTGAAATTTTCCGGCCCTGCCGTAACCACTTATAACTGCGTTGCAGAAAGCAGCGAACAGATGCAAGACAAAATCTCGTGCTATGTAGTCGACGGGTGCAGCAACCATACATCGAAGGTCCCCCCAGGAACGCTCCGGCAGGCCAGCGCCCAAGAAGGACGACCAACTAATGCTCTTACGGCTATCAGCAGCCGGAGCAACCTCCCCGCAATATCCGCGGATGAGCGTAGACTTCCCGGCACCTCGCGGCCCTGCCACCCCAATGCTTGCTCCATCCAACCTATCGAGCAGTCCAGTGACTTCCGACTCGATCTGAGTCGGGACTCTGTTAGCGCTGTCGTACACTTCGCTGAGCGCTGGGCTGCTGGCCACGGAATATGCATGACTAAATCGGCTCTGCCGTTCCGTGTTGATAAACGTGCGAACCTGTCCCAGCAATTCTGTCTGTGTTATCGCGGCGACAAGCTGATATCGGGCAGATTGAACTTCTTGGCCGAAATCCCAAGTCATCGCGCGACCGAAGAACTCCTCGCCAAGATTCGTTCTAACAATTCGGTGCGCAAGTCCACGGAGCCGGCTTACCACACGTCCGCGAATTCCTTGGGAAGTCATGGTAGGGTCAGCGGCGCGGGCGCTAACTTCATTGTCTACAGCGTTTTGATATACTGTGAATTGCCTTGGCGCAGTTCTTAGGACTCGCTCGGCATCGTGTACCATCTTCATGCGCACGTTTCTCGCAGAGAGCCCAAACTCATCGAACGATCTGCGCACATCCGGCGCACTCAGGACGGCATCCAGGGCATTCATGTACATCTGGAAGAGTTCATGATCCCTGGACAGGGGGCTAACCTGGCACGACTCAGCAACTTCGGCCACACCAACTCCTACAATGCCGGCAACTAACGTCTAGCATGACGGATCCGGGCATAACAATCACTTACTCCGGGACCCAAGGATCGACTCTCGGATGACCGCGCCGGTGATGACGATGCGGTCCAGCAGTTCGGTGAACAGCGAGTTCTTCATCGCGAACGACGCGCAGGCCGTACAGCGCTACGAACTGGATCTTGGCGCGCTGAAAAGGCTGACGTCCCAGGTCGTCATCGGGGGCGGCCGCGACGGGCGCGAGTTCTCGCCCTACGCCAGCGCGTCCCGTCCGGCCGACCGGCTGGGGATCGGCCTGCGTGAGTTCCCCGGCCGTCATGCCGGCTACGCCATACATCCAGCGGAATTCGCCCGGGCGCTGCACCAGGTGCTCCGGACCGGCGGATCACACGTGCCGCCGGCGAGTCCCGGGACCCAGCAGACCACGGCAGTGCTGTGATCATGGACGCAGAACGCGAAGGCAGCCAGCAGCATTGCCTTCAGGGAAAGGACGTGCCGCTCGCCGATGCCGGGCCACCACGCCCACCCACACAGCCATCCGGTCTTCGATGAACGGCAGGATTTGCCGCCGGTAACGCGATGAGATGCCAGGCGATCTCGCCAGAGGCGGCCTGGCTGGCGCGGCCTCGCTGCGCTGGATAATGGGCTGGTGATCGAGGTCGATCCCGGCCGTTTCGAGGAAATGGTCGTCACCGCGCTGGACGGGCTGCCCGAGGATCTCGGCCGGCTGATGCGCAATGTCGCGGTGACGGTCGAGCACGGCGCGGGGCCGCCCGGCCTGCTCGGGCTGTACGAGGGCGTCCCGCTCACCAGCCGCACGTCGCAGTACGCCGGGGTGCTGCCCGACCGCATCACCATCTACCGCCAGACGATCTGCGCGATCTGCCGCACCGAACAGGAAGTCGCCGACCAGGTCCGCCGCACCGTCATCCACGAGATCGGCCACCACTTCGGTATCGGCGACCACCGGCTCAGCGAACTCGGCTGGTAAGGGCGAAATGCCGGTGAGATCCAGATGAGACCAGAAATAGGAGACAGGCAGCGTGGCACTGGAGATCAAGAGGCTGCACCTGGCCAGCGTGACCCCGCCCGGGACGCATGCGGAATGGCCGGTGCACGGGTTCGTGGTCACCTACCCGGGTGGCGCGGCGCTGGTCGACACCGGGGTCGGCGGGCCGCAGGGCCTGCAGGACGACTGGCGGGTCGTCAACGTGGCGGCCGCGGAGGCGCTGGCCGGGCTGGACATGAGCCCGGCCGACATCACGATGGTGATCAACACGCACCTGCACTTCGACCACTGCGGGCAGAACGCCGTCTTCAAGCACGCCGCCTTCCACGTCCAGCGCGCGGAGCTGGACCGGGCCCGCCGCGAGTCGCGCGACCTGGCCGGCTGGTTCGACTTTGCCGGGGCGCGCTTCGAGCTGCTGGACGGGGACACCGAGATCGTGCCCGGCCTGTCGGTTATCGCCACGCCCGGCCACACCAACGGGCACCAGAGCGTGGTCATCCAGGGTGCTGGCGGCGAGGACCTGCTGATCGGGGACGCCGCGTATACGCCGCAGCTCTACGGCGGCCCGGAGGGCCAGAAGCTGCCGCCGGGGCAGGCCGCCGACCGGGACGCCTGGGAGGCATCGATCGGCCGGATCCGGTCCACCGGCGCGGCCCGCGTGCACTTCTGCCACCACACGGACGTCATCCACGCCTGAGCCACCGGCCCGGGCGGGCGCTTCCCCTGCGGACAGGGCGGCTAGACGGCCGGTGACCTGGGCGGTTGCGAGGGGCCGCCGAGGGATCGGCGGGTGGGTCAATGCGACACTGAGGGCATGTCCTCCGCCCCGCTCTGCCTCGTGACCGGCGCATCTGGCTACATCGGCGGACGGCTGGTGCCCGAGCTCCTCGCCGCCGGGTACCCGGTCCGGTGCATGGCCCGCGACCCCGCCAAGCTCAGCGACCGGTCCTGGTCGGCCGACATCGAGATCGCCCGAGCGGACGTGCGGGACCCGGCCGCGGTACGGCGCGCCCTCGAGGGTGCCGGCGTGGCCTACTACCTCATCCACGCGCTGGGCACCGGCTCCTCGTTCGAGGACCGGGACCGCGAATCGGCGCGGATCTTCGCCGATGCCGCACGGGACGCCGGGGTCGGGCGCATCGTCTACCTGGGCGGGATGATTTCCGCCCAGGAGGGCGCCCTCTCACCGCACCTGCGCTCGCGGGGCGAGGTCGGGGACATCCTGCTGGGCAGCGGCGTGCCGACCGCCGCGCTCCAGGCCGCTGTGATCATCGGGAGCGGCTCGGCGTCGTTCGAGATGCTGCGTTATCTCACCGAACGGCTGCCGGCGATGGTCACCCCGATGTGGGTGAATACCCGCATTCAGCCGATCGCCGTCCCCGACGTGCTCCGCTACCTGGTCGATGCGGCGTCGCTGCCCGCCGGCGTCAACCGGCGCTTCGACATCGGCGGTCCGGATATCGTCACCTACGCGGACATGATGCGCCGCTACGCCTCCGTGGCCGGCCTGACACCCCGGATCCTGGTCCGGGTCCCGGTGCTCACGCCCCGGCTGTCGTCACACTGGGTCGGCCTGGTGACGCCGGTACCGAGCGGCCTGGCCAAGCCGCTGGTCGAGTCGCTGCGGAACGAGGTCGTGGCCTCCGAGCACGACATCGCGGGCTACATCCCGGACCCGCCGGGCGGCCTGCTGCCGCTGGACGAGGCCATCAAGCTGGCCCTGCGGCACACCCAGGAGGGTGACGTGTCCACGAGCTGGACGTCGGCGGGAACGCCCGGCGCGCCCAGCGACCCGCTGCCGAGCGACCCATCCTGGGCCGGCGGCTCGCTGTACGTCGACGAGCGCACCAGCGTGGTTCACGGGCCGCCGGGGGCGCTGTGGCAGGTGATCGAGGGCATCGGCGGAACGTCCGGGTGGTATTCGTTCCGTGCCGCGTGGGCCGCCCGCGGGCTGCTCGACCGGATGTCCGGCGGCGTGGGCCTGCGGCGCGGGCGGCGCGATCCGCGGCACCTCCGGGTCGGGGACGCACTCGACTTCTGGCGCGTCGAGGCGATCACGCCGGGGCAGTTGCTGCGGTTGCGCGCGGAGATGAAGCTGCCCGGGCTGGCCTGGCTGGAGTTGTCGGTCGGGCAGAACGAAGACGGCGAGACGACCTACCGCCAGCGGGCCATCTTCCAGCCACGCGGGCTGGCCGGCCACGCCTACTGGCGGTCGATCTCACCGTTCCACGGCATCGTGTTCGGCGGGATGCTCCGCAACATCACCGCGGCCGCCGAGCAGGCCCCCCGGCCGGCCGAGCCGAGCCCGGTCCCCGGACCACGCTGACCGGAGGCCTCGCGGAGACCGGGGACGTGGCCATCCGGCAGCGTTCAGGCGTCCGTTTACACTGTCAATCCGGTTGGCCGGGCGAGAATGCTTTCATGAGTAACGTCTCGAGACCATTAGCCACTCATCCAGGGTCAATGCCCAACGTTCATGATCAATCCATTCATCATTGATGCGGATGAACTGCGGCGAGACCCCTTCACACCTGAATCCTGCTCTCTTAATCAGCCGCTTTGAGGGGTCATTGCCGGGCTGAATATCTGCCTCGAGACGGTGGAGTTTGAGGCTCTCGAACGCGAGATCAATTACATACTTAAGCCCGGAGGACAGGTAGCCCATCCTGGCATACCGCGCAAACACGCCATAACCTAGGCGCCCTCGCTCGTAAGGCTCGCGCTCGAGGCCAGTCAAGCTCACGAAGCCAGTGATTGAATCTGAGTCTGCGGCACAGACC
>PLRW01000240.1 GCA_003164955.1 Actinomycetota bacterium
ACGACGGCCATGGTCTCGTCCCAGGTTGATATGTAGTTTGCTACCATTTAACCATGCTGAACGGCACAGATCGGACAGCCAAGCCCTACGACATCTACGCCAGAGTCAGCCGAGTCAAGAGCAAGAAGAAGAACGAGCCGTCCACGGGCGGGCAGGTCGCGATCTGCCGCCTGAGGCTCGCCGACCTTGACCTGCCAGAGGGCAAGGTTCTGGTTGATCCGGGGCGTTCGGCATGGGACTCGACTGTCCGGCGTCCGTCGTGGGACGAGCTGATGGACCGGCTTGAGCGCGGCGTGTCCGGCGGGTTCATCGTGTTCGACCTGGAGCGGTTCACCCGGCAGCCGAAGGACGGCGAACGGATGATCGAGCTGGCCGCCCGCGGCCTGGGCGTGCTGGACAGCGAGAGCGAGTACGACCTGACCACGCCGAACGGCAAGAAGGCATTCCGCGACGCGATCAACGCCGCCGCCTACTACTCCGACCGCCTGTCCAGCAGAGCCCGGCGCGGCAAGCGGCTCAAGGCACTGTCGGGGGAACCGAACACCACAACCCGTCCATTCGGCTTCGAAGACGATTTCGTGACCGTGCGCGAAGCCGAAGCCGAGATCATCCGGGAACTGACGAGGCGGTTCTTGGCGGGAGAAACGCAGCACGCGCTGGTACGTGACCTCAACGCACGCGGCGTCCTCAGCAGCAAGGGCAACCCTTGGACTGTCAGATCCCTGCAACTTCTTCTGCTCAGAGAGCGCAACTGCGGGAGAATCCTCTACACCGACACGGAAACAAACGTTAAGTCCAATGCCGGGCATCTGCCGGGGAAGCCGATCATTACCGAAGACGACTTCGACCGGGTATGCGCGATCTACGCCGCGCGCCGGGGCAGCGAGACGCCCTCGGAGATCTACCTGTGCACGGGGATAGCCTTCTGCGGCCGTCCGGACTGTGGCAAACCGCTCACCGGTCACCCAGTAGACGCTCTGAAGCGGTACGAGGACGGTTCGGTACGCCGGGAATACAGGTGCGGCCCGTCTTCTAGCGGCAAGGGCTGTGCCAAGATCAGCGTTGATCAGCGTGGCTTGGATGAGGCGGCCGGAGCCATCGTTGTGGAGATTCTGTCTGACTCTCGCCATGCCGAGGCGATCGAATCCGTCACCCGGGAACTTGAGAGCGAAGCCGCGCGGCTGGACTTGGCCATCGCCGAGGCTGAACGTGTCGCAGAAGCGCTAGCCGACCGCCTTGGGCGCGGAGAACTGACTCTCTCGCGCTATGACATCGCTAACCGCCCACTGGATGAGCGCATAGCCAAGCTCAAGGCCGAACGCGAAGCGCTAGGCGACACAGCTCCAGGCGCCTTGCGGCAGCCAAGCCGGGAACACTGGCAGCGGCGGTGGGACGAAGCCGACACGGCAGAAAAACGCGAGCTATTGAAAATGGCCTTGCGCGGCAGACGCCTCATCGTCGACCCGGCCAGCCTTAAGCGCGCTGAGCGGTCCGATGTCACCCGCCGGATCAGGATCGTCTCAGCGGAAGACGAAGGCCTGCCAGACGTGACGATGACGTTCGCTGACGTGATCGCAGCCAGGGCCGCGCATGGCGGGCTCGTGTCCACCCCTGGCGCGCCGGACACCAGATGGTCGAAGCGCCGGTTTTTCACCGAAGAGTACAAGAGCCGCGTTCTTGACGAGTACAAGAACGCGGCACCGGGAGAGCGCCGTGCTCTGCTACGCAGGGAGGGCCTGCACTACACGAATATCTCCTCCTGGCGCCGCAAGAGGATGGGGTAGACCGTGGCCGCCGAACTTGTCAGCTCAGACCGGCCGATTGACATCTACGCCCGCGTCAGTCAGCTCAAGCGCAACGAGAAGCGCGAACCGTCGACCGAAGGCCAGGTGTCGGTGTGCCGGACCCGCCTTGCCGACCTCGGTCTTGCGGAGGGCAAGGTCTTGGTCGATCCTGGGCGTTCGGCGTGGAACCCGGCGATCGGGCGTCCGGCGTGGGACGAGCTGATGGACCGGCTTGAGCGCGGCGTTTCTGGCGGGTTCATTGTGTTCGACCTGGAGCGGTTCACCCGGCAGCCGAAGGACGGCGAGCGGATGATCGGGGTGGCCGCCGCCGGGCTGCTGGTGCTCGACAGCGAGAGCGAGTACGACCTGCGAACCCCGAACGGCAAGAAGGCGTTCCGCGATGCGGTCAACGCCGCCGCCTACTACTCCGACCGCCTGTCCACCAGGAGCGCCCGCGGGAAGAAGCTCAAGGCGATGGCGGGCGAGCCGAACGGCTCGGCGCGGCCATTTGGCTTCGAGGACGACCGCGTCACCCAGCGCGAGGACGAGGCTGCCGTCCTGCGGGAACTGACCGCCCGGTTCCTGGCGGGCGAACTGCAAGACGCGCTGATCGCGGACCTGAACGCGCGGGGGATTCCCACGGCTCAGGGCAGGCCGTGGACGCGCCCTGCGATGAAGACGCTGCTCACCCGCCAGCGGAACTGCGGCAGGATCATCTACACCGACCCCGCGTCGGGCCTGACGTCCGTCGTTGGCCGCCTGCCGGGTGATCCGATCGTTTCCGAGGAGGACTTCGACCGGGGGATCGCGATCTACGCCGCGCGCCGGCGCGGGCGTCCGAGTTCACCGCACTACCTCTGCTCGTCCTTCGCCGTCTGCGGGCAGCCCGGCTGCGGCCACATCCTCCACGGCCGGACCCGCAACGGCCTCAAGCCCTACCCGGACGGGTCGGTGAGCCGTTCGTACTGGTGCAACCCCACAGCCGGAGGGTGCGGAAAGACCGAAGTGGACCAGCGGGCACTGGATACAGCGGCACGCGCGCTCGTGGTTGAGATCTTGTCGGACACGCGCAACACCGACGAGATCGAGCACGCCGCCTATGAGGCAGCCAGCGAAGCCGTCCAGCTCGACATCAAGATCGCTGAAGCTGAGGCGGTAGCGGAAGCTCTCACCGATCGCCTAGGACGAGGCGAGATCACCCTCGCCCACTACGACCTGGTCATCAAGCCAGTCGATGAACGCATCGCTAGCCTCCGGGCCGAACGCGCCGCACTCCCCGATCCCGGCCCTGTCCCCGGAACACAGCAGTCACTGGGAACAAGCCGTGCCCAATGGCGGCAGCGGTGGGACACCGCCGACTACAAGGGAAAGCGAGACCTGCTCAAGATGGCGCTGCGGGGCAAGCACCTGGTGATACAGCCAGCCCAACGGGGCAGGGGCAGCGCCGACCTGGACGATGTCGTAGGCCGCGTCAGCGTTGGTCAAGGTTAAGCAGGGCGAGCATCCTGCCAGCCCGCGCTCCAGGTCGACGTCGAGGTCACCAGTGAAGCTCTGGCATCCCGGGGCTACGCTGGCAGCATGCTTGTCGCTTTCTCAATTACGCTACGCCGCTCGGCACGGGTGAGGACGTCGGCGAGATCGTCGCCGAGGCGGTCCGGGTCGTCCGCGAGAGTGGGCTGCCCAACCGGACCGACGCCATGTTCACGAACATCGTGTGCTTAGCGCACTGTTGGCACTGAACGGCATCGCCGCAGCTCAGGACACCTACAGGAGGTCCCTCTGTCATGATCGTCGCGTTCTCGGTCGCTCCGTCCGGTACCGGACGCGCCGACGGTTCCGTCTCCGATGCGGTTGCCGCAGCGGTGAAGATCGTACGAGACTCCGGCCTGCCGCACCGGACGTCGGCGATGTTCACTGAACTCGAAGGCACCACCTGGGACGAGTGCTTCGACGTGGTGAAGCGCGCCACCGAGGCCGTGCTCCCGTTCGGGTCGCGGGTCTCGCTGGTGCTGAAGGCGGACATCCGGCCAGGCTACGAGGGCCAGATCGACTCGAAGCTTGGGCGGCTGGAGGCAGCGATCGAGAAGCAGGACGACCAAGCCCACTCGTGACCCGCCTGTTAGATGTCTAGGTCATGGCGGAGGCCGGTTGTTACCGCCCTCGATATTTGAACATCCAGCGGCTGAATTATCTGTGGACGATTCGGCACAGCTCAGCGAGTAGCGCAGACAACCCGATCACATAGCGTAACTGCCGACGTGACTCAAGGGCGCGCGCGTACCCGCCGTTCGGAGCGGCCAGGGCTGCCTCGGCGGTCACCAGCTGAACCGCGCAGATCCAGGCTGTTCTGTACGCCTACTCCTGGCTTGGGCGTCCACAGGCGTCGACTGCGGACGGCCCTCAGTCACGGTCTGACTGCTGCCCGTGTCAAGCCATCGGAGCCTGCCTTCTTCGCCTGGATGGGCCATGTAGGGGTCTGCCGAAGATGCCGGCTGGGCCGCCTGTTTGCCGATTGGGCTGTCGGTTCGTGCAGCTAGTTGCGAGATGTCCGCATCGCGGCGCTTGCCGCACGCTGCCGGGACCTGTCAGAGCTCAATGTAGGAGCCCATGGTAACGATGCGGCGCTGTGGCAAGCCGAAGAAATCTACCGGGCTCTTCGATGTGCGTGACAGCAAGAGGAAGAGTCTCTTGCGCCACGTGCGCATGCCGGGATCGTCACCCAGGACGATGGTGATCTCGGAGACGAAATACGTTGCGGTCTCAACATTGATCTCCACTGGCAGGCCCTCAGCGGCGGCCTGCCGGAGCGCTGCCGGCACGCTCTGGTCGTCCTGGAAGCCGTAGCGCACCGCCAGGTAGACGATGCCGTCGTCTTCGTATCCGAGGTCATCAACCGCGATCTGCTCAGAGCGGCCGACGTGCGGGACCGTCGCGGTCTCAACCGACACGATGACGACGCTGTCGTGCAGCACGTGGTTGTAGTTGACATTGTCGCGCAGCGCGAGCGGTGTGGTCTTCTTGCCCGGCGTGGGGAAGACCGCTGTCCCCGGCACGCGGTGCAGCGGAGGATCGGAGCTCCGGATCTCCTCGACGAAGTCGCGCAGCAGCCCCTCGGCCGCCGAGCGCTTGGCCGTGACGAGCTCCCGTCCGCGCTGCCAGGTCGAGAGCAACGTGAAGATGATCAGCGCGAGCGCCAGCGGGAACCAGCCGCCGGACACGACCTTGGTCAGGTTGGCCGTGAAGAATGCGAGATCCATGACGAGAAAAGCTGCCGCGCCCGGCAAGACGATCCATAGCGGTTTCTTCCAGAGCACTCGCACGACAACGAAGAACAGGATGGAGGTCGTCGCGAATGTCCCGGTGACAGCGATGCCGTAGGCGGAGGCCAAAGCGGCAGCGGAACCGAAGCCGATCACGAGCCCGATCACGGCGATGTAGAGCAGCCTGTTGACCGCCGGAATGTAGACCTGCCCTTCGGCTCCCGACTTGTGCACGATCCGCATCCGGGGCAGGAAGCCAAGCTGCACGGCCTGCCGGGCAACCGAGAACGCCCCGCTGATGACCGCCTGCGACGCGATCATGGCCGCGCCCACCGCGACCACGACCATCGGCAGCTGAGCCCAGCGGGGAAACATCTCGAAGAAGAGATTCGTGCTTACCTTGGGTGAGCGGAGGATCATCGCTCCCTGGCCCAGGTAGTTGATGATCAGCGCGGGGAAGACGACGACGATCCACGCCCGGGTGATCGACGGCCGGTCGAACTGGCCGAGGTCGGCGTACAGCGCCTCGGCGCCGGTGACCACGAGCACGATTCCGCCGAGGGCCAGGAAACCGGTCAGGGGATGGTCGAGGAAAAACGCGAGCCCGTAGCTGGGCGACAGCGCCTTCAGGATCACCGGGTTGCCGATGACCTTGGCGAGGCCGGAAGCCGCCAGGATGGCGAACCACAGCGCCATGAACGGACCGAACAGGCGCCCGAGGGCCTGCGTTCCGAACCGCTGGCCCGCGAACAGCACAGTCAGCAGGGTGAGCGTGACCGGCAGCACGAACGACTTCAGCCCCGGCTGCGCGGACCCGAGCCCTTCTACCGACGCGATGACGCTGATCGCCGGGGTGATCGTCCCGTCGCCGAAGAAGAGCGCCACCCCGAATATCCCCAGCAAGACCAGGGCCGCCTTCCCGGCCCGGCCTTTCACGCGCAGGCCCAGAACAAGCGCGACGAGAGCCATGATGCCGCCCTCGCCCCGGTTGTCCGCGCCCATGACAAAGGTCACGTACTTGACCGAGACGACCAGGACGAGCGTCCAGATAACCAGCGAGATCATTCCGTCCACGCCGGCCACGTCCGGCCGGACGCCGTGCACCGCAAAGATGGAGCTCATCGCGTACAGGGGGCTCGTGCCGATATCGCCGAAAACGATGCCGAGCGCGCCGAGACTCAGGGCCGCCGCGGCGGCACCCGACCCGCCGCTGGCGTCCTTCCTCCCGTTACGCCGCGCAGTCGCAGTGCCCCTCGGCTCGCCCCCGGCTGCCCGCACCATCGCGCCATCTCGCCGCCCCGGATGGCGAGCGGTATCTAGCCAACGCCGCCTACCCGGGCGCTTCGCGCTGTTCACTGTCGCAGCTTGCCAGATGGACCTTGCGCGCAACAGGCTGCTTCAGCCCGCTGGGCGGGAAGCAAGATCCATGACCAGGCCGGGCACCGCTGAGCACTCGCGGATCTCGCCGCGCACGCGGGGGCCGGCCTCCCTCAGTCAGGGCGGCGGGTGAGCAGCTGGTCGTCCCTGGCGATGTCGGGTGCGGGCCGGGTGCCGGCGGGGAGCGGGGGAAGCGCGGTGGTGCGCTCCAGGGACCGGTAGACGGTGGGCCTGCTGACGCTGAACAGGGCGGCGATCTCGGCGATGTTGTAGTCGCCGCGGTCGTGCATGCGGCGGATCTCGCGGTCCTGGGCGGCCTTGAGCCTGGGCTGCTTGCGGCGGAGCCTGCGCCGGGAGAAACCGCGGCGAGTGCCGCACGACTCCGCCGGTAGCGGATAGCGGTGAGGCCGCCCCGAACGGGCTGATCTGTGCATGATAGGGCGATGACGGCCGCCCTCGGAGAGACGTAAATATTCGGCGTTCTGATCGGTCTGGCCACAGTCAGGCCAACAGGGTCGGTCGCGCTCCGTGACAGCTAGAGCCGCGCAAAGAGCGCTGCCGTTGATCATGGATGGCACTATGTGCAGATAAATAGGCCGCTAACACCGGTCCTGCGGCCCGCGCAGCTTCTATTGTCAGCACAAGCTTGTGGTGACCTGGGATTTTCCGCCGGTCAGGTCAGCCGCCGGGGGAGCACGTCTGCGCGGCGGGGGCAGCCTTCATCTTCCTGGTGCCGCCGGTACCAGGAAGATGGGTGACGGTACCAGGGCCGGGAGAGCGTTACGCCGCTGGCTCCTGACCGTTGCGGGCGTCGAGCCGCGCGGCGATCCTGGCCACCGCCGCCGCCTGCGAGCTGGTCAGCGGCGGCAGCTCGGCCGCCAGCGCCGCAGCCCACGCTCTGAGGCCCTGCTCTCGTGACACCCGCCCAGGGTCCTGGTCGGGGCAAAGGTCTTCCGCCTTCTTCCCCGCCGGGTCTGCTTCACTGGGTGCTTGCTGTGCCGGCGGCCCAGCCGGTGGCGTTGCGTTCGAGGGGTGCGGGACGCTGGGAGAATCGCCGGTCGGTGATCTGGGGGTGACGGGGTTGGTCATAGGCGGTCCGACTCCACTTCATCCCACCCGGTCTCGGCGGGGTCTAGCTCGTGCTGGTCTTGCTCGTCGTGTTCGGGTTCGGTGCGCCAGGGGTCGGGGAGTACGCCGCCCAGGTCGATGAGCCCCATCGGCGCGTGGCCGCCGTGCAAGGGCATCCACGCCGGGCCGCAGGCCGGGCAGGTGACGCGTGGGTCGAGGGCGGCGGTCGCGATCTGGAGGTCGAGGGACGCGGCGGTGGCGGCGAGTGCCTTGCGGGCGGACTGCTCGCGGCGCGCGGTGGGGAAGCAGAACAGGAGTGGCATCGTGAGCGCGGTGTTGGTCCCGGCCTGCTCGGCGTAGCCGGTGAGCTTGCCGACGAGCTGGGGCAGGTGCTCGGTGCCGGTGTCGTATTCGAGGAGGAACGCGATGTCGGTTCCGTCTTGCGCCCAGACGCCGAGCCCGTCGGGGCGCGGGCCGAGTTCGCGGCTGCGGGCGTACAGGTAGTCGGAGGCTTCGCCTTCGCCGTCCCACCTCAGGAGTTCACCGCCGCCGTGCTCGCGGGCGTGCCGCGCCAGGGCGACGAAGAACCACGACGCGCCGGTCATGTGTCCCAGGCGCTGGGAGCGTTCGAGGGCAAGCTGCCGGTCCGCGCGGACCATCGGCAGCCATCTTTTCTCGTCGCGGTCTTCCTGGCCGAGCAGCGTGGCGCCGATGGGGCCGAGGATGTAGTGCCACCGCGCGGAGCCGGTTTGAAGGTGCGGCCGGAATCGGCGCAGCAGGCCCAGGCGCACGAGCACCGCCAGGCGGTGCCTGGCGGTGGTGATGTTCCCGAACGCGAGCGCGGCGAGCTGGTCGGTGGTCAGCACGCGGTGCCGCGCCACCAGGCGCACAAGCTCACGGTCGCGGTCGGTCAGGTGACCGGCCACGGACAGCACCGCTGCCTCGTCCCGGGGCGCCCTGGTGCCGACGCCTGCGCCTGTGCCTGCCCCGCGCGTATGAGAATGTGATGACACAGTCATAAGCCCCGGTCCCCTCCCGCAGGTACATTTCGCCGCTGACCAGGGGCTACGGCCGGGCCGGGGGCGGCAGATGCGTCGGCGGTTCTGGTGGTCCGGGTTGCCTGCCGGGCAATCGTCCGGGGGGTTTGCCGGGTGGAACGCTGTCGGTCGAGCGAGGTCATTCGCACAGTCGCCTTTCCGCGCGTGAACCGTGCCGGTCCCCGCGCACGCCAAGGCCGCCTTCATCCCCGGAGTGGACACGGGGTCAGGCGGAAGGTCGTCAGGGAAGGGGCGGGCCAGGCCGCCGTGACGGGTGAAGGGGCCGGCTGGCGCGTGCGTCGGCGTCGCCTCCCCGGTCCCAGGTCCCCGCCCGGTCCGGAGCCCGCCGTCCGCACGCTCCCCGGACGGGGGTCGCGTGCCAGCCGTGGCCGTGCGCGCCGTGCCGCGGCCGGCAAGGAGGTTGGTGCCGCGCCGCGCGACGCTCGCGCATCCTTCATGAACGCTCCGTGCCGGGTGGGCTGTCAAGGCACTGGTAGACCGACCGGTATCCCCGGAACGGTAAAAACTTGGCCAAGGGGTGCGCGGGGCGGGCCATGGCACGTGCGGGCCTCTGCGCGTGCTGCCGTGCCGGGCTCCACGACCGCACCTGCGGCCCCCCGCCGGTACGCCTGGTAAAAGCGGACAAGTAGCCGCTGACGAACCAAGCGACCCCTGAGCGTCCACGCTCGGGGGTCTTGGCATCAGAGCGCTGTCAGACCTAACAGCCAGACTGTCAGATCAAACAGGGAAGAAGCGGAGTCGGACAATGCATGACATCATCAGCGACATCATCGACTGGGACCAGGCCAACAAGACGTACCTGGCCGGTGAGGGCCAGTCGGGCGAGCGGTACATCCAGCGGCTCGAAGCGGCCGACCGGATGGCCGAGGTCGAGGCCCGGTGGCATCATCTCCCCGGAGGGTTCCTAAGCGAGCGGAAGCTCATCAAGGCTCACATCCAGGCCGTTGCCGAGAGCACACAGGTTGCAACTACTGAAGAGGTGTGCTGGCTGGCCATCGCCGCCGCAACCGCCTGGATACCCCAACGGGAACCGGCTGAGACGGCGTTGCCTTAGCAGCTCGCAGGCAAGCCACCCCGGTGGACGGCCTTTCCGCTGCTCAGAGGGGGTTACCGTGCTGCGATAGCAGGTTCGCCGAAAAATAGTTTATTGAACCCCTACCCAGTCGCCCTCGACGGTGGTGAACATGGCGTCGGTCCGGTTGGGCAGGCCGCTCTCGCGAACCACGCGGACCGCTTCCGCGACGATTTCCCCGACGTCTTCGCCGGTGCCGAGCGGTGTGACCGAAAACGCGACGAGCATGTGATGCTCCCAGAGTTATTGACGGAATCAGATGGCCGGCGGCGGGCCCGGCGGGCCCGGCGACTCCGGCGGCGGGCCCGGTGCGTCGTCGGGCTGTGGCACGGCGAGGAAACGCAGCGCGACGGGCCGCGCGCCCCCGGGCGCGTCCTCCCGGCCGCGCGCGTATCTGCGCAGCAGCGCGAGATAGTCGTCGAAGAACCTCAGCAGCTCCTCCTTGGTCATGAAGGTGTTGCTGCGCGATCCCTGCACCCATCCGTGCGGCCCGTCGAATTCGGCCAGCGCCCTGATGTAGAGCTCGATGTCATCGCTGAGCCGCTGGCTGGTCCATTCGGCGTAGGCGGCGCGCTCTTCCGGGCTCTGCTCGGCAGGGGCGGCGGCCTGATGATCGATGGGCAGTGGCCGCCACCAGCGCTCGCGGCCCGTGGATCGCTCGGGTATCTCCTCGATCAGCTGCTGTTCCGCGAGCTTGCGCAGGTGGTAGCTGGTGGTCCCGGTGCTCTCGCCCAGCGCCCGGGCGACGCTGGTCGAGTTCGCGGTCCCGTAGTAGCCGAGGTAACGGAGGATACGCCGCCGGGTGGGACTGACCAGCGCCTGATAGAACGCGGTGCGCTCGGCACTGCTCGACGGGCGGGCGGATCGCCGGGACGCTGCCGCAGATTCGGCCATGAGCTAACGATACCGGTCCTGCCATCAATGCAGAACTCGTTTGCAAAATCTATTTGCAAACGAGTTCTGCATTACTTATGCTCACCGTAGGAGGCGCCCGGTGCCGCTATGGCCGAGCTTCGCCGGGTCCTCAAGCCCGGCGGCCGCCTGGTCGTCGGCGAGTTCGCGGACCGCCACTACGTCCCGCTGGTGACGTTGCTGCAGTATGCCCAGGCCAGCCGGTTCGAGTTTTGTGCCCGCCTCGGGCCTCCACTGGCCTACTACGCCCAGTTCCGCGCGTCCGCCTGAAGCGTGCGACGTGAGAGCCTGACCTGAAAGTTGTGAGGTGCATGCGGAGCCAGGGAAGCAGCGTGTAGCATGACTGGCATGTCGCGATGGTATTGGCGCTTTGCGCTGGCTCCAGGTGTAGCCAGCCGCGTCCGCCAGCGCTGACCACCCCACCTGGAGCCAGAAAAGACAGAGGCAACTGCCTCTGTCTTTAGTCGTTTACGGGCTGACTGGCTCCCGGGGTGCGGGTGTCCGGTCGCTGTGAGTAAGGAGACACGCGGTGCCCCACCACACAAGCGATACACGCATTCTGGATTACGAACCCTTGCTGGCGCCCGGGGCGCTGTTGCAGGAGCTTCCGCTGGGACCCGCCCGCGCGACGACCATTGAGCAGGGACGTGCGGACGTCCGCACGGTGCTGGATATGGCCGATGACCGGCTGCTGGTCGTGGTCGGCCCGTGCTCGGTGCACGACCCGGTCGCGGCGATGGACTACGCGCGGCGGCTGGCGGAGCTGCGGCGCTCGCTGGAAGACGAGCTGCTGATCGTGATGCGGGTGTACTTCGAGAAGCCGCGCACGGTGACCGGCTGGAAGGGCCTGATCAACGATCCGGGCCTGAACGGCAGCTACGACGTGCACCGCGGCCTGCGTACCGCGCGGCAACTGCTGCTGGACGTGGTGGAGCTCGGCCTGCCGGTTGGATGTGAATGGCTGGACCCGGTCACTCCGCAGTACATCGCGGACGCCGTGACCTGGGGAGCGATCGGCGCCCGGACCACGGAGAGCCAGGTGCACCGTCAGCTCGCCTCGGGCCTTTCGATGCCGGTGGGCTTCAAGAACGGGACCGACGGGGACGTCCAGGTGGCGATCGACGCATGCCGGGCGGCCGCGGCGCAGCATACGTTCTTCGGCGTGACCCCGGCCGGCGCCGCCGCGGTGGTGACCACGACCGGGAACAGCGAATGCCACATCATCCTGCGCGGCGGCCGCTCCGGGCCTAACTACTACCCCGGGGACGTGGCCGCCGCCCTGGACACGGTGACCAAGGCCGATCTGCCCCGGCGCCTGATGGTCGACGCCAGTCACGGCAACAGCCAGAAGGATTACCGTCGCCAGCCCGCGGTGGCGGACGTAGTTGCGGACCAGATCGCCTCCGGCGAGCAGGGGATTGTCGGGGTCATGCTGGAGAGCTTCATCGAGGCCGGGAAGCAGGCCCCGGGCGATCCAGCCACGCTGGTCTACGGCCAGAGCATTACCGACTCGTGCATGGACATCGACACCACCGCGGAGGTGCTCAGCCGGCTCGCGGGCGCGGTCCGCCGCCGGCGTGACATGCATCCAGCCGGAGCGCGCCGGTCCCGTGCCACCGCGTCAGCGTGACCCCGTAGACTGGGCCGATGTCCTGGCCGCAGTGTGGGGGCCGGCTGTGCGGGGGCCGCTGGTGGGCGGACATATTTCATAGCGCTGGACGGGGACCATGCTGGCGGCGGGCCGGCCCGCGGTACCTCCAGCCGGATTAATCCGGAGGCGGTCGATGGGCCTTGGACCGAACGAGCAGCGCCTGCTGGGCCAAATCGAGCGGGCGCTCCGCGGTTCGGACCCGAAGCTGGCCGCCGAGTTCGCCACCTTCAACCGTCGCAATTTTCACGAGGCGATGCCGCTGCGGGAGCGGCTGCTGCATCCACCGTCGCGTGCCGTCCGCTTCGCCCCCATAGCCGTGGCAGCGTTCGTGCTGTCCATGATCCTGATTTCGGTCACCGTGCTGAGCCGCATGGGGCCGGCCAAGGAGAATCCCGCCGCCGCGTGCGGGATCGCCTGGGTGCAGGGCTGCCAGGCCGGGGGTGTTTCCCCGCACGCCGCGCGCGGCGTGGTCGACGTCGGCCGGTGACCGCGGCCTGGCCGTGGCCGCCGGTGACGCCGGCCCGCCCGTGGATAGAGCCGTGGCTAGAGTTGCCTTATGGATGCCCGTAGCTACGTCGAGGCGAACGCGAGACGCTTTTTCGAGGACCTCAAGGCATGGCTGGCCATCCCGTCGATTTCGGCAGACCCAGCGCGCCGCGATGATGTCCGCAAGTCCGCAGAGTGGCTGGCGGCCCAGCTTCAGCAGACCGGCTTCCCCGTCACTGAGATCTGGGAAACGGGAGAGGTGCCCGGGGGAATGGGGGAGGTGGCCGGGGGAGCGGGAGAGGTGGCCGGCCAGCCGGCCGTCTTCGCCGAATGGCCCGCCGGGGACGCGTCCGCCCCGGTCGTTCTGGTCTACGGCCATCACGACGTACAGCCGGTCGAGCCGCTGGGCGAATGGCGCAGCCCTCCGTTCGAGCCGGCCGAAGAGGGCGGCCGGCTGCTGGGGCGGGGCGCCTCGGACGACAAGGGACAGGTGCTCTTCCACACACTCGGGGTGAGCGCCGGGCTCGCCGCGTCCGGCCGCGCGGCCCCGCCGGTCACCCTCAAGCTGCTGATCGAGGGCGAGGAAGAATCGGGCTCGCCGCACTTCGCCGAGTTGCTGCGGCGTGAGCGCGCCCGGCTCAGCTGCGATGTCATCGTGGTCAGCGACACCACGATGTGGTCGGAAGAGGTCCCATCGATGTGCACCGGGATGCGGGGGCTGCTCGACGCGCAGATCGACCTGACCGGCCCGGACCGCGACCTGCATTCGGGATCGTTCGGCGGTGCGGTGCCAAATCCACTGCACGCCCTCACTGCGCTGCTGGCCGGTCTGCACGACGAGGCGGGGCGCGTCACGCTGCCGCGTTTTTACGACGCCGTGCGCCCGCTCACCGAGGCCGAACGGACCCTATTTGCCCAGCTCCCGTTCGACGAGAAGGTCTGGCTCACGGAGGCCGGTGGTAGCCGCGCCACCCGCGGCGAGCAGGGCTTCACCACCCTGGAACGGATCTGGGCCCGCCCGACGGCCGAGATCAACGGGATGTGGGGCGGCCACACCGGGCCCGGCCCGAAGACGATCATCCCGCGGGCGGCGCACGCCAAGCTCTCGTTCCGGCTCGTCGCCGACCAGGATCCGGCCGATGTGGCGGCGGCGCTGCGCGAGTTCGTGTCCAGCCGCACTCCGCCCGGTATCGAGGCCACGGTGACGTTCGACGGCCCGGGCGCGCGGGCCTCCCATTCCCCGATCGACTCTCCCGCGGTCCGTGCCGGGCGCCGCGCGCTGGGCCGGGCCTTCGGCCGCGACGTCCTGTTCACCCGGGAAGGCGGCAGCGGCCCGGAGGCCGATCTCGCGGAGATCCTCGGCGCGCCGCTCGTCTTCATCGCGGTCGGCCTTGACTCCGATCGCATCCACGCGCCGAACGAGAAAGTCGAAATGGACCTCCTGCTCAAGGGCGCCGAGGCGGCCGCGTACCTCTGGGAGGAACTCGCGGCCGCCGGGCTGGGATCCACCGCCGAGCCGCGTCCGTGACGGGCGACCGGGGGCTGGGACGGCTGGCGCTCGCCCGCGAGACCGTCGACCGGGCCACGGAACGCCGCGACGACCCCGCCTGGCTGGCCGCGGCGTGGGCCGGCCCGCGCACCCGGGTGCTGGTGGTCGATGCGGGGAAGGCGCTGGTCCGGTTCTCCGAGGGCCATGCGGATCTGGTATTCGTCTCCCCGCCCGAGGCGCCCCCGGGCGTCCGCTTCCTGCTCGGGATCGACGCCGATGGCGTGGCGTACTTCGGCGTGGATTCCCGATCCGGCCGCGGAACCCGGGACGAGCCTGGCGTGCGCCCGGTTTCGCTGCGCGAGGTGGGGTCGCTGCTTGGTGACCGGGACGCCGGTTTGCTCACCCACGCGGTCGCCCTCGCGAACTGGCATGACACGCACACGCACTGCCCGATCTGCGGCACGCCGACCGCGGTGAACCCCGGAGGCCACTCGACCACCTGCCCGAAGGATGGCACCGAGCATTTCCCGCGCACCGATCCCGCGGTCATCATGCTCGTCACCGACCCCGCCGACCGCTGCCTGCTGGCCCACAACAAGGCGTGGCCGGATGGGCGGGTGTCCATCCTGGCCGGTTTCGTCGATCCCGGCGAGTCGGCCGAGCACGCCGTCGCCCGCGAGGTCAGCGAGGAAGCCGGCATCACGGTGGGCCGGGTGGTCTACCTCGGCAGCCAGCCGTGGCCGATGCCGCGCAGCCTCATGCTCGGCTTCCACGCGTACGCCGAGGGCGGCCAGGACATTCAGGTCGACGCCGAGGAGATCGGCGAGGCGCACTGGTACAGCCGCGAGCAGCTGCTCAAGAGCCTGCGGGCGCGCGAGCTGGCCCTGCCGCCGCCGGTGTCGATCGCGCGCCAGATCATCGAGGCCTGGTACGGCGGCGAGCTTCCCGATGGCGCGAGTTTCGAGTAAGAGTTCTTGATTAAATAGACCTATTTAGTAGGATAAGGCTTGTGACTACCTCCACCCGCCTGGTGCGGCGCGGCCACGTGGATTTCGTCCGCGTCGCCAGCGCCCAGTGTTCACCGCGCTGACGGCCGGTGGTTTCCCGCTGCACCGACCGCGCGGGCATCCGAAACGGATGCCCCCATAGATAAAAGGGGCCATTCGATGCGAAGGAGTCACACATGCCGTCCAACGTGCTCGCGGCCACGCGAGTAATCCAGATACCGGCTTCCGGGCGGGAGAGACCCGCTACCGCACCGGACTGGCCGACGGCGGAACTGCTGCCCGATCTGCTGCCCGAACCGGAGGGGATCAGTGGCGCCGAGGGCACGCTGCTGGCGGTGGTCCCGATTCCCGGTACGGGCAGCTCGCTGGCGATCGTCGGCTACACCATCTCAACCGCGCCCCGCGAAACCGGCCTCGCACCGGTCCCTCCGCTTCAGGCCGATCAGGGCCTGGTCGTCGACCACGCGCGGCGCTGCGCCTGGATGAGCGGGAAACAGGTCGCGCTCACCTACCAGGAGTTCGAGCTGCTGGCGTTCCTGAGCGCCCACCCGGACCAGGTGTTCAGCCGGAACGACCTGCTGGCCCACGTCTGGGGCCAGCTGCCCAAATCAAATACCCAGGCAAGTACCTGGGCTCGCACCCGGACCGTTGACGTGCACGTCAGCCGGCTACGGCGCAAGCTCGGCCCGGTCTACGGCCCGTGCCTCGCGACCGAATACCGGGTCGGCTACCGGTTCGTTCCCGTCATCAGCGGGGCGGCATAACGCGCTGTGCTTATCCAGATAGTCGATGTACAGGGGGCGCAGCGCGTCCGCGGTCTTCCCCTCGCCGGAGCCGAGCGCGTCGGTGATCAGCGCGGAGATGCGGTACATGTCGGCACCGGAGCGCCCGGGATTGCCCTCGATCGCCTCGGCCGCCGGAATCTCCCGGAGCAGCCTCCACAGGAACCCGACATCCATGTGATGCAGGGCACGGCGCATGGCCAGATCGTGAAGCTCGCGGGAGGACATGGCTTCTAGATCACTGCGGCTCGGCACAAGGGTCACCTTACCCTCGTCTAGCATGGGCCGGTGCCTGAAGATCCAGTGCCCGGGGACAGCGCGACGTGCATGTTCTGCGCCATCATCAGCGGCGAGAAGAAGGCCGAGATCATCGACGAGACCGAGCACACCCTCTCGTTCCTCGACCACCGGCCGCTGTTCCGCGGTCACACGCTGCTCGTGCCGAAGGTTCACGTCCGGCTGCTCAGCGATCTCCCGGCCGAGCGGGTGGGGGAGTTCTTCCTGGAGGCGCAGCGATTGGAGCGCGCGGTGGAGACCGGCCTGGACGCCGATGGGTCGCTGATCCTCACCAACAACGTCGTCAGCCAGTCGGTGCCGCACCTGCACCTGCACGTCATCCCGCGCAACCGCAAGGACGGCCTGCGCTTCTGGCTCGGCCCGCGTCATCCTTACAACGCCAGTCACCCGGCCAGCGAGTACGCCGGAAAGATCAGGGCCGCCCTGCCGGCTGCCTGACCTGCCGGCTGCCTGAGCACAACCGCATGTGACCTGCGTCAACCGAGGAATGATCAGCCCCGGGCGGGGCACACGCCGGGGCATGGTTTTCGACTCTGCTGAACCGACTGAGCATGGCACGGCACCGGGGGAGCACCTGCCCGGCGAGGCCGCGATCGGCGGTCATCCGCACCTGCACGGCCGGCCTGTGTCCCGGGTACTGGCCGGCGTCCTCATCGTCGCCTTCGTCGCCGGTGGCCTCGCCATCGTGCATCACCTGTGGCTGCTGTTCTGGGTGTGTTTGGGGATTACTGTCCTGTCGGTGCCAGCCGGTAAAGTAGTCGGCATCATGAACGACACCGTGCTCGCCGGTGATCCGTCCCTGCAGGTCGGCCAGCACGGCGGCGTAGCGGACGACACCGGCTCGGCCGTGGACCCGGGCGTAGACTTCGGTGCGACGCGCGCGGTCGGTTCCTCAACCGCCCACTCTTAGCCGGGCATTCTCAGTACCGGCCGCGAGGGCGGCCTGACGCCAAGGAGATCCGATGCGGCCGTGGCCGGGTACGTCCTATCCGCTCGGGGCCTCTTACGACGGTGCGGGCACCAACTTCGCGCTGTTCTCCGAGGTAGCCGAGTCCGTTGAGCTGTGCCTGTTCGACGCCGGCGGCCAGGAGACCAGGATCCGCCTCAACGAGACGGACGGCTTCGTGCACCACTGCTACCTGCCCAATGTCGGGCCCGGCCAGCAGTACGGTTACCGCGTGCACGGGCCGTACGATCCCGCTCGCGGCCTGCGCTGTAACCCGTCCAAGCTGCTGCTCGACCCGTACGCCAAGGCGGTCACCGGTGGGCTGGACTGGGACGAGTCGCTGTTCGGTTACCGTTTCGACGCGCCCGGCGAGCGGAACGACGACGACTCGGCGGCGCACATGTGCAAGGGCGTCGTGGTCAACCCATTTTTCGACTGGGCCAACGACCGGCCGCCGCGGATTCCGTACAACGAGACCGTCATCTACGAGGCTCACGTCAAGGGGCTGACCGTCCGCCACCCGGGCGTGCCCGAGGAACTGCGCGGTACCTACGCGGGCATCGCCCACCCCGTGGTCATCGACCACCTGACCCGGCTGGGCGTGAACGCGGTCGAGCTGATGCCGGTGCACCAGTTCCTCGACGACAAGGTGCTGGAAGAACGTGGCCTGCACAACTACTGGGGCTACAACACCATCGGCTTCTTCGCCCCGCACGCCGCCTACGCGGCCGCCGGCGACGGGAACCAGGTGCAGGAGTTCAAGGCGATGGTCCGCGCGCTGCACGAGGCGAACATCGAGGTCATCCTCGACGTGGTCTACAACCACACCGCCGAGGGCAACCACCTGGGGCCCACCCTGTCCTTCCGGGGCATCGACAACGCCGCGTACTACCGGCTGGAGGACGACGAGCCGCAGTACTACACGGACTACACCGGCACCGGCAACTCGCTGAACGTGCGGCACCCGCACTCGCTCCAGCTCATCATGGACTCGCTGCGCTACTGGGCGACCGAGATGCACGTCGACGGCTTCCGCTTCGACCTGGCCGCGACCCTGGCCCGGGAGTTCTACGACGTCGACCGGCTGGCGGCATTCTTCGACGTGGTCCAGCAGGATCCGGTCATCAGCCAGTCCAAGCTCATCGCCGAGCCGTGGGACGTCGGTCCCGGCGGTTACCAGGTCGGCCAGTTCCCGCCCCTGTGGACCGAATGGAACGGCAAGTACCGGGACACGGTCCGGGACTTCTGGCGCGGCGAGCCCGCCACCCTCGGCGAGTTCGCGTCCCGCATCACCGGCTCCTCCGACCTGTACCAGCACGACGGCCGGCGGCCGTACGCGTCGATCAACTTCGTCACCGCGCATGACGGCTTCACCATGCACGACCTCGTCGCGTACGACACCAAGCACAACGAGGCCAACGGCGAGGGCAACCGGGACGGCGCGGACGACAACCGCTCCTGGAACTGCGGCGCCGAGGGCGACACCGACGACCCGGCCGTGCTCGAACTGCGGCACCGGCAGCAGCGCAACCTGATGGGCTCCCTGCTGCTGTCGCAGGGCGTCCCCATGATCCTCGGCGGCGACGAGATCGGCCGCACCCAGCAGGGCAACAACAACGCCTACTGCCAGGACAACGAACTATCGTGGGTCGACTGGTCGCTGGCCGAGCCGAACGCCGGCCTGATGGCGTTCACCGCGGCGCTGGCGGACTTCCGCCGTGCGCACCCGGTGTTCCGGCGCCGCCGGTTCTTCGCCGGGCCGCCCGGACGGCACGACGACGGCCTCGGGGACATCGCCTGGTTCAGCGCCAGCGGGACGGAGATGGCCGACGCGGACTGGGACACCGACATCGCCCGCTGCCTGATGGTCTTCCTGAACGGGCAGGCCATCACCGACGTGGATGCGCGAGGCGAGCGGGTGACCGACGGCTCGTTCCTGCTGTGCTTCAACGCCGCGCCCGAGGACGTGGACATGGTCCTGCCCAGCAGCGACTACGGCCAGAAGTGGGCGGTCGTGCTGGACACCGCGACGGGTGAGGTGCCGGCCGGCGTGGGCGGTCTCGGGGCCCTGGCCCCGCCGCTCGGCGCGGTGGCGACCGGCACCGGCTTCGACGTCCTGGAGGGGGCCCGGACCGTGGAAGCGAAGGCCACGCTGACGGTGGTCGGACGGTCCCTGGTCGTGCTCCAGCGCAGCGAGCCGGCCGAGTGACGCCCCCGGCCTCCACTTACCGGGTCCAGCTCGGACCGGACCTGACGTTCGCCGGCGCCACCGAGCTGATCCCGTATTTGCGGGACCTGGGCACCGGCGCGCTCTACACCTCGCCCGTACTAGCCGCGGCCCCTGGTTCGACCCATGGCTACGACGTCGTCGATCCGACCAGGGCCAGCCCCGCCCTGGGCGGCCAGGAGGCGTTCGCCCGGCTGGCGGAAACGCTCAGGGACGCGGGCCTGGGCCTGGTCGTCGACATCGTGCCCAATCACATGGGCATCGCGGTCCCCGCGGCCAACCCGGCGTGGTGGGACGTGCTCCGGCTGGGCCGCGCCTCGCCGTACGCCCGGTTCTTCGACATCGACTGGGATCGCGCGCCGATCATGGTGCCGGTGCTGGCCGACGCCGGGGCGGTCGGCGACCTGACCATCGCCGATGGCCAGCTTGCCTACCACGACCTGCGGTTCCCGATCGCGCCCGGCACCGAGGGCGGCACACCGCAGCAGGTGCACGAGCGGCAGCACTACCGGCTCACGGCCTGGCGCCGCGCGAACAGCGAGCTGAATTACCGCCGGTTCTTCGACATCACCACGCTCGCCGCGGTCCGGGTCGAGGACCCGGAGGTCTTCGCGGCGACGCACGCCACGGTGCTCGGCTGGGTGGCCGCGGGGCAGGTCACCGGGTTGCGCGTCGATCACCCCGACGGCCTGGCCGATCCCGGGGCCTACCTGCGGCGGCTGGCGGCGGCCGCGCCGCCGGCCTGGCTGGTGGTGGAGAAGATCCTCGGTCCGGACGAGACGCTGCCGGCCCGGTGGCCGGTGGACGGCACGACCGGCTACGACACCCTCCGGCTGGTCTGCGGCCTGTTCGTCGACGGTGACGGCGAGCCCCTGCTCACCGCGTTCGACGATGAGGAATGCGGCGACCAGGACCTGCGCGAGATGGATTACACCGCCAAATGGTGGGTGGCCGAGGACATCTTGCGCGCGGAGGTCCGCCGGATCGCGCGGGTCGTCAGCCGGGTCGTCCCGGCGCAGCAGATCGAGCCCGGGCGGGCCGAGCAAGTCGTGATCGAACTGCTCGCCTGCTTCCCCGTCTACCGTTCGTACCTGGCCGACGGCGAGGCGGACGCGCTGCAGGCGGCCGCCATGGAGGCGACCCGGTGGTCGCCCGAGCTGGCTGGGCCGATCGAGGCCATGGTGCGGCAGATGACCGGCGACCGGGACGGCGAGCTGGCCGAGCGCGTCCAGCAGACCGCGGCGATGGTGATGGCCAAGGGCGTGGAGGACACGGTCTTCTACCGCTACAACCGGTTTATCGCGCTGAACGAGGTCGGCGGGGATCCGGGGCGGTTCGGCGTGCCGCCGGAGGAGTTCCACCACCGGGCCCGGCGGGCCGCCGTCGGTGACCACCCCCACTCGATGACGGCGCTGTCCACCCACGACACCAAGCGCTCGGAGGACGTGCGGGCCCGGTTGGCCGTGCTGTCCGAGGTGCCCGGCGAATTCACGGATGCGGTGCGCCGATGGTCGGCCCGCGCCGGGCTTCCGGAGCCTGCGCTCAACCTGCTCGCGTGGCAGTCACTGGTCGGCGCGTGGCCCATCACCGCCGAACGGCTGGTCGGCTACCTGGAAAAGGCGGCGCGCGAGGCCAAGATCGAGACCAGCTGGATCGAGCCCAACCAGGAGTTCGACGCGGCCGTGGGCGCCTGGCCGAAGGCGGTGCTCACGGACGAGGAACTGGCCGCGGACGTGGCCGGCTTCGTCGCGCTGGTGCGCCCGCCCGGCTGGTCAAACTCGCTGGGCCAGAAGCTCGTTCAGCTCGCCATGCCCGGCGTGCCCGACCTGTACCAGGGCAGCGAGCTGTGGGATCTGTCGCTGGTCGACCCGGACAACCGCCGTCCGGTCGATTTCGCCCTCCGCCGGGAACTGCTGGCGCGCATCGACGCCGGCTGGCTGCCCGACGTGGACGAATCCGGCGCGGTTAAGCTGCTGGTGGTGACGCGGGCCCTGCGACTGCGCCGGGACCGGCCAGTCCTGTTCGACGGCTACCGTGCGCTCGCGGCGCAGGGCCCCGCCGCGGATCACGCGGTCGCATTCGCGCGGGGCGGCGACCGCCTGGTCGCCGTGGCCACCCGCCTCCCGCTGACCCTGCAGCGCACCGGCGGCTGGCGGGGGACCTTCCTGCCCCTGCCGGACGGGCCGGGGGAGTGGACGGACGTTCTTACCGGCCGAACAGTCCCCGCCGGCACCGTTTCGCTGGATCGCCTGCTCGGTCGCTATCCCGTCGCCCTCCTGGTCGGAGGTGACCAATGAACGCCGGCCCAGTGATCGCCGGATCAGTATGGGGCCCAGATCGGCAACGGGTCCGCATCCGCGTGGCCGACGAGACGTTCGAAATGTCCCGCGACGACCACGGCTGGTGGCATGCGCCTGAGCCGATCGTGGCCGGCGCCGACTACGCCTATCTGCTCGACGACGACGAAACGCCGCTGCCCGATCCCCGCTCCCAGTGGCAGCCGTACGGGGTGTTCGGGCCGTCACGTCGCTACGATCACTCCGGGTTCCGCTGGACCGACGCCGATTGGCCGGGCCGGGCCCTGCCCGGATCGGTCCTGTACGAGCTGCACATCGGGACGTTCACCCCGGGGCGGACGTTCGACGCGGCCATCGAGCGGCTGGACTACCTGGCCGACCTGGGCGTCGATCTGGTCGAGGTGATGCCGGTCAACGCGTTCGACGGCACCGCGGGCTGGGGTTACGACGGCGTGCTGTGGTGGGCGGTACACGAGCCGTACGGCGGCCCGGACGGATTCAAGCGGTTCGTGAACGCCTGCCACATCCGCGGCCTGGGCGTGGTGCTGGATGTCGTCTACAACCACATCGGCCCGTCCGGCGCGTTCCTGGACCGCTTCGGCCCGTACTTTTCCGGCCGGAACCAGTGGGGCGCGGCGCTGAACGTGGACGGCCCCGGCTCCGATAAGGTCCGGCGCTACGTGATCGAAAACGCGGTCAGCTGGCTGCGCGACTTCCACGTGGACGGGCTCCGGCTGGATGCGGTGCACGCGATCGGGGACCGCCGCGCCATCCCGCTGCTGGAGGAACTGGCCGCCACGGCCGACGCGCTGGCGGCCGGAGTGCGGCGGCCGCTCAGCCTGATCGCCGAATCTGATCTGAACGATCCTCGCCTGGTGACCTCCCGGGAAGCGGGCGGATACGGGCTGGGCGCCCAGTGGTGCGACGACATCCATCACGCGCTGCACGTGAAGCTGACCGGTGAGACCCAGGGCTACTACCGGGACTTCGCCGCACCGGGAGCGCTCGCTACCACGCTCCGTTCGGCATATTTCCACGCCGGCACGTGGTCGTCGTTCCGCGGCCGGACCCACGGGCGGCCGGTGGATGTGCGCCGGATCCCGGGCAGCCGCTTCGTGTGCTACCTGCAGACCCATGACCAGATCGGCAACCGGGCCCTGGGTGACCGGCTGTCGGCGACGGTGCGCCCGGGCCGGATCGCCTGTGCGGCGGCCATCGTGCTCTGCTCGCCCTATACGCCCATGCTCTTCATGGGCGAGGAATGGGCCGCGAGCACCCCCTGGCAGTTTTTCGCGTCCTTCCCCGACCCCGGCCTGGCCGAGACGGTGCGTAACGGGCGCCGTGCGGAGTTCGCGGCGCACGGCTGGGGGGACGAGGAGATCCCCGATCCGCTGTCACCGGCCACCGTCGAGCGGAGCACGCTGGACTGGAAGGAACCGTTCACCCCGGAGCACCGAGCCATGCTGGAGCTCTACCGCGGGCTGATCGCGCTGCGGCACCAGCATCCGGAGCTTGCCGACCCTCGGCTGGACCAGTTCGCGGTGGAAACCGGTCCCGGCGAGCGATGGCTGGTCCTGCACCGCGGCACCCTCCGGCTGGCGGTCAACCTGGCCGGGGAGGTCGACAACATCCGGCTGGACCGGGCGGTCGGCGTCGTCCTGCTGGCGTCGGCGGAGGTGACCCACGCGGGGCACGTCATTGAGATGCCGCCGGAGTCCTTCGCCGTGGTCACCACGCTCGATCAGGAGAATCGGCCCTCAGCCGGCGAGCTCGCCACCATCGAGTGACGGTGCACCTTTGCTACTCCAGAGTAACAAGATGTCCGGGCAAGCCGGAGAGCTGCCCTTTCAGCTGGCCAGCTCCGTCACGTCCTCTTCGTCGGTCAGCATGTCGTCGGCGGGCTCGCTCGTCAGTTCCTTGAGCGGCAGCGCTTCCTGCCCGGCCACGAGCTCACTGGCCAGGTCCCGCAGGCCGTAACGCTCGACGTGCTCGGGGTCCGCCAGGCTGATCGTGCGCAGGCCCTGGGCGACGAGCCGGTCGTTGATCTCCTCGAAATGGTCGCGGACGAGCTGCTTCTCCGCGTCGGTGGTCCTGCCCTTGTGCGGCTCGCCGGCGTGATCGAGCGTCGCGTAGTTGACCCGTCCGCCGTCGCTGGCGGTCGCGGTGCTCCCGGTGCTCCCGGTGCTCGCCGTACTCGCCGTGCTTTCGGTACTCGCGGTGCTTCCTGTGCTGGCCGCGCTCGCCCGGGAAGTCCGCCGCGCCGCGCGGGCCGGGCGTGCCGGGCGAGCCGAGATCAGCAGCTCGTTGATCGGCGTGTCGGTCGCCAGCCCGTCAAAGGTCTCGGCGTCGACGACGACCCGGCGTGGCTCCTCCTCGCCCGGAAGGTGCAGCTCCACGATGGCCACCCGCAGCGCCGCCTTCTCAATGGTCCTGGCCTCGTCGGTCAGCACCTCAATTTCCACCGGGCTGTCCCCGAGCTCAGGGTGGTCATGCACGACGATGCGCGCCAGCGCGTCGTCCTCGGTGATGAGCTGCCCGCTCAGGTCGCTGAATCGGACGGTTTTCTGGCCCACGATCGGCTCCTCCCGGTCTGGCGTGCATTCGATGACGTGATCTCAACCCTCTCGGATCTCCATCCCAATGTCAAACATCTGTTCGAGCCGGCGTGGCAGGCCAACCCGATCTGACCGGGACAGCGACAGGCCTCCGCCCGGGGAGAGCAGCTCACCCGGGTTGGCGTCAGCGCGGACCGCACCCCGCGGCCGTCGCTGTGCGGGGGCGGCTACTATCGGTCTCGCTACCGCTGTCAGGCCGCGTCAGATGGAGGACCCGTGGATCCGGAGACCGTCGACCAGAACTACGCCCAGCTACAGCAGCAGGCACAGCAGACAGCAGCGCAGATCCAGACGCTGGCCGGCAAGCTGCAGGCCGCTGCCGCCGCGGGCGACCCGAACGCCCGCGAGTGGCTGCTTGACCNNCAGCAGCCCCAATACCAGCAGCCCCAATATCAGCAGGGGTCCGGTGGCATGCTGCAGCAGTTCCTCAGCGGCGGATTCGGTCGCGCGATCATGACGGGCGCAGGCTTCGGGATCGGCGACGACATCGTCAACAAAATCTTCTAGCGATCTCTGGTCGCCCAGCCGAAGCAGAACCAACGGTCCGCTCAGGAATCTGCCGCAACGATGTCCGCTTCACCGGTACCCACGCTCAAGGCCGAGCCGCCGGCTGTGCGGGCGCGCCGCCTGGCCGCCGCGCGCCGGCGGGCCACCGCTCTCCTGGCGGGG
Source organism: Actinomycetota bacterium (assembly GCA_003164955.1). Lineage (GTDB taxonomy): Bacteria > Actinomycetota > Actinomycetes > Streptosporangiales > Streptosporangiaceae > Bog-532. Next base: position 24,998 of record PLRW01000240.1, read on the forward strand.
GTAACGGTTCTGTTCGTGGCCGTGACCGTGGCCGGCGTCCACGGGACCCTCCTCGGCTACGTGCAGGCCGGCGCCGAGGCCTCCATGGTCGGAGGCGTTGCCGACTGGTTCGCGGTGACGGCCCTCTTCCGCCGTCCGCTGGGCCTGCCGATACCGCACACCGCGATAATCGTCGAGCGCAAGGACCAGTTCGCGGCCACTCTCGGCCAGTTCGTTCAGGAGAACTTCCTCAACGCCGATGTCCTGGCCGAGCGGGTCCACTCGGCTCGCCTCGTTCCCCGCCTGGCCGCCTGGCTGGCCGACGAGGCCAACGCCGCCCGCTTCGCCGGTCGCGCCGCGGATCTGGTGGTCAAGGTGGCCGAGGCGCTCCGCGATGAGGATGTCCAGCGGGTGCTGACCGCCGAACTGACCCGGGCGGTCGATGCCGTCGAGGTGGCGCCGCTGGCTGCGCGGGCCCTGCGGGTCATCATTGCGGGAGGCCACCACGCCGAGTTGTTCAACGTCATCCAGTCCGGAGTCGACCGTTATCTCGCCGACCATCACGTGGAGCTTCGTGAACGGTTCGAGTCCGAGTCACCCCGCTGGGTGCCCGACGCGGTTTACCGGCTGGTCTTCGACCGCCTGTACACCCGCCTGCGCCAGCAGCTGGCGGCGATGGCCGCCGATCCCGACGACGAAGCCCGGCGTCAGTTCGAGGAGTGGATCGCCGGGCTCCCCGGCCGCCTCGAGACATCCCCGGAGCTGCGCGAGCGCGGGGAGCGCCTCAAGCGGGATGTTCTGGGTAGCGAGGGGCTACGGGACTGGTCGTCGTCGCTGTGGCAGAAGGCCAAGGAGGCATTGCGGACTCAGGCGGCCGACCCGGAGTCTGAGCTGCGCCGTCGGCTGGCCGATGCGCTGGTAGCGGCCGGCCGGCGCCTCGGGTCAGACCGCCGTCTCGCCGACGGCCTCGCGCGTGTGGTCGAATCAGGAGCCAGGGCACTCGCCGATCAGTTCCACGACGAGCTGGCCGGCCTGGTCACGGGGACGATCGAGCGGTGGGACGCCGCCGAGACGTCGAGCCAGCTGGAACTGCTCCTAGGGCGCGATCTGCAGTACATCCGCGTCAACGGCACGGTGGTGGGGGCGGGCGTAGGGCTGGCCTTGCACGCCATAGCCCTGGCTGTGACCTGATGGTGCCGGCTTATTGCCGTACCGTCTCGACGGTGCCGTGCCCGTTCGCGGCGGGCGCGGTGGCCGCGTGCTCACGGCCGGCGCGGACGAAGTCCTTGCCGCGGATGAGCAGTGCGGCGCTGACGGCCCCGGCCAGGGCGAGGGCGGCGGTCACGTACAGCAGGTCGTTGAGCCCGGCGGCGAAGCTCGACCGCAGGGCGGCGCTGGCGGCCGCACGGGACGAAGGCGGCAGCGAGGCGAGCAGTTGCCCGATCGATCCCTGGCGCACCATGGTCACCATGGACCCGGCAGAGCCCGCGAGCGATGACGGCAGGACGCTGGCCAGGTGGTGCTGCATCGCGGCGGTGAAGATCGAGCCCAGCGCCGCGATGCCGGCGGCGATGCCGACCTGCCGGAACGTGGAGTTGGCGCCCGATGCCATCCCGGCCCGCGGGGAGGGTACGACGCCGATGGCGGTGGAGGCAAGCGGTGGGTTGACCAGCCCGCCGCCGAGGCCGGCGACGATGAATCCCGGCAGCAGGTGCGTCCAGGAACTGCCGCCGGACAGGCCTGCCATGAGGATCAGGCCGACGCCGACGAGCAGCAGGCCCGGGCCGATGAGCCAGCGGACCGGCACGTGCTCGCTCAGCCGCCCGGCGATGATGGACGGGATCAGCTGGGCGACGGTGATGATGGCGAGCCGCAGGCCGGCGTCCTGTGCCGAGTAGCCGAGGATGTCCTGCAGGTAGAGCACCAGGTACAGCAGTACCGCGTACAGCGAGCCGTTCATCGCGAAAGCGGCGATAGCCCCGCCGGTGAACGTGGGGATGCGCAGCAGCGACAGGTCGAACATCGGGTGCGCGACGACCCGCTCCACGGCGGCGAACGCGGCCAGCCCGGCCGTCCCGATGGCCAGGCAGGCGATGACGCCGGGGTCCGACCAGCTGTTTCCGCTGGTCCGGATCAGGCCGTAGACCAGGCTCACCAGCCCGGCGGTGAGCAGCGCGAAACCGGCCCAGTCGGGCGGCGCGGGGTGCGGTGAACGGGATTCGGTGACCCGCCAGGCGGTCACCGCGAAGGCGAGCACGCCGATGGGCACGTTGATGAGGAAGATGCCGCGCCAGGACCAGTCCGTGGTGATCACGCCGCCGAGCACCGGGCCGAGGGCGGTGGCCACGCCGGTGACCGCGCCCCACACGCCGAAGGCGATCCCGCGGTCCCGGCCGCGGAAGCTGTTTCCCAGCAGCGCCAGCGACGTGGCGAACATGATCGCCCCGCCGATCCCCTGGCCGCTGCGGGACAGGATCAGCATCAGCGGGTCGCGGGCCAGGCCGCACAGCAGCGAGCCGAGCGTGAACACCGCCAGCCCGATCTGGAACAGGAGCTTCCTGCCGTAACGGTCGGCCAGCACGCCGGAGGTCAGCAGCAGGGTGGCGAGGGTCAGGGCGTAAGCATCCAGGGTCCACTGCACGTCGCTGAACCCCGCGTGCAGCCCGCTCTGGATCGCGGGCTGAGCGACGACGACGATGGTGACGTCGAGCAGGAGCATGAAAGTCCCCGTGCAGACCGCCGCCAGCGTCCACCACTTCTTGTCCATTGCGCACTTCCCTCCATGGTCGGCTGCCACCCATCGTGCCTATTACTGGACAGCTGACCCGGATATGCCGGGGGTTGTGCCGGATCTCGACTTCAGTAGGCTCATATCCGTGGAAATAGATCACCTGGACGAGGTTGACCGGCAGCTCGTGCACGCCCTCACGGCCGCGCCGCGGGCGCCCTACCGCGTGCTCGCCGAGGCGGTCGGGGTCTCCGACCAGACCATCGCCCGGCGCTACCGGCGCCTCAGTGAGACCGCCGGGCTGCGCGTCCACGGCATCGTGAACGGGCCGCGCGCGGGATGGGTGGACTGGCTGGTCCGGCTGCAGGCCACGCCGGGCAGCGCCGACGCGATCGCGGCCACGCTGGCGCGCCGGCCCGATACCCGCTGGGTTCGCCTGTTCTCCGGCGGAACCGAGATCGTCTGCGGCCTCCAGGCCCGCACCCCGGAGCAGCGCAACGCGCTCTTCCTGCGCGGCCTGCCTGGCAGCCGCCGGGTGGTGCAGATCACCGCCCACTCGGTCCTGCATGTGTTCAGCCCGGTCGAATGGCAGGGGATAGCGAACGCGCTGTCCGTCACTCAGCTGTCCAAGCTGCGCCCGGACGCGCCGGACGCGCTACCCGGCGAGCAGCCGGCCCGGCAGTCGCCGGCCCGGCAGCGGCCGGCCGGCGACCAGGTCGCCCTCCGCCCCGATGACGATCTGCTCCTCGCCGAGCTGGCCCGCGACGGCCGGACACCGAACTCCGCGCTCACCGCCGCCACCCACTGGCACGAGTCGACCGTGCGCCGCAGGATCGACGAACTGCAGCAGGCCGGGCTGCTGTACTTCGACGTCGACATCGACGATGCGTTTCTCGGCGTCAATGTTTCCGCGATGCTCTGGCTCGCGGTCGACCCCGCCCACCTCGAGGCGGCGGGCCGCGCGGTAGCCGCGCACCCGGAAGTCCCGTACGCCGCCGCGACGACCGGTCCCACCAACCTGGCCATCAGCGCCGTGTTCCGGGATACCCGGCACCTCTACGAGTACCTCACCACCCGGCTGACCGGCCTTCCCGGCGTGCGCTCGGTGGAGACCGCCCCGATCATCGGCACCCTGAAGCGGGCCGGTTCGCGGGCGATGCCACTGCCTGTCCGGGATTAACAGCCCGCCGCCGTCCCGCAGCGTGGCCATACCGCCTCGTTGGTGTCCGGCGTCGTGTCCCTCGTGCTCGGCGTCCTGCTCATCGGCTGGCCATGGTTCCGGCGGATGGGCCGGGCCCCGACGGCTCGGGGCTTACTGCCAGACGTGGGGGTCCAGCCGGATGTGCCGGAACGCGGGGTCGGTGCTGCCTAGGTCCTCCCACGGGCCGGCTCCGGCGACTAAAGCCAAACTCGCGATATAACTCTAGTGGCCAAGCCTAAGTCGCGATATAACTTGTATTGCGATGGCGTATCTCCGTATACTCGTAACCGAATATACGTGACAGGATCCAGCCCGGAACGCGAGGCGCGACGGCGATGGCACGAAGGCGCAAGCTGACGAACCCGCTCGGCCTGGCCGTGCTGGCCATGCTGATGGGCGGGCCGATGCATCCGTACCAGATCGCCCGGCTGCTGAAGCATCGTGGCAAGGATGACTCGATCAAGATCCGTTACGGCTCGCTCTACACCGTCGTGCAGAATCTGGAACGGCAGGGTTTCGTCGAGGCGGAGGGCACCGTGCGCGCGGGGCACCGCCCCGAACGGACCGTCTACCGGCTCACCGACGACGGACGGCGCGAGCTCGAGGACCGGATTCGCGAGCTGATCAGCGAACCGGTCAAGGAGTACCCGATCTTCACCTCGGCCCTCTCGCTGGTCGCGGTGATCCATCCCGATGAGCTGGCCGGGCTGCTCGCGGAGCGGCTGCAGGTCCTGGAGATCGAGATCGCGGCCACGACCGGCGTCGTCGACCATGCCGTCGCCCATCGGCTGCCCCGCCTGTTCCTGCTGGAGACGGAGCACGGGCTGGCCATGAAGCGGGCCGAGGCCGAGTGGGTGCGGGGCCTGATGCGGGAGCTGGCCGACGGTACGTTCCCGGACCTCAAGTTCTGGCGCGCCTGGCACGAGACGGGGGAGTTCCCCGGCGAACTGGCCGACACCGACTGGGCTCAGGCCGATCAGGCGGTGCTCATCCAGCGGGAGGCCTATCACGCGCCGCCGCCGGGGCGGACCGACCGTCCAGGAGAAGCGGAGCAGCCAGGACAGGCGGAGCGGGAGGTCGATGAGACTGACTAGCACCCGAAGAGACAGCAAGAACCCTTAGACACCCCGGCTGGTGCCCCCTCACCGCCAAGATCCGGAGCACCGGGCCGGGGCCGCGACACCGCCGAACCGTTGGCTGGCAATGTGGCATCTCCCAGGTTACCCGGGATGTCTCCGCCGGCCGGTTGGGCGCCGCTCACGAACCAACGACCGGAGGAGCAGTACCGCCATGTCACCTACCGTGGCCAGCCACGCCTCACCGACGGCCAGCCATCCGGCGGCCGAACTGGGGAACGCCATCGAGGCCAGCGGCCTCGTAAAAACGTACGCCGTCCGCGGGCGCCGGGAGGGCGTCCGCGCCCTGGACGGGCTCAGCATTACCGTCCCGCGCGGCGTGATCTTCGGCCTGCTCGGCCCGAACGGCGCGGGCAAGTCGACCACCATCAAGATCCTGACCACGCTGGCCCGGCCCGACCAGGGCACCGCCGTCGTGCAGGGCCTGGACGTGCTCAGGCGCCCGGACCAGGTCCGCCGTCTGATCGGCGTCGTCGCGCAGAAGTCCGGCAGCGACCCGATGGCCACCGGCCGGGAGAACCTCATCCTGCAGGGCCACCTGTTCGGCATGCGCGGCGCGGCCGTCCGGGCCCGCGCCGACGAACTGCTGGACCGGTTTGACCTGGCCGACGCGGCCGGGCGCCTGGTCAAGACGTATTCCGGCGGCATGCAGCGGCGCCTGGACGTGGCCCTGGGCCTGGTGCACCGCCCGCAGATCCTGTTCCTGGACGAGCCCACGGCGGGCCTGGACCCGGAGGCCCGGACCGCGATGTGGCAGGAGATCGCCCGATTGTCCGGGGGCGAGGGCATGACCGTCCTGCTCACGACGCACTACATGGAGGAAGCCGACCGGCTGGCCGCCCGGCTCGCGATCGTGGACCAGGGCCGGGTGGTGGCCGAGGGCACGCCGGACGAACTGAAGGGCGACCTGCGCGGCGACGCCGTGCACCTGGAACTGGCCCCGGACTCCGCGCCGTCCCGGGCCGAGCGCGCCCTCGGCGACCTGCCGGGCGTCCGGGACCTGCGCGTCTCCGGCCGCAACATCAGCGCCCGCAGCGACGACGGCGCGGCCGCCGTGCCGGGCATCCTCGCGGCGCTGGACCGGGCGGGTGCCCCCGCGGCGGCCGTCACCGTGGCCCGGCCGTCGCTGGACGACGTGTACCTGCGGCACACCGGGCGCCGCTATACAGCGGGCCTGTCCGCCGAGACCGCCCGGGAGGCGAACCAGTCATGACCACATCCNNCGTCTCGGCATCACCCTGCGCCACACGTGGTACCTGTCCGGGCGGAAACTGCACGCGGTGATACGCCAGCCCGCGTTCATCGCCGTCGGGCTGGTCCAGCCGGTGATCTGGCTGTTCCTGTTCGGCCAGTTGTTCCGCAAGGTCGTCGATATCCCCGGGTTCGGGGCCGGCGCCTCCTATCTCGCCTACCTGATCCCCGGCATCGTCGCGATGAGCGCGATGAACGGCAACATGTGGGCCGGCATGAACTCGATGGAGGAGATCGACCGGGGCACGCTGAACCGGTTCCTCGTCTCGCCGGCCCGCCGGGTCGCGCTGATGAACGCCAACGTGGTCGAGCAGGCCGTCACTACCACCGTCCAGACTGTGATCATCCTGGTCCTGGGCCTGGCCGGCGGGGCGCGCTACCCGGGCGGCGCCGCCGGGGCGGCGGTCGTCATCGTCGCGTCGATCCTGATCGGCGCGGTCTTCGGCGCGCTGTCGAACACGGTCGGCATGCTAGTGCGCCAGCGCGAGGCGATCATCGGGATCAATGTCTTCTTCATGCTGCCGCTGACCTTCCTGTCCTCGGCGTTCCTGCCCGCCACCCTGATGCCGGGCTGGATGCAGGGCATCGCGAAGTGCAACCCGCTCAACTGGGCGGTGCAGGCGGGCAGGATGGCGCTGAGCACGGGTACCGACTGGGCCGGGGTGGCCCTCCGCGGCGGCGGCCTGCTGGCCCTGGCCGTGGTGTGCGTAACTCTCTCGGTGGCCACGTTCCGCTCCTACCAGAAGAGCGTCTGACCGGGACGCGGTAAACCCCGGTACCGGACAGGGGCCGGTACCGGGGCAGCCGCCCATCCCGCCGGGCTATCGTCAGTCGCGTGAAGTTCGCAATCTCCCTTCCGCAGGAATGTTCCGACGGCGCCTTCGACCCGGATGCCTTCGCCGCCTACGCGAGACGCGCCGAGGAACTCGGTTTCGACAGCGCCTGGACGCAGGAGCAGGTCCTGGGCCCCTGGCCGCAACTGGGCGCGCTGGAAACGATGACGTTCGCCGCCGCGTGCACTTCTCGCCTGCGGATCGGCTGCTCGGTCTTCGTGAGCCCGCTGCACCAGCCCGTTCAGCTGGCCAAAAGCCTGGCCACGCTGGACCAGCTCAGCCGGGGCCGGCTGGAGATCGGGTTCGGCACCGGTGGGCACGGCCGGCCGTTCGCGGCATTCGGCATCGGCCCGGATCACCTGGTGTCCCGCTTCACCGAGGGGATCCAGGTGATGAAGGCGTGCTGGACCGAGCCGGAGGCCACCCTGGACGGGCGGTTCTGGCAGCTCAAAGGCGCGACGATGGAGCCCAAGCCCTTCCAGAAGCCCTACCCGCCGTTGTGGATCGGCGGCAGCGCGCCGGCCGCGGTGCGGCGGGCGGCCCGGGTGGCCGACGGATTCTTCGGCGCCGGGTCGACGACCACCGCCCGGTTCGCCGAGCAGGTGCAGGTGCTGCGGGCCGCGCTGGCGGAGCACGGCGCCAAGCCCGATGCCAAGCCTGTTGCCAAGCCCGATGCCAAGCCCGATGACAGTGGCCCGGCGGAATTCCCGGTGGCTAAGCGCGTCTACATCGCGGTGGACGAAGACACTGGGCGCGCGCGGGAGCGGATGGCCGCCGCGCTGGTCAACGTCTACGGCAGCGCATTCGGGTCGGGCCTGCTCCCGGTCACGGTCCTCGGGCCGCCGGACGCCTGCGCGCAAGGATTGCGCGAGGTGGCCGGCGCGGGGGCCGGGATGATCCTGCTCACCGCGCTTTTCGACCAGGCCGTGCAGATGGAGCGCCTCGCCGCCGAGGTCCTGCCGCAGCTGTCCTGATCACCTCCGTGCCCGGATGCCGCGCGTCGTTCTCCCCGAATCGGGCAAGGAAACAATAATGACTAATGAGGGGAACTCCGGCCGAAAATTCGCAATCGGTTGCAGGCAGTAATAACGTGGTGCACGAGGCAGGATTTCACCCGTTACAATTGACTGGAGCGAATAAAGTCGCTAGCCGGATGGGGCCAGGATGGCGGGCGGGGGCGGATACCGGTGAGCGAGAAAACGCCAGCTGATAGGTCCGAACTGGGCATTACCCAGATAGATCGACCCATAAATTCCACCGGCGGGGTAGGCCGCCTTGCGGGCTGCTGAAACAGGGCCCTGTCAGCCGATCGGGAGTTTCACCGTGACCGAGGACCGTCCCGCGCGTGAGGTGCCGTCGTCCCAGAAGATCGACACCACCGTGCCGCATTCGGCCCGGATCTGGAACTACTGGCTGGGCGGCAAGGACCATTATCCGGTCGACCGCGCCGCCGGGGACACCTACCGCGAGATTTACCCGGGCATCGTAGATACCGCGCGGGCCGGGCGCTACTTCATGGCCCGGGCCGTTCGTTACCTGGCCGGCGAGGCCGGGGTGCGCCAGTTCCTGGACGTCGGGACCGGCCTGCCGGCCGTCGACAACACCCACGAGATCGCCCAGCGCGTCGCGCCGGAATGCCGGATCGTATACGTCGACAACGACCCGCTCGTGCTCGCGCACGCCCGCGCGCTGCTCACCAGCCGCCCGGAGGGCGCGTGTGACTATATCGACGCCGACATGCGCTTCCCGGACGACATCCTCAAGGCGGCCACCCGGACGCTGGACCTGACCCGGCCGGTGGCGCTGCTGCTGATCGGGGTGCTCGGCCACATCAGCGACTACGGTACGGCCCGGGCGGTGGTGCGCGGCCTGCTGGACGCGCTCCCGCCCGGCAGCTACCTGGCCCTCGCGGACAGCGCGCGGGTGGGCGACGCCCATATCGCCGCGGCCGAGAGCTACGCCGAAACCGGGGCGGTACCGTACCAGCTCCGTAGTGCCGCGGAGATCGCGGGCTTCTTCGACGGGCTGGACCTGTTGCCGCCCGGCATCGTGCCCGTGCCGGAGTGGCGGCCGGATCCGGCGCCGTTCCCCGCCGTTCACGTCGACACGCTCGGCGGGGTGGCGCGCAAACCAGGCGATCCGTAATGGCCGGCCTTTCCGGCCGCGCCGGGGGCGCGGCACCGGACACGGACCGGCGATGGCGGGGAGTCAGCCTGGAGGTGGGCGACGTCGCCGGGCTCCTGCTGGAGATCATCGTGCCGAAACTCTCGGACGGCGGAGCGGTCTTCGTCCTGGAACGCGGGCATGGCGGGAACAGCGGCCAGGTGGTCACGCGCAGGCTCGCCAGCCGGTTTGTCGAGCGCGACGGCCACCCGGCCGAGAGCGTGCTGCCCGCGGGCGAGGTGTTTGCCTTCCAGGCGGATTCACCCTACGGCGACTGCCTGTCCCAGGGCATTCCGCAGGTATTCAGCGGGCCGGACAGCGTGACACTCAAGCGGATCCGCCCCGCGGGCCGGGAGCTTCTCTCCCACCACCCCTGGTTCCTCGCGGTACCGCTCACGGCCGGCGGTGAGGTGACGGGCATGCTGGTGACCTCGCGCGCTGACGCGCGCGGCCCGTTCAGCGACGCCGACATCGCGGTCATCGCCGACCTGGCGCGCCGCGCGGGAACCGGGATCGCGCACGCCGCCGAGTTCGCCCGGCACCGGCCGGACAGCCGGGCGCTGCAGCAGAGCCTGGTCCTGGTGCCGCCGCCCGTTCCGGACCTGGTCGAGGTGGCCTGGCGTTCCACCCCCGCTCCCGGTGAAGTGGTGGGCGGTGACTGGTGGGACATCGTCACGCTGCCCGGGATGAGGACCGGACTGGTGGTCGGCGACGTGATGGGACACGGGCCCGCGGCCGCGATGCTCCTGGCCCAGCTGCGCGCCGCCGCGCACACGCTGGCCGATCTCGACTTGGAGCCGGTCGAGATGATGCGGCGGCTCGATCGAAGTGCCTCGGCGCTGTCCAATGGCACGTGCGCGACGTGCGTGTACGCGGTCGTCGACCCCGCGGACGGGTCCTGCACCATGTCCCTGGCCGGTCACCTTGCGCCGGTGCTGGCCCTGCCGGACGGGCGGACATACGTCCCGGCGCTGCCCGCGGGCATGCCGATCGGCCTGGGCACCGGCCTCTTCGGCCAGATCCGGATCAAGCTTCCGCCGGGCGCGGTCCTGGCGCTGTATACCGACGGCCTGGTGGATAGCCGGACCCTCTCGTTCGAGCGCGGCATCCTGGCGCTGCGCGCCGCGATCTCGGGCGAGCACGGCGACCTGGCCGGCACCTGCGACACGCTGATCGAGTCACTGCATCACGACGACGACGTCACCGTCATGCTGGCCCGGATCCCCCGCTGATCCCGCCGGCGTGTTCCGGCGACGTCGGCGAAACAGCAAATACGGGCGGTACGGTCCCGGCGCGCGGAGGGCCCCGACCCCCGCCAGGCCCCGACGCGGAACGGCGCCGGCCCGGCTCATGAGCCCGGGCCGGCGCCGTTGTGGCGGAACTGGATACCTACGACTTCGGCATCAGGACCGTGTCGATGATGTAGACGGTGGCGTTGGCGGTCTGCACGTTGCCGCAGACCACGTCGGCGCCGTTAATCGTGTACGAGCCGTTCATCATGGCCGGCGTGACGGTCGAGCCCTCCAGGGTCTTGATCGGCTTGCCGGCGGCGAGCTCGGCCGGGGTGTAGCGGCCGGACGCGACGTGGTAGGTGAGGATCTTGGTGAGCTCGGCCTTGTTGGCCAGCACCGTCTTCAGCGTGGCCGCCGGGATCTTGGCGAAGGCCGAGTTGGCCGGCGCGAACACGGTGATGTTCGACGCGGAGTTCAGCGTGTCGACCAGGCCGGCCGTCTTGACCGCGGTGACGAGCGTGGACAGGACCGGGTTGGCGGAGGCGGCGGTGGCGACCGGCGCCGTGGACATCCCGCTGAAGCTGCCCGCACCGGACTTCGGCACCGATGCGCAGCCCGTACCGAAGTCGGCCGACGCGGTGGATCCGGACGGCATGGCGGACGCGCTTGACCCGCCGGCGGCGGGCGCCGCGGATGCCGACGAGGCGGCCGACGACGGCGCCGGCGAGGATGAGGCTGACGTGCTCCCGGTGCTGCTGCAGGCGGCGCCACCGAAGGCGAGCCCAGCGGCGACGGCGGATACGGCCAGAATGCGACTCTTCACGATTTCTCCTTGAGATCTGACTGCGGTTCTCTTGATGTGCTGCGTATGGCCCGGGAGGGCCCGGCGGTCATCAGGTCACGGTCACCACCACCGAGTCCCAGCCGGTGGCACCGCTGGGGAACACCCCAGTCCGGCGGTCGGTCTGCGTCGCGCCGGTGCCGTCCGTCGCGCGCGCTTGCAGCTGGTGCAGCCCGGGAGTGGCGTCCCAGTCCCACACCCACTGCCGCCAGGTGTCGATCCCGTCGGCCGCGGCCAGCCGGGCCGGCCGCCACGGGCCGTTGTCCACGCTGACCTCCACCGCCGAGATTCCGCGTTGCGGAGCCCACGCCACCCCCGCCACGGGGACCCGGCCCGCCGCGACCCGGGTCAGCGGCTTCGGCACGTCGATCCGTGATTCGGTCTTGATCGGCGCCTGCTGCGCGTACCCGCGCTGGGTCCAGTAGGCCTGCTGTCTGGCGAACGTCGTCACCTCCAGCGAGGTGACCCACTTGGTCGCGGAGGTGTAGCCGTACAGGCCGGGCACGATCATCCGCGCGGGGAAGCCATGCTCGACCGGCAGTGGCTGCCCATTCATGCCGACCGCCAGCAGCGCGTTGCGGCCGTCCATGATGGCCGACACCGGCGTGGAGATCGTCATGCCGTCCACCGAGGTGCTGAGCACCTGATCGGCGCCCCGCCGGATCCCGGCCCGGCGGAGCAGGGCGGGCAGGCTCACGCCGAGCCAGCGCGCGTTGCCCGCGTACGGCCCGCCGACCTCGTTGGACACGCAGACGATGGTGATGTCGGCCTCGGTGAGCGGCTGCCGGAGCAGGTCCGCGAAGGAGAGCTCGACCGGCTGGCCGACCATGCCGCCGATCTTCAGCGTCCACTGGTCCGGCGATACCTGCGGCACCACCAGGTCGGTGTCGACCCGGTAGAAGCTGCTGTTCGGCGTGTAGAACGAGCTGATCCCGCCGATCTGCAGTTCGGTTCCGGCCGGGACCGCCGCGGCCTTCTGGGCGGCGGCGGGCAGCCGCACCTGGGCCCGGGATGCGGTCACATTGAACCGGCGCAGCAGGAGGTCGCCGATCCCGCCGCCTGCCGCCGCGATCACGGCGGCCGTGGCGCTGACGGCCAGGAAGCGGCGCCGGCGCCAGTGACCGACGACCAGTGTCTTGCCCGGCCGGACCTCGCGGGCCGTCGCGCTGGACGGCGTGACCGCTGCTGCGGCCACGCCGCTGTCTTTGGCCCACGCGTCCGCGGCCCCCGTTTCGGCGGGCGCGGTGTCTGTAGGCGCGGTGTCTGCGGGCACGGCGCCTCGCCATCTGGTCGTGGCCGTGCGGACCAGCACGACGAGGACCACCGCGGCGACGGCGACGCCGGCCAGCGTGGGCAGGACGTCGGTGGCCCCACCGGTGGGCCGGGTCAGTGCGGCGCTGATGCCGAGCACGCCGAAAACCGCGAGCCCGGCCAGCCCGGCCGCGAGCCAGCGCAGGGCCAGCACCCCGATCACCGCGGCGAACACGGCCAGCAGGACCAGGATGCCGGTGATCAGCGCGGTCTTGTCGTGCGAGCCGAAATGCGCGATCGCGAAGTCCTTGACCGGGATCGGCGTCATGTCGATGGCCGCACCGCCGACCGCCACCACCGGGCCGCCCTGCGGCCCGGTGATCCCCGAGATCAGCTCGGCCACGCCCAGCGCCACCGCTCCGGCCAGCAGACCGGAGACCACGCCGTACGCCAGCGTGCCCAGCCGGCCCGCAGCGCCGTATCGTCGCTGATGGGGGCCATCTGCGCGCCGGGGCGCCCGGCGTGGCCGGCCTCCCGCATTACGCGCTGGTCGGCTCCGGGTACTCATTAGGCTCCGCCTCGTCATCACGATGCAGATTCGGAACCAACCCGGCCGCAGATTGGCTTAATTTTTGACCCATCCACTTCGCCATCTGCTCCGAATGAGGGTCATGGATACACCCCGCATGCGGCAGCCCCGTCTGAGTCCTGGTCCCGAGGAGGGGAGGGACCAGGACCTGGAGGGTCTCCTGGTTCGCGTGGCGCGCGGCGATCATGCTGCGTTCGAAACCGTCTACGACGCTCTCAGCGCTCCGGTCTTCGGACTGATCAAGAAGGTGCTCCGGGACCCGTCGCAGTCGGAGGAGGTCGCGCAGGAGGTGCTGCTGGAGGTGTGGAGAACGGCGTCGAGGTTCGACGCCGCGAAGGGCGGCGCTATGTCGTGGGCGATGACCATCGCCCACCGCCGCGCGGTTGACCGGGTCCGGTCCGAGACTTCTGCGGCCCAGCGGGAGCAGAAGGTGGCACCGGACCCGGTCAGCGGGCCCGACGACGTAGCGGACGCCGTTGAGGCCAACCTCGAGAGCCAGCGTGCCCGGCGCTGCCTGGACGGGCTCACCGAGGTACAGCGAGAGTCCGTCAAGCTCGCCTACTACGGGGGCTATAGCTATCCGCAGGTCGCGAAGCTCCTCGGCGTCGCGCTCGGCACCGTTAAAACCAGGATCCGGGACGGGCTGATCCGGATGCGCGACTGCATGGAGGTGAGCTGGTGAGGTTTCAGCGGCATGATCTGCATACCCTTACCGGCAGCTACGCTCTCGACGCGCTCGAGGGTGAGGAACTCGGCGAGTTCGAGCGCCACCTGGACCGCTGCCCCTCGTGCCTGTCAGAGGTCCGCGGCCTGCGCGAGACGGCGGCGCGGCTCGCCATGGCCACGGCCGAGCGGCCGCCGGCCGCGATGCGCGAACAGGTCCTGGCCCTGGCCGAGCGGACCCGGCAGCTGCCGCCGCTCACCGGCGAGACGCCCGCGCGGCGGGCCGTCAGCCGCCGGGCGCGCCGCGTATGGATTCCCCGGTTCTCCGTGGCCGTCGCGGCCCTGAGCGTGGCCGCCGCCGTGGTGTTCGGGGTCAACCAGAACAGCGCCCAGGACCAGCTCAATAGCATCCGGAGCCAGCTCACCAGCGCCGAGGCGCATAACCACGCGCTCGCGGCGGTGCTGGCCGCCTCCGATGCCCATCTGGTCAGCAGCGGGACCTCCCACGGTGGTGCCGTCACCGCCATCGTCTCGCCGCACGAGGGGAAGCTGGTCGTTGTGACCTCCGGGCTGCCCGCCCTGCCCGCGTCCAAGGTTTACGAGCTGTGGCTGCTGGGGCCGTCCGTCGCCAGGCCATCCGGCCTGCTCGGCGGGGCGCAGAACGGGCACACCGATCCGGTCGTGGCGGCGGGGCTGGCCGCCGGCTACAAGCTTGGCGTCACCGTGGAACCGGCCGGTGGCACCCTGAGGCCCACCACCGCCCCGATCGTCGACATGTCTCTCTAAGCCTGGCCAACAGGGCCAATCCGCCCGCCTGCTCGCTTCGCATGCACCGCGGAGACAGAGCAGATGGGGGGTCCTTGGTGCCATCACACGCTGGCGTGTACTGCGTGCGTGATGTGGGAATCAACTGCGGGAGGTGGTCACGTTGTCGCCTGCGTCCAGCGTGACCGGACGACGGGTCGCGGTCATCGGCGGCGGCGTGAGCGGCCGTCTTCACCGGCCGTCGCAGCCGCGGCCAGGGCGAGGATCCCCGTTACCGTGACCTGCTGGACAAGGCTCGCGGCCATCCCGACCTGTACGCGCTCCGGGTCGTCTACCTGACCCAGGCGCTCGTCCTCATGCTGGCGTGCCTCCCCATCATGGCCGGTATGGTCGAGCCGGCCCGGCTGACCGCGGTGACGATCATCGGCGGGGTCATCTGGCTGGCCGGCTTCGTCTTCGAGTCCGTGGGCGACGCCCAGCTGGCCCGGTTCAAGTCCGGTCCGGCCCACCGCGGCATGGTCATGGACCGCGGCCTGTGGCGCTACACCCGCCATCCCAACTACTTCGGCGACGCGTGCATGTGGTGGGGGCTGTTCGTGATGAGCATCGGCAGCTGGCTCGGCCTGGTCGCGGTGATATCCCCGGTGCTGATGACGTACGTCCTGGTCCGTGGGACCGGCGCGCGGCTGACCGGCCAGCGGATGGCGGATCGCCCGGGCTACGCCGAGTACATGGCGCGGACCAGCGGTTTCCTCCCGCTACCGCCGCGCCACGGGAGCGGGGTCGGCGGCGCTCGCGACTGAGGCCGTCTGCTGCGGCGCAGGCGCAGCGGCCGCACGTCAGCGTGTGCACCGCGGCCGATCTGCTGCGCGAATATGAGGGAGAGGGTCGTTATTCCCGACCGCCGGTGGGTAGAATTAGCGGAGCGAAGGGGAGTAGCTCCATCGCCGGGACGCCGACAATCTCGGCCCGCCTGACGCGGGCCCGGTGCCCGGGGGCAAAGGCGCCTGAGTGAGACCTTCGGCCGCAGCGAGGATGTCATGAGCTGCCGCGCCGGAGGAGTTCCCATATCCGCCGGGCGGCCCGAGCTGATAGGGGCGTCGCGGGTGAGCCTCACCGCCATCGTCACGTCGTTCCTTATCATCCTGCTGGCCGAGCTCCCGGATAAAACGATCATTGCCTGCCTCGTGCTGGGCAGCCGTTCCCGGCCCGGGTACGTGTTCGCTGGCGCCGCCGTCGCGTTCGTCATCCAGGTCGCGCTCGCGGTGACGGCCGGCGGCCTGCTGAGCCTGCTGCCGCACAAGCCGGTGCAGATCGTCGTGGCCCTGCTGTTCGTCGCCGGAGCGGTCCTCCTGCTGCGGCAGAGGCCGGCGGATGCCGACGCGTACATGGAGGACCACCGCGCGCGGCGGACGTTCCTGCCCGTCGCCGCGACCAGCTTCGCGGTGGTCTTCGCCGCCGAGTTCGGTGATCTCACCCAGATCATGACGGCCAACCTGGCCGCCAAGTACCACGATCCGCTCTCGGTCGGCCTCGGGGCGGTGGCCGCCCTGTGGGTCGCGGCGGCCCTGGCCATCATCGGCGGCCGCGGCCTGCTGAAGGTGATCCCGGTCAAGTGGCTCAGCCGCGGGGCCGCCGCGGTCATGCTGGCCCTGGCCGGGGCGACCATCGTCGCCATCTTCTAGGGCACCCGCGACAGGTGCGGGCGCTCCCGGCCAGGACCCGTGAGCGGTGCCCGTGAGCAGTGCCCGTTATCTGGGCGTGAACCACAGACCGCCCTGCGCCGCGTCTCCGGTATAGGCAGCGCCGGGGAGGTAACGGGAGACCTCGCACCGCGTGTCCCCCGGCGGTCAGGGC